>DATKPK010000265.1:0-39460 GCA_035524095.1 Binataceae bacterium (SeqCode) | reverse complement strand
AGCCACCTAGCGTCACGACCCATACCGGTTTGTCAGGAGAGCCGCCTAAATGAAGCTGGCGCCAGCTCGTCGCACCGTCAGCTTGGCCTCTAAGTTGGATCACCGGCGGCGCGGTCAGAAGCAATTCGTTGCACTCCTGCTCGTGCAGCTTGCGTTCTTTCTTCGTCTGAGTCTCATCACTGACGCCAAAGTCATTGGCCTCATCGGCTGATTTGTCGTTTTTCTGCATACTCGACGCAATTATTGCACTACCGCCTTCGGCGAGCTGTAAGCCCTGCATCCCAAGACCGAGCGCACCTGCGGCGCATCCGTTCAGCACTACCGCGGCTATCAGGACCCACAATGCGGTGCTCGACGTTGCGGATTTTCGCCTCATTCGCGAACTCAGCGTGATTCCGTTTCTATTGCGGCTGAAGGAGCGGCGAGGATTCGACAGAGCCATCCGAGCGGTCTGTTTTCACGCATGAGTAGATTTCATAGCGGAATCGAGCGCAGGGTTGCTATAGCCTTTCGACAGGACGTGCGCGGCTTAATTCTGACGGTCTGAGTGGCAGACGCTGGTCTGTATCTCAAAATTCAAATCAGAGGCGAAAGGGTCGGTGTATCTCTCACGCCGTTGCGTTGCAATAGCGACAACCCGCGCGGTAGCTTCGCGTGGCCGCAAGCGGTCTTCAGCGTGCAAAATCTTGGGTGATATAAAATGAACCGTCACTCGCGCGGGAAATCGCGATCGCAGTTGTGCGAAGCTGTGGCGCTAGAAGATCACTTCGGTCGTGCGGATTCGCCAGCCATTGCGCTAGAGCGTGATCGGCCAGGTTGGACAGTCGGTCGGCATCTCGGCGGCATAGATTCTCGGCTATTTCGCGATAATCGATACCACGGCTAATTACGCGGTCGACCGGGGTATCACCGGCTGGACCGTCATAACCCAGGTAATCCGCGTTCGCCATATCGGCGCTATGGAAATACGCGGCCGCCATCAGTGGTCGCGAAAAAATCAGCGCGTTCTCGCCAGCGTTCTCACGCGCGGCATTGACCAGCTGTAGGAGTCGCGTTTCGACAGCGTTAGGTTGCAGCCGCGGCCTGATAATCGTTCCGCCAGCTTCAGTGTTCGCGAAGTACTCGCGTGCTGCAACTATCGCAAGCACCGTGGTGATCGCCATCAGCCCAAGCAACCGCTTCCGCTGGCTGCGCCGGACTATCTCGGGCGTAGGCATCCGAAGGATTTTGGCAGTATAGCGAGGAGCCTTTGTGGCTCCACGTCCCCGAACGGACGGAGCACTCATACGATCGCTGAGCCCTGCAAGCGCAGTTCAGATTCGAAATCCAGCCGCCGTGCGAAACGATACGGCAAAATTGCCATCCACCTTTAGTGTTGGACTCCGCAAAGCCCGTGTCAACGGCAGCCCTTAAAGCTGTAGACAGGGAAAGCTCGTGCCCTCCTCTCAAGGGACCGTTGGCGAATGAAACGCATTGCTCATCGCTCTGGCAGTTGCCTCTCCGGTCGCCAGCAAGATGGCCAAGTGAAGTGCAGTGATCAGCACCAGCGGCTGGCAGAAATCTCAGCTTTTCGAGTGGCTAGGAGGCTCCTTCAAAATGGGGAATAGCCGCCGATTCCAACGTGATAACCGGCCTTTCTGTTCCAATTGATAGTGTGGTTATCGCCTCGATCCGTCGCACAGCCAACACTCATTGCCTGAAAGGCATTGGATTCTTGCCAAGGCACCAGACTTGCGACTTGCCTGTTGGGCAAAAGTGAAAGAGACACGTCCGCTGGCCGTGCAAGACTATGTCGCGGCCCAAGCTGACCAGGTTTTTCGAGGGCACGCTGATGAGCAAAGAACCGACTGGATCGTTGAGAAAGGGATGCCTCAATTTCACCGAGGTCACCTCGCTCGCAATCGCCTTGATTTCACCGACCATGACGGCCGCGCTGATCGTGCCGCTCATGTACAGCAGTGCCGGCAATGCGAGCTGGCTAGCTTACTTGTTTGGCACCGTGATGCTGCTGTTTGTAGCGCTGAATCTCAATCAGTTCGCACGCCGCTCCAGTTCGGCCGGCTCAATGTACGCCTACACGGTCATGGGCTTGGGTACCACCGCCGGCGGTATCTCAGGATGGTGTCTGGTGTGGGCGTACCTGTTCATCGGAACGGCAGGCATGACCGGCTTCACGATTTTCTGCAACACGCTCTTCGGTATGATGGGTTTTCAATTACCCAACATCCTGATCTTCATGGTGTGCGCGGGGATCATCTGGCTGCTTGCATACAAAGACATCCGGCTTTCCAGCGTCTTGATGCTCATACTTGAAGGCATTTCAGTCGCGCTAATTCTGTTTCTTTGCTGGGTCGTACTGTTCAAGCACAGCTTCACCGTTGATCATGCCCAGCTAAGTTTGAATGGTGCATCATTCTCGGGCGTCGCGTTGGGTGTAGTTACAGCCATCTTCAGCCTGGTAGGGTTCGAGTGCGCTACGGCGTTTGGCGAAGAGGCAAAGAATCCGCTCAAGACGATTCCGCGCGCAGTTATCGTCAGCCTGATCCTGACCGGCTTGTTCTTCGTATTCGTTTCATACACCGAAGTACTGGGCTTTATTGGTTATAAGACCACCCTCGACAAAGTCGACGCGCCGCTAAATATCCTCGCGGAAATAGTTAGTATGCCCTGGCTCAAAGCGCCGATTTCTATCGGTGCGATGATCAGCTTCTTTTCGCTGGCGCTGTCATGCCTCAACTCGGGCGCACGAATTCTTTACCCGATGGCACGGCACGAAATCTTCCCTTCGGTGCTCGGTAACGCGCATGAGACCAATGGTACGCCGCATGTCGCGGTCACCTTCATGGCTGCACTGATCCTGCTGGTCCCGACTGCGATGCTCACCATCTTTGGGATGCAGATCCTGGATGTCTTCAACGACGCCGGTACGTTCGGCGCGTTCGGCTTCTTGGGCGCCTATTTCCTGATCTCGATTGCGGCGCCAGCCTATCTGCGCAAGACCGGCAACGTGCGGGGTGTCGATATGGTTCTGGCACTCGCCTCCGTGGCATTGTTGCTCGTGCCTGCGGTGGGCAGTGTCTATCCGGTGCCGTCATGGCCCGTGAACATTTTCCCGTACATCTTCCTTGCCTACTTGGCAATCGGTATCACTTGGATCCTGCTCGTGCATAAGCGCACGCCCGGTTATGCGGCTGAAGTTCAACAGCGCGTCTATAGCGACCACGGTCAGGAGGTGAAGCGTACTCCCATTCGGCAGATTGCCTAGAGGGCAAACCGCTATTGGTGTAGAGTGAGGCTGTGGGTCATGCCGTGGAGACGTACATGTCAAAAGCCTCGCTAGGTTCGGTGCTGACCATCTGGCGCTATCCGATCAAGTCGATGCAAGGCGAAGAAGTTAGCAGCAGCCGCTTCAATGAGCGCGGACTTCTCGGTGACCGAGCCTACGCACTGATTGAGCACTCGACCGGCAAGATCGCCAGCGCCAAGAATCCTCGCAAATGGTTCCGCCTGTTCACGTTCTCGGCCAGGATGGCCGAAGAGCCTGAGGAACAGGCGGAACTTCCGCGAGTCGTGATCACCTTTCCCAACGGCACGCAGGTTTACTCCGATCAGCCCGATATCGACGCGATCCTGTCTGGAGCACTGGAACGCGACATCACTCTATGTACCCAAGTCCCGGACATTCCCCAGCTCGAAAAATTTTGGCCCGACATCGATAGCGCGGCCAAGCAGGAGCCTGTGACCGAGGAAGAAATTCCTACGGGGACCTTCTTCGACGGTGAAGTGGTCCATCTGTTGACCACCGCGTCCCTGGAAACCCTGAATAGCGCTTTTCCTGGCAGCATTTTCGATGCGCGCCGCTTTCGTCCGAATCTGGTAATTGCGACGCCGCCGGAGCAGCTGGGGTTTGTAGAAAACTCTTGGATCGGCAATACCATCGCTATCGGTGACGAAGTGCGCTTGAAGATTATCCGTCCGACCAAACGATGCGTCATAACGACGCTGCCATTAGATGACTTGCCCCGCGATCTTGGCATCCTTCGCGCCGCTGTGCAGGCGAATCAAGCGGCCGTCGGCGTCTACGCGTCAGTCGCGCGCGGCGGCTTTATACATAAGGGCGATCAGGTATCGCCGGTTTGACATGCGAGCCAAGCCTATTCGCCATGACGCGGGCTTTCCGCCAGAATAATTGCGTGAATTTGGTTGCCCTTTGGGCATCGCGCATATAAAAAAACAAGATATGGCAGCCGCTGCGACTATCAAACCGCTCGAACAGGTACTCTCGACCCTCGGTCTGCAGCTGAAAGCATTACGGAATCAGCATGGGTGGACCCTCGACCAGCTTAGCAGCCGATCCGAATTGTCTGAGCCCTATCTGTCACGGCTCGAAAGCGGTAGTCGCCAGCCTTCATTAGCGGCGCTGCTGACGCTGGCCCGGGTTTACGGGATTCCCTTGGCCGAGCTTCTCGGCGACAGCGAACCGCAGTCTTCTCGATGCACGATCGTACGGGCGGGTGAGACGTTACCTCGAGTTGGTAACAGCCTCAAATACCGGCCAGTGTCGGGCGGTGCGGAGTTAGCTGATCTGCAGGCTTTCGAGGTTTCGCTGCCACCGAGCCGTGACCTCAAGAAGTTCAACCATCACGAAGGCGAAGAATGGCTCTATGTTTTGGAAGGACGCTTGGGCTTGGTTTTCGCCAATGAGGAGCACTGGCTGGAACCCGGAGACTCAGCGCACTTCGATGCGCATGCGGGCCATCGCTTAGTCACGGGCAAGAGTGATGGCGCCAGACTCTTGCTGGTGGCGTCGGCGGCAGCACATGCCAATCCACCGCGTCTTCTAATCTGATTCTTCAAGAACAAATCTGTAAGCCACCGCTCGTTAGCGACCGGAAACTTTTCGTTTACCAGAAACAAAAGAAGGCCGACTCTCCCGGAGAGTCGGCCTTTAGCCAAAACGACGGTTATCAGCCAGCTTGTCTCAGCTTAACTTTAGGCAACTTGGTGCCGGTTCGGCGGCCGATCGGAACTTCGTCAATCGTCTTGGGCGCACCATCGTCGCCCGTAACGACGTACTCCGGATATGCCGGGAAGCCATGCTCGTGAATATCCAGACCTTCGATCTCACCCTCGGTGGAGACTCGCAGGGTGCCGGTGGCTTTGACCGCATACATCAAGATCATCGAAGCAATGAAGGTCGCAACGCAGACCGAGAAGCTGCCGATGACTTGGGCTTTCATCACGCCGAGGCCGCCACCGTAGAAAAGTCCAGTTACGACTGTGCTCGTGTCAGCGCCGAGCGGAGTAGGTGCGCCGTACTTTCCGGCGGCAAAGAGACCGAGCGACAACGTACCCCAAATGCCCGCCATCGCATGCACTGGTACAGCGCCTATCGGATCATCGATGCGCAGGTACTCCAGGAGATCGATGCCCCAGATGACCACGATGCCAGCGACAGCCCCTAGTAGAAACGCGCCCTCCGGATCGACCCAGTAGCAAGGGCAAGTGATTGCCACCAGACCGGCGAGAAAGCCATTGACCGTTAAGGCCAAATCCCATTTGCCGCCGGTTTTGTAGTACGAGTAGAACAGTGCCGTCAGACCAGCCGAGCAAGCCGCCAGCGTCGTATTGAACGAAACGCGTCCGATACCTGCGGCGTCAAGCGCCGACAGCGTACTGCCGGGGTTGAACCCGTACCATCCGAACCAGAGGATTAGTCCTCCTGTCGCACCGATAATCAAATCGTGCGGCTTCATGGGCTGGCCACCGTCGCGTTTGAATACACGTCCCAGCCGAGGTCCGAGAGCGATTGCGCCTGCAAGGGAGATCACGCCGCCGATTGAATGAACCACGGTCGAACCGGCGAAATCGTGAAATGGAATCGGACCCATATTGGCGAGCCAGCCATCCGGACCCCATGCCCAATGGCCGATGATCGGATAGATAAAGCCGGTCACACCGACGCTATAGAGCAGGTCGCCGATAAAACCGCAGCGTCCGATCATCGCGCCCGAAGTAACAGTCGAACAGGTATCCGCGAATGCGTACTGGAATACCCAATAGGCGAGAACTGGAACGCCGGTGCTCATATAGGTCGGCGGCAGGCCATGCAACATGAAGCCGGTCGTCCCAATCCATGGCGTACCCGGCTCGAACATGAAGGCAAAGCCCCACAGCCAGAAAGTGATTCCGCATATGCAAGTATCGGCGATACCCTCAACGAGGATGTTCACCGTCTCGCGCGAACGGGCGAAGCCGGCCTCGAGCATCACGAAGCCAACCTGCATGCAGAAGACTAGATAGGCAGCGACCAGGGTCCAGACCGTGTTGATCGCGTTGATATGCGGCGATGGCAGCGGCGGATTCGCATCGGCATAGGCCTGATTGGGCAAATACCATTTTGAGATCAGTAGTAATACGATTCCCAAGCCGATCATCTTGCCCAGGATCAGATACCCGGCCTTCTTCCGTATAACTGGATCCCGCCATCGCTCCAGCCAGAGGTTGAATGTCCCCGCGATAGTTTCACACAGCACTGTTGTTCTCCATCCTGCTCGATTTTTACGCATCACCTCGTGCCCTTTCGAACCGCGATCAATAGTGCTCGGAGAGCGCGCGTAAAGAGTGCGTTTGAGCGCAGCGGTAGAGCAACCGGTGTGCCTTCAACCCCTTTCACAGTATCTAATTCTTTCGGGTGATGATCAGTTCAAACCGAAGGATTATTCAAGATCGGACCTAGGATGCAAAAAAACAGCCGATCTCTGTATTGCTCCGCTAAACATCAGATCAAGAGATCAAACCGCAATGCTCATTTCTGCGGCAGATGCTCATTGCCGATGCGAGTGAGAGATCCGATTGGCCGTTTAATGTAAGCGGCTTTGCGTTCAGCGATCGCGGACACTGACCAATCCGCGCTTTATCGCATAATGCGTCAGTCCAAGGCGGTCACGAATACCAAGTTTTTGAAATATGTTAGTCAGATGGGTCTTGACGGTGTTCTCGCTGAGCGACAGCTGTTCGGCAACTTCAGCATTGCGCATCCCCATCGCAACGCAGCGGATAATTTCCGATTCACGGCGGGTTAGCCGCTTGCGCGAAGCGGGATCCTGTTGAGTAAAGGCTGCCTGCAATGACGGTGGCATCCAAACGTTGCCTTCGAGCACGGCCTGAATCGCTGTCATCAAGGTTTCGATCGCGAAACGCTTCTGCACCAAGGCACGCGCCCCAAGACGCAGCGCGGCCATGCCATTTTCGACGCTCTCGCTCGCCGTTAAGACGATTATCGCAGTTTTTTGTGCGAGCGATGGAATATCGTCCATAGTCCAGCGATCCATCTGGAGATCAAGCAAGAGGATGTCGCAGGGATTCTGAGCGAGTACTCCCGGGAGTTTGTCGGCCGACTCTACTTCCGCGGCTACGATCATATCGGGCTGCAGCAAGAGCAGCGAACGCAATCCCTGGCGGAAGAGCGCGTGATCATCGGCGATTATTAGATTGGTCGCCATATTCCTTTGTTCGCTTCGGGCGCGCGCGGTATCGCGATTGTCAGCTTCGCAGGATGTTTGCTGTCGATATACACTTGTCCTCCCGATTCCGTCACGTGAGAAGCGATGGTCCACGGTGGATCCGCGCCAGGCGGAAAGCCGATACCATCGTCGTTCACAATGATAATAAAATTCTCTTCAGTCGCCCTGGCGTCAATAGTCACTAAATTTGCCTTGGCATGCTTGCGAGCGTTGCGCAGTCCTTCGAGTGCAATCAATAGGATCCGCTCGGCTACAGGGCCGCGTGCGCTGAAATCTGATCGGACTTCGACCAATGGATCGGCGGGGGCGATTTCGAACTGGTGCGGAGATCCGTCATCGAGTCCGGCCAGCGATCGAATATAGCTGCGCACCTGATCATATTCGCGGGCGACACCGATTTGTAGTTCAGCCAATTGGCTCGAAAGATCATCTGAACGTCCGCGGCGCAGGAGTTCGCGGCAAGTCTCGAGCCTTAAGTTGACGCCCGCTAGCGACTGCACATAACTGTCATGCAGCGAACGTGCAATGGTCTCGCGCTCGCTCTGGGCTTCGAGTTCGCGCATGCGAGTTTCATAGTTGATACGCTGCTGCCCGAAGAAGCCGACCAGATATCCCGCTATGCCAAGATAGACGGCGCGCATTACATAATAACCGGCGAAGCCTTCCGACAGGCCGATCACAAACAGATACAACCCAACACCAGCAAGCGTCATCCATAAGGTGCCGCGCAAGCCGGTGCGAATGCCTTCTGCAATTATGGCGAAAACGAAGAAGACATAAGACGGGCTGGTCTTGCCTTCCGTTAGATAGGCAATCACCGTTGCGAAAGTCAGGTCGAGGACAATCGTGACCGGCCATATCCATTGAGGCGCCGGCCGCTTGGTCAGAACGATATAGGTACTGGCACTATAGCCAAGATGGCACAGCAAGGTAATCAGCGAATAGCTGGTGAGATGGAATAAACCGCCCGCGGTACTTGGGTCAGCGTACAGAGATAGCATCGCGAGCAGCGATAGAACTATCCGCGTTCGCGCCACGTCTAGATCGAGTGCTCCGAAATTGTCGCGCTTCATAACCTATGGCGTATCATTGTGGGGATTGCCGCGCTCAACTGTAAGCTTAGGGTCTGCCGCGTGAATTGAGCATAACAGTCGCACGGTTCAGGGGGATGCGGAACTCCATTCGTCGAGCAAACTATATCCAGCCGCCAGCAGGGTGGGACCCAGAAAGATTCCGAGGAAACCAAAAGCAAATGCACCACCAAATACGCCGATCATCACGATCAGCAAAGGCGTCGTCCCAAGGCGGCTGATGAGAATTGGTTTAAGTAGATGATCAGCACCGAGGCCAATCGCTAGTCCCCAGATAATCGTAAAGATTGCCCAGCCATTGGATCCTTGTTGAAAAAGCCAGATGGCAGCTGGGGCCCACAGGAGCATCGGCCCGAAAGGCACAAAGCCGAAAACGAAAGTCAGAAAACCGAGCAGGAAGGCGCCCGGAACGCTGGCGGCCCAGAACCCCAATCCCATCAGGATGCCTTGGACGATCGCCGTTCCAATAAAGCCACGGACCACACCGCGCACTGTCAAACTCGCGGTTTCGAGCAGGCGATGGCCGCGGTCGCCGCCGAGCTGCAGCGCTGTCCGCTCGAGTCGATCGGCAATCGCGTCACCATCGCGGTAAAAGAAAAAACAGATCACCAGGCTTAGGATGATCTGAAGAATCCCACTGCCGAGTGACTTGCCGAGTCTGACGCCGAAATGCTTCAACGGGGCAACCAGGTTCTGGAGTTCGGCTTTACGCGCAGCGGGATCATGCGCCAGGCTATTCACGTACGCTTCGGCACGCACGCCCACATACGGCAGGTCACTGATCCAGCCTGGAAGACTAAGGCCATGTTCAAACGGATGGCGAATCGCGTTGGCGACATCCCCGATATTCTCTGCGAGGCTCTGGCCGACGATCACGAAGGGGAGGACCATGATTGCGGCGATGATCATCGTCATCACAAATGCGGCCAAAGACGCACGTCCACCCAGAATCTGTCGCAGATAAGCAAAAAAGCCCCAAGTAGAAAAAGCGAGAATGCCCGCCCAGGTAATAGCTGTCACAAAGGGCCACGCCACCAGAATGCAGCCCAGGATCAGCAGGGCCAATACCGTCAGCGCAAGCAGCATCCGAACGCGATCGCCGAGGCCGGCCGGTTCGTTCCCGCCTTCCCGAATCGCAATCATCACTGAATCCTCATCCGCTACCGCCTTCCATCGATCTATCGATGATAAGGTTCCGCTGATGCTCCATGCTCCAGTATAGCCGCCGGAATCTCGTGCGGCTTGCCGTTTAAGGGAGTACCCCCGTCGGATGCTTCAACCCGTCAGGCGTGAAAGCGACTACCAGCAGACGCATAAATGTGTCGCCCTGAGGCTCGCTCACTAGCTCTTTCGGATAAGGGAAATAGACCTTGGCGGCGATCGGGCGATAGCGCCTGATCAGAGGTTGTAGCGCTTCATAACTCCCGACGACTCCAATGCCGATGGTGCCATCCCCTAGCCGCCCTAAGAATAAACCGCTTTTCGTGCGAACGTCAGGATCTTGGACCCAATGAGTCGGCAGCAGCCCGCGCCTTTGCAACTCAAGTGGGGCCAACCTGGCCGAGTCACCACCTTCCGTGAGAAAGGCGCGAGTACCTTCAACGAGCGCATCGAAACGCCCTTCGTCGGCTTGACTTTCCATCTCGACAGCCGAGACTCCGCGATATGCGCTCAGATCGGGCAACCGATAGATGATCATGCCACCTGCCGTGCGTGGTACCGGATCGAGCGCTGCAAGCACAGGTGTCCATAGGCCGCTGTGTGATGCCTCAGCGGCAATCGCCGTTACACCGTGCGCCGCGCAAAAGGCTTTTAGCTGATCCGTCGGATCCGGAATCAGCGTTTTGCTCAGAAAGGCGTTGACGATCGGCCACGCCTCATAACTGCGCGGCATAATCGCACTGTTGCCGCCCGCCAATCGGAAATACATGTCGGTCTGTGCGAGCCATTGCATGCTGTTGCCGGTTACGCTGAATGGGAGCACCAGCACTGTTTCGTCAGGGGACAGGTAAGTTCGATAAACCGTTGAGGCAAAAAAGTCCGGCGTATCGGTTGGAGCACTGAAGGCTCCAGCCGCGAGATTCGGCAAGGACAGGGCGATCGTTGAGGCGATCAGCAGCCATTCTAACCACGCGGGTGCCGAATCGAATGTCAACCATAGCGCGGCGATGATTGCGACGATCAAGGATGCGTACATTGAGAGGCGGGCCGGCAGCGCGTTTTGCAACAACGGTATATGCGTGGCGAGCTTCCACGGCATTCCGACAGTAACGAATCCTGCGATGTGCAACCGAGGGCCGAGTTCTGCGACCGCGATAACCACGAGCATTAGGAAAAGTAATCGTGTGACCCAGCCATCGCGGTCAGCCCGCCAATGGAGAACGAGAATCAGCAGCATTGGCGCTGCGATATAGCCGCCAGCTTCACCAATATTGCCTTGGAAATGTGAAGTGATTGTCTTGAGTGATGGGAATGTGCCGATTACCACCGTGGGCGTTGGTAGTAGGAAATTAAGCAAATCGGTGGCATATGCTGCCGGCGAATTGATGGCTCCGTGCGGCACGCCGAACGCCAGCATGTAATAAAGATAAGGGGTCAGTAGGATGGCCGCGATCGCGTTGGCCCAGAGCAACGGACCAAGCAGTTCGCTGATTCGCCGCCGCTCATCTTCTGGTGCGAGATACCATGCTAGGAGCAGCGTGCTCGCGCCGACGGCCACCATTGTGGCGGCGAGCTCAGTAGAACACAGGAATTCGGCGATAATAAGTAAAGCGGCGATACTCGTGAACGTCCATGGTCGGATCTCACCCGAGTAAGCTTTAAGGCATATCAGCGCTATCAGCGGGATCGGGAAGGTCAGCGATAGGTACGGATGACCGCCGATAAGCGCGCCGAGCATGTAGGGTGAGAAGCCGAAGATATAACCGGCGAATAGTGCCGCGTGCCATGGCGTATGGAGATGAGAGGCAAGCATATAGGCGCTCCATCCTGCGAGCACTGGACATGTCAGGCACAGCAGGTTGTACGAGGCGATCGGACCGAGCCAGGCGGTTATCGGTGCGAGCGCGAGGCTTGCGAGCGGCATCCCCACCGCCCAAGTCAAGTTGAGACCGGCCGGCGCCCAAACATTTGGGGAAATGAATGGGTTTGTACGATTGGCCAGCGCATGCGGCCACCATGCCAAGAGCCAGACCATCTGTGATGGATCGGGACCATGACCGAAGCGAACGGCCGACAGTCCAGACAGTAGATCGCGCCCGAAGTACAAGACCGCAATGGCTAAATAAGCAGCGGCAGCGCCGAAACCATAGCGGTCGCGCTTCACTGTCGGTTGAGACGAGCTGTATCCCGTGGCCCCCATAGGCGACTGCGAAGCTACGCGAAAAATTCGCTGAGCGGAATCCGCCAACGCGAACACGGTTTGCTAAGATTGTCGGACTTTGGAGCCAAACGCGACTTTGCATGGAAACTGAAGCCGAACTGCTGCCACTGCTCGAAACTCTCTACAATTCGAGCAATCCGACGCGCCGATGGCTCCATCGCACGCGCCGCGACTGGATTATCGGTAAGCTGCGCCAGTACGCGCGAGGCGATCACGCGCTTGAAATTGGCTTCGGCGCCGGCGTCTACTTGTCCGCCTTGGCCGAGTTATTCAGGGAAGTGGTGGGCACTGATTTAGAAGAAGCGCATCTCCAGAATGCACGCAAAATCGCCCACAAATATCCAAATCTGCGGCTCTTGCGCGATGATATCTGTAACTCGCTCCTGCTCGAGGGCAGCTTCAGCCTGGTGCTGTGCAGCGAGGTAATCGAGCATCTGCCGGATTCACCGCCCGCGTTGGCCGCGATTCATCGCCTGCTCGAACCCGGTGGCGTTCTGATTTTGTCGACACCGCAAAAGCGCAGTCTGCTCGAGCTGAGCTGCAAAATTGCATTCCTGCCTGGCGTGATTAATCTCGTGCGTAAAGTCTACGGCGAGGCGATATTCGAGACCGAGCATATTAATCTTTTGACCGCGGCTCAGGCCGAACGGCAGTTGACTGAGGCTGGTTTTACTATTCGCGAGCGGTTTAAAAGCGGGATGTATCTGCCGGCGGTGGCCGAGTTTGGTAGCAACTTTGGGTTACGTCTTCAGCAGTGGCTCGAAAGCAGATTGCAAGGCCGACGGTCCGATTGGATGCTCTGGACCCAATACTACGTCGCTACCCGTGAATAGTCATTCGTGCGACCGGCGAGTTAGTTGGTGCGTTCGACCAACAAGCGCGGACCCTGACTGTCCACCCGTGCGGAAGTGAGAATTGGCTTGAGGCAGGCGCGCTGTGCGGATGTCATGTCGTCAAAAGCGTCCTCGCGCAATACGATAAAACGCGGCAGCGAGCCGGACTCATCACATCGGAAGCGAAAGATTTTCGGCAGCGGCTGCGGCGAATAAAAATCCAGATCGCAATCGCCAAGCCCGATATGCCCGACGATACTTCCCGGAGGAACACGCGATGTGACTGCCTCAGCAAAGCCGCGCAGCGTCTCCTGCTCCGCTAGTGCGGGATTCATCACGCCGAACCAGAAAAGACTGCCGGCCGCCGCGATCAGGCCTACGCCGATGGCTTGAAGTTCAGGATGATGTTCGAATAATCCCGCACCTGTGACAAGAATTGCAGCTACCATCACCAGTAGCCACAAATAGAGTGAAATCGCGTGAGTAGCTGCCAGTTCAGCCAAGATCTCGAGAAACCGTCGATCAGTTGGATGAATCGTCGTCGGCAAATGATTTGGTAGGCCCAGCAGCGCCACGCCAATCCCGGCGAGCGTGATCAGCGCTGCGCCCGCCAGAATCACGTCGGTGCCCGTGGCGAAAGTTAAAGCCGTCGGCCGATCGGGAGTGTCTGCGGGCGCGTACAGATCGTCAACCGTCTTGCTTTCGGCCTCGCGCTGGATCGAATCGATCGTAATGCCGAGTATCAGCGCCAGCGGCGGAAAGACCGGCAAAATATAAATTAGGCACTTACCTGAAGACGCCGAGAAGAAAAGAAAGATCGCGGCGAACCAACACAGTGCAAAAGCTATCGGCTTGGCCAGTGCGTGCCTTCTGCGCCACAATACGACAGCTGTCGCGGGCAGATAGCCGCACCACGGGATGAATCCCGCAAGTGTCACCGGAACGAAATACCAAAACGGATGCGCGCAATAACCTGCGCCGCCCGCTTCGACTGGCATGAAGCGATGCCACAAATTCATCGATAGCTGCCACTGCAGAAATTGCCGTCCGTCGATCACATAGCCTGCGACGTACCATGCAAGCCCAATCGCGAGCCCAGCTGTGAATGACAAAACTAGTGCGGGACGAAACCCTTCTTGGGTGCGCCCGCTGAAGATCAGATAAAGGCCCGCGGCGAGACCGGGTAGCGCAATCCCGAGAATGCCTTTGCTGAGAATTCCGAGACCGATCAGAAGCGCTGCGAGACTGAACCAAACTCTTGAAGCGCTCGGCCCGCGCCGATTGTCTTCAGGCGCCAGCATATGCCGATGCAGCGACAGGCCGGGCGGTACGAAAAAAATTGCCCGCAACTCCTGAATCGAGAGCAGATCGATTGGGGCAATCGGGTCAGGGTCGAAAAGACCACGTTCGAGGCAGACGATTGCGGCGGTGACGAACGTCGATAGTATGGCGTCCATGCGCGGCTGACGCGCCGCGTCGATTGTGAAATGACATAGCGTTAGAGCAACCGCTGCCCACAGCCCCGCGCGCCGATTGATGATGGCACTGCCCCATGCGAAGACGATCGCGGTCGTAATCGCTGTAGGAACCATCGAGGGAAGGCGCAGCGCGATTTCGCTCCATCCGAAGACGCGCACACAGAGCGCCGCACCCCACCAATAGAGCGGCGGTACATGCACTATTGGGCCGGGCAGGAAGCGCGGCAGGATGATGTGACCCGCGAGCACGTCGCGCACCGCGCCGGATTCGCATACACCCAACTCACGAGTAAAAGGCGCTGCCGGCGACATCATCAGCAGGAACGCGAGCGCTGCCGCGAACACTGCGGCCGCTTCGGCGACCAGGCGCCAGCCGCTAATGCGCACGATAGAATGAGGCCGAAACTGCAGAGGAAGAGGCGCTCGAGGGACGCGCGAGCATCAAGAGCGATATGCCGAAGGGCATTCGCATTACTTCAAGTAGATGGCGTTCGGATGAAAAGACGCGTCTTAAAATCGTGTTGACCGGCCGCGAAGGCATGGTCGTATACTTTGACGCTTGGCTGGCCTTCTCGCGATTCATCAGGCGCTCGGTGAGCCGGACTGCGGCAACAATCGGGAAAAGAATAAAATTGAAGTAGCCGACGTACACCACATCGAGTCCCCCCGCTTGCGCCACACTACGCAGAGTCGTGGCCGAATAGCGGCGGCGATGATGATGCGCCTGATCGTGCCCACTCCACAACCATTGCATCGCCGGGACGGTGACCAGCACGGAGCCTTGCGGCTTCAGTCGAGATTTCAATGCGCGCAAAGCCGCAACGTCGTCGTCGAGATGTTCGAGCACATCGCTCATGAGGATCAGATCGAAGTCCTGCACGCCAAATGGAATCCGATCGGGCAGGCTGCCACACGCCACCTCCGCGATGCCCAAGGCGGTGGCGAAGCGCAAGGCATCGGTTTCGGCATCCATGGCGAAAACCCGGCCATGACGCGCCAGCATCGCGAAATTGCCTCCGGTACCACATCCCGGTTCGAGCAGAGCGGCGTCCTCGGGCAGGTCAAGGCGGGCGATGAATCGTTCGACGATTGCTCGGCGCGACGCGAACCACCAATGCTGCTCTTCGACCTCCGCCATCCACGGGTAAAGTTCGCGCTCCATCAGGGGTCGTGGCGATCCTTGAAACCCCATTGGTCGCGCACAAGATAGAGCGGCCGACCTTTGACCTCGTTATACATGCGCGCGAGGTATTCGCCGATGATGCCGAGAGAAATCAACTGCACGCCGCCAAAAAACAGGACCGCAACCATCAGCGAGGCATAGCCGGGCACATCGATGCCGCGAATAATCTTAAGGGCGGCCAGAAACATAGCGAACAGGAATGCGAAAATCGAGATAACCAGCCCTAGATAGCTCCATACTTTGAGTGGCATCGAGCTAAATGAGGTGACAGCGTCGAGGGCGAAATTCCATAGCCTCCAGTAGCTCCATTTCGTCTGACCCGCGGCCCGCCCCTCGCGATCAAATTCGAGCGCTGCCTGACGGAAGCCGACCCAGGCGAAGAGACCCTTCATGAAGCGGGTACGCTCGGGCAGCCGTACCAAGACATCGACAACGCGCCGATCGAGTAGACGGAAATCCCCGGTATCGTGTGGAATCGGGATATCGGTGATGCGATCGAACAGGTGATAAAAGGCGCGAGCAGCCGTCCGCTTCAACCAGGAATCGCCGTCGCGCCGCCGACGTGTCGCATAGATCACGTCGAAGCCTTCTCGCCATTTCGCCAACATCGGGCCTATAAGTTCGGGCGGATCCTGGAGGTCGGCGTCGATCGGAATCACGGCCGGACCGGACGCATAATCGAAGCCCGCGCTGATCGCGATATCTTTGCCGAAATTACGCGACAAATTGATGATCTTGACCGCCGGCAACCGTTGATTAATCTCGCGCAAGAATTCCAGGCTACGGTCGCTGCTACCGTCGTTAACGCAGATAATCTCGAAATTTTTGATGTTTGTTGCTTCGAGTGTCGTCAGCAATCGCTCGAAGAAGAGCTGCAGCACCACTTCTTCGTTGTGGATTGGCACCACGATGGACAGTTCAATCGCCGATGGCTCGGCCGCCGCTGCTTCATCGCCAGTTTCGAGCGCATCCGGATTGGGATCAGCGAACAAGTGAC
Source organism: Binataceae bacterium (SeqCode) (assembly GCA_035524095.1). Taxonomy (GTDB): domain Bacteria; phylum Desulfobacterota; class Binatia; order Binatales; family Binataceae; genus DATJUF01. The sequence continues at coordinate 22,970 of DATKPK010000265.1, read as the reverse complement.
GGGGCATCGTTCTTCCAGACTAATGCGCGGGAACGACTGCGAAAAGGTCATAGTAAGAATCGCGATGGCGTGTATAACGCCGTACGAGTTTGAGGCAGTCTCCCTCGCTCCCGATGTGCAGTGGCCCTTCGTCACGGTCCATCACTAATACATAGCCGGCACGATTGTCGTGTAGCCATCCGCACAAGTCCGGGACCGGTGCGCTCGGCAGCATGACGAATCGCGCCCCGGCATAGTAGGCAACACGGCCGTCGTAACCGGCGACTACTGATCCCGAAGGGTCGCCCGCGCGAATCCGCTCGCCGGCATACCGCAAGCCTCGTTGATCATAGCCGATCGGCCACAATGCCTGCGGCAGCAATCCAATCCCGACTATTATTGCAAGCGCACCTTGAGGAATTTGCGGCCATCGCCGACGCGCGGCCAGCCGTCCGATCATGAAAGAAACTGCCTCTATGCCCGCCATCACCCAGCCAAAAGTATAAGGAATCAGATGGCTCATGAACCGCGCACCAGTGTATGAGAGCGAGAATCCGGTCAAATAGAACAGAACTAGAAGCCCGGCCAGCGCTTCGGCGAAGTTTCCATAAAGGCTTCGTCTCCGCTGCCATAGCCCGACCAGCATAAATGCGGTCAAAACCAGTCCAAGGGCTTGGACAAAGCCATACCACGAAGCCAGAAAGGCTATCGCGCTTTTGTAGAAATAGAGCCCTGGATTGGTAAAGACGGGCGCGAACGGCGATGCCGATGGCAAAAAGCCTGAAGTGCGCCAACTGGCGGTTGTCGGAGTCAGGGTACCCATCCCGAGAATCATCGCAGCGGTGAATTCTCGGCCGACCGACCAACGCCCGGTGACTGAATGGAGAAAGACTAGATAAGGCCCGGCGACCATTAAGAAAACCGCGCTGAGTAGGGCCGACGCGGCTAGTCCCCAGCGGAATTTCCAGCGACCCCATAGGATCGCCCCTAACGGGATAAAGGCAGAACCGAAAACCACCAGTCCGATCGCCTCGGTGCGATAGAGGTAAGCGATCCCTCCGACCAATCCTGCCGTTACTATATAAGCCAGCCGCTGAAATTTCAGTCCGTTGATCAGCAGCCAAACGGCGGTTGTCATCAGGAAGATAAATCCCGCTTCCGTCCGTACCGATCCACCGTAGGCGGCCATGTCCGGATGGAACGCCATCAGCGCAGCGGCACCCAACGCCAGATCACCGCGATCTAGCATTGCGCGCGTCATACCGAAGACCGTTACTATCGCAGCCGAGCCGAAGGCTGCCGAGATCAGATTTCCCGCCATCTCCCAGTTAGGTAGCAACGGATGAGCGATCGCGATCAGCGCCGGATACAGCGGCGAGAAGAGACCCATCAGCCCTCGACGCACATCGCCTGCGGCGAAAGCGTGCGCCATCCCGAGATAGCCTGCTCCATCACCTGACATGCAATAACTTGTCAGGCAAAGGTAGACCCGCAGCGCGAAGCCAGCCCCAGCCACGATAGCTAGCGCCGATCTCGTCGAGAGCGCAGTAAACGCACGAGGCAAGAAAGTCCTCGGTGCCTCGGCGCTTGCGCATCCCATGGCACTCTATCTTAGTCGGCGGCGGACCGTTTATAAACGGTCCGCCGCATCAAGCCCGCCTTGCTCTCAGGCGATATGTGAACGGCGTTGAAAAGCCGCTGCCGCTCTAGGCGCGCATTACTTTCGCCGCCTGCAATCCTTTGGGACCATTCGCCACCTCGAACTCAACTTGCTCGCCTTGCTCGAGTGAACGAAAGCCGCTCCCATCGATCGCAGTGTAATGGACGAAAACTTCCTGCCCGTCGTCCATTGTGATGAAACCATACCCTTTTTTGGGGCTGAACCACTTGACTGTCCCGATTGCCATGTCCCCCGAGAACCTCCACTCGAGTCGTTCGTGCCGCCCTCAATATTGCGGCGTGCTATCCCGTCAGCCCCCCGGCCGACCGCCAGCAGCGAACGTAGGCGCATATACCACAGGATGGAACGAGATACCAAGTAGGTGAGTTAATTTTCTTTGAAAGCCCTTCTAATGTCTGAGATTATCCGCGCCAGCGAGTTGGCCTTGCATGCATGTGACAATGGTCGGGAATTTGACGCATCACGCCGTCGATAATGAACTCACCGGGCCCATATTTGACGCGGGCCACCATCGAAAGCGCTTCGACCATGAACGTGCGCTCTTCCTCGGTCGGTTGCGCCCGATGGTCGCCCAATACCGCCATCGGAGTGTCGCATGAATCGCATTCGAGCAGGGTGAACTTGAACGGCCACTTATAGCTCGCATACCACGGGGTGTATTCCTTCAATTCGCACAAATCACATTTCGCCATGATATCCAAGGGATAGCGGCTTAGAGCCATTCCAACAAGACATAAGCCTCGCTTGCAGAGGCGTGTGGGCACGAGGCTGCAGTTACCTGCCTCAGGACTCAGATCTCGGCAAATGAGTTCGCAAACCCACGAGTCCGTAGGTGCCGATCAGAGAGATCGAGCCAACGAGAATCGCTCGCCCGTTGCCAAGATCGAGCGAATTCACTAACGCTGTTACTCACGTAGCCTTTGCCTGCGGAGAGCGGCCCGGTGGATACGAAAAGTGCAGCGCGGGAATCAATCGAAACGTCGCGAACGAAGCTCCTCGAACTCAGTCATCGGATTCACGCCCATCCAGAATTGGGTTTTGAGGAGGAGCGTGCATGCGACTGGATGTGCGAAGTTATGACCGACGCCGGATTCAACGTCGAAAGAGGAATCTCGGACCTTCCGACTGCATTCGCTGCGAGGGCAGGCAGCGGTCCGCTGCATATCGCGATTTGCGCTGAATACGACGCCCTCCCAGCCATTGGTCACGCCTGTGGCCACAATATCATCGCTTCATCCGCGGCTGGCGCCGGCCTTGCGCTCGCACGCATCGCCGATGACGCCGGTCTGACCATTACCGTTCTTGGGACACCCGCCGAGGAGGTCTGCAACGCTGGCGGTAAGATTCAGATGCTTGACCGCGGTGCCTTCGATGGAGTGCATGCTGCGATGATGGTTCATCCGGGGCCAGTCGATATGGTTGCTCCGCCGATAATTGCCGCTGCTCAGTTTGAGGTTTTCTATACTGGCAAAACAGCCCATGCCTCCGCATTTCCGGAGCTAGGAATCAACGCCGCTGACGCTCTGACGATTGCCCAAACGGCAGTCGGCTTGCTGCGCCAGCACATTCATCACACCGATCGCATCCACGGGATTATCACCAAGGGTGGCGATGCTCCTAACGTCATTCCTGCCCATACCTCGGCCCGCTATATCGCTCGGGCCTCATCCTTGGAGAAGCTTAAGGCATTGCTTCCTCGGGTCCATCGATGTTTCGAAGCGGGTGCGATCGCGACCGGCTGCAAATATGAAATTACGGGCGGCGATCAGCCGTACGCTGAGATGCATCACGACCGCGATCTTGCCTCGCTGTTCTACCGAAATGGCATTGCCTTGGGCCGCGAGTTCTCCGATTCGGACCCTAAAGTGCCAGGTTCGCGTGAACGTCGCGGAATGGGCGCCGGTTCGACCGACATGGGCAACGTCTCGCTCAGATTTCCGGCGATCCACCCGATCATCGGCATCAAGTCGCTACCGGCAGTGAATCATCAGCCGGAATTTACGGCGCATTGCATTACGGAAGAGGGTGACCGCGCGGTCATCGACGGCGCGATCAGTTTGGCATGGACCGCGATCGACGCTGCAACCGATCCGGATTTGCGCTCGCGCCTAATTAATCGCGCGCAGGAAGGTGATTAACGAATCTAGCTCAGAACTCGACCATGACCTTGCATTGATTATGCGGTCCGGCCAGCGCGGCGAATGCGCGCGGCAAATTATCGAAATTCACCACATGCGTGATCAACGGCTCGGTGTTGATTCGGCCCGACGCCAGAATCGCAATGGTGGTTTCGATCTCGCCGGGCTCGATCCCAAGACTGAAGCGCACGTCGAGCTCCTTGTTCATTGCAATTCCCGGCGGAAAACCGTCGTCCTCCATCGCAACACCTAGTACCGCCAGGCGTCCGCCACGCCGCGCGGTGACCATCGCCTGGGCCAGCGTGCCCGGTTGCCCGATACATTCGAACACCACGTCAGGCCCCGCACCCGTAATCCGCGCCATCGCTGCGGCAGGATTATGCATCCGTGGATCGACCACCGCGTCCGCCCCAAGCTTGAGTGCGAGATCGCGCCGATGCATCTGGATCTCCGACACTACGATTGCACGCGCTCCAGCGTAGCGGGCCCACAAGAGGGTCATTAGCCCGATCGGTCCCGCGCCCATGATTACGCAAGATTCACCCGCCTGTAGCTCTGAGCGGCGCAAACCGTGGAAGGCGACTACTAGCGGCTCGACTGTGGCCCCAAGTCGAAAACTCATCGAGCGCGGCATCTTGAAAACACTGCCGGGTCGCGTCTTTGCCAGTTCGGCGTAACCACCGGGAACGTCGCCGAAGCCCACCAGCCGCATCGCAGCACATTGCACCCCAAAACCTGCGACGCAACTCGAGCATTCGCCGCAGGGGAGATACGACATCGCGGCGACCGCGTCCCCTGGATCGAAGCCAGTCACACCGGCGCCGACCGCCTCCACGACACCGGCGAACTCATGCCCCATGATGGCTCCCAGCGGCAGTTTGGCGTCGTGATTGGTCGCGGCATGAAGATCCGAGCCGCAGATTCCGCAGTTCCGCACGCGTATGACGATCTCACCCGGACCGGCTTTCGGATCCGGCACTTCGACAATTTCGAGCGGTTGCCCGACTGCTTTGAATACGCATGCCCTCATAATCGGACGCCAGAATAGCTAAATCCGGCGGTGAATAAATAGTCGCGCCGGATTTAGGCAAGAAAACTGACCGTCCCCAAGCATCAAGGGCAACCCCTGGATCTCTGTGAATTGCTACTTCAGGTGGGGGAACTTGGGCTGGCGCTTTTCCTTTAGCGCATTGACGCCCTCCTTCAAATCCTCGCTAAAGAACCCTAGCATCTCGAACGCGAGTGACGCGTCGAAATGTGGGCCGAAGCTTTTCACCCAATTGTTGAGCGCCCGCTTGGTCAGCCGCGCCGCCTGCTGTGGCCCACGCGCGATTTTGCGCGCGACCTCGAAAGCCTTGTCCATTAATTGATCGGCGGGCACGCACGCGCTCACCAGGCCGATTCGCTCAGCTTCCTTGCCATCGATAAAGTCTGCGGTAAGCAGATAGTATTTGGCCTTCGCCATCCCGCATAGCAATGGCCACAGAATTACCGCATGGTCACCGGCTGCAACTCCCAGCCGTAGATGGCCATCTGTGATGCGCATATTCTCCGAAGCAATCGTGATATCCGCCATAAACGCAACCGCTAGGCCCGCGCCCACCGCGACTCCGTTTATTGCCGAGATAACCACCTTCTCGCAGTTGACGATGTTGTAGACGATATCGCCGGCCTCACGCATCGTTTGCCACAGCGCGGCGTGATTTCCTTTCATTGCGTCGATCATGTCGAGGTCGCCGCCGGCCGAAAACGCTCTTCCCTTTCCGGTGATAATCACTACGTTGGTTTCGGCGTCCTCGTCGACGTCCTTCCATACGCGGCTAAGTTCCCAATGAAGCCGCGCGTTAGTAGCGTTCAAAACGTCAGGCCGGTTGATCGTGATTAGCAAGATGCCGTCGTCGTGACGCTCGAATTGAAGGAACTGATATTCGTCATATTTCATTGCTGTACTCCGGAGCATTACGTTACGCGATTCGCCGCGACGTCTGGTGCAGAGCTGCACCTTCGAGAACGAATCCACTGTCGTTCATTTAGCGCAGAACTGCGGCATCTGAAAACGAAGCGGCGAGTGACAAGGACACTCGCCGCAATAACCGATTGAAAACGCCCCCGGATTGCCCACTCCTAATAGTGCGACGGGGCCGCCAGCGGTAAACAGGTGTCAGCCTGCGTAGATATCCATGATCTTGTTTAACATCGCGATTGCGTCCGGCTTCTTGCGCTGGAACGAGTTGCGCCCGATGATCGAGCCGAAGCCACCACCTTCGCGAATCGCCTTGGCTTCGTCGAACAAGCTATCATCCGTGCTCTTCGGTCCGCCTGAGAAAATTACGATACGCCTTCCGTCGAAGCAGCTCTGTATGACGTGACGAACACGCTCGGATAGCGGCTCCAGTGCAATCTTTTCAGCGGTGTAGACTTTCTTCGCCTCCGCCAGCTCGATATGCGAACTCGGTAGCTTGACTTTGATGATATTGGCGCCGAGTTGAGCCGCGATCTGCGCTGCGTAGGCGACAACGTCCAACGCCGTCTCGCCTTCCTTGCTCAGCGACGAGCCGCGAGGATATGACCATACGACGACGGCGAGACCATTCGCCTTTGCTTCTTCTGCGATCTCGCGAAGTTGTTGATACATCTGCTGGGCCATTGCCGAGCCCGGATAAATAGTGAAGCCAACTGCGGAGCATCCGAGGCGTAAAGCGTCCTTAACACTACCAGTAACAGCCGAAATTGGATCTTTCTCATCATGAAGGAGATCGTGATTGTTTAGCTTCAGTATCAACGGAATCTCACCTGCGAACTCCGCTGCTCCGGCTTCCAGAAAGCCGAGCGGTGCCGCGTAGCCGTTGCATCCGGCGTCTATCGCAAGCTGGAAATGATACGAAGGGTTATAGGCTGGCGGATTGACCGCGAAGCTGCGCGCCGGGCCGTGCTCAAACCCTTGGTCTACCGGAAGGATCACGAATCGTCCTGTACCAGCGAGGCGCCCGTGATTGAGAAAGCGGGCCAGATTGGTGCGTACGCCAGCGTTTTCCGAATCGTAATAGCTAAGAATTTCCCGAACCCGCTTGGTCATCGAACTGTTCACTCCTGTTGCGATTTGGCCGGTGCGCCACCCGCGCCGTTAAGTTCCAGGCCGTTAGCCTTAATCATACCAGAGTATTTGCAATATAGGCCGCCGCTCCCAGCAGCGCTGTTGACGGATTCAGCGCAACTCGAACGGGGATTCGCTCGAGCATTGGGCGCAGACGGCCTTTGGCGAGAAACCCCTCGAGAAACACGGGCCGCTGCAAAAATGACTTGATTTTAGGCGCTATCCCGCCGCACAGGTAGATGCCACCCATCGATAGGTATTTCAAGGCTAGATTGGAAGCCTCTGCTCCATAAATCGCGACGAGCATCTCAAGTGCACGGACACACCGCGTATCACGTCCGGCCAGCGCGTTTTCACTGATAACCGCTGGTGGATCACCTTTGCGGATCATATCCGCCAACCACGATGGTTCGCTCTCATGCATCGAGGTAAGCAGATAGCGGTAAATATTATGAAGGCCCGGTCCTGACAGTACTCGCTCGAAACTCACGTGACCAAATTCGCGGGCTAAAAATGCTTGCAACGCCCGTTGATCATCGTCGTCAGCCGGAGCGAACCCGCAATGGCCACCCTCGGTTGCAACAGCATGATAGCCGACTGGCGTAGCGACCAATCCTGCTTCGCCAAGACCTGTCCCCGCTGCGATTACACCGATATTCGAAGGGGCTGATCGCCTCTCACCGCACTGTAATTCGAGAACTTCTCCTGGGTTCAAGTGAAGCACACCGTATGCCGTGGCTTCCAAATCGTTCATCAAATGGGTCTGCTCGATCCCTAGTCCCTGCTTCAGCGCTTGCACCTCGATCTCCCAAGTCACGTTGGTTGCGTGGCTGCGGCCTTCGATCACAGGGCCGGGAACCCCGAAACAGGCCGCATCAACATGACAATCGTGGCCAAGGAAAAGGCTTGCAACTTTTTCCAACGATTCGAAGGCCGCGGTCGCGTAAGACTCGTCACGTAAGAGTTGAAAATTGTCGCCGTCGAGTTTGAAAAGCCCAAGATGGGTCTTGGTACCACCGATATCACCCGCCAGGACTACACTCGCCATTATGATTGAGGCTCCCGCAAAGCGCGCGCACTTTACCGCCCTGCCACTCGTTGGCTCTCGCGCCAACCTCGGGCAAACGGCGCGCTCCAACGACGTCGGGCTGGCATCATCGACGCTGTGCTTAGAGTACCCGCCATGAACGGCCGTCCTGCTCGATCAGCGACATAGCCTGCGTTGGACCCCAACTCCCAGCTGGATAGGGAAACGGGCTGGCCGTCGAAGCTGCCCATGCATCTAGGATTGGTTGCACCCATCGCCACGCGTCCTCGACCGTATCCCGCCTCATGAAAAGCGTCTGGTCGCCCGCAACGACGTCGCGAAGCAGGGTTTCGTACGCCTCGGGCGAGGCGCTCGCGTAATGGAAGTCGACATCGACCGGGCTTAGACGCAAGGTCGAACCAGGCAGTTTGGAGATGATATTAAGCTTCAGCCCTTCGTCCGGTTGAATCTGAATGGTGAGCATATTCTGCTGAAGCCGTGGTCCCGAGGCTGCGTTGTAAAGGATGCGCGGGACTTCCTTGAAATAGATCGCGATCTCGCTGGCGCGTTTCGGCAGCCGCTTGCCGGTGCGCAGATAGAATGGAACACCAGCCCAGCGCCAGTTGTCGATAAAGCATTTCAATGCAACAAAGGTCTCGACATTCGAGTTGGGGCGGATGTGCTCCTCGTCCCGATACGCGGGCACTGGTTTGCCGTCCTCAGTGCCGGCGACATACTGACCGCGCACAGCCATGTATTCCACATCGCCGCTCTTGATCGGCCGCAACGATCGCAGGGCGTCCAGCTTTGCGTCGCGAACAGCATCAGCCGCGTTGGTGCGCGGTGGTTCCATCGCTATGATACACATCACCTGCAGGATATGGCTTTGAACCATATCGCGGAGGGCTCCTGCTTGGTCATAGTAAGACGCGCGCGTTCCAACGCCTTCTTCTTCCGCTACGGTGATCTGCACGTGATCGATAAAGTGCTCGCTCCATAGCGGCTCGAAGATGGCGTTGGCGAAACGCAGAACCATCAGATTTTCAACCGTCTCTTTGCCCAGGTAATGGTCGATACGGAAAATCTGGCTCTCATCGAAGTGCTCAGCCAAATCTTTGTTGAGTGCAATCGCACTTTCGAGGTCGTGACCAATCGGCTTTTCGACCACAACGCGGGTGATGCCTTTATCCGATTCAGGCGGATTGATCATGCCCGCCGTATTGAGCCCATCGGCGCAATTGCCGATGAATCGTGGTGGCACCGCAAGATAGTAGACCCGGTTACCGCCGGTTTTTAACTGCCCGTCGAGCTCGTCGACTCGCTTCTTGAGATTGGTGTAGTCGACCTGATCGGTGAAGCCGCCCGAGACGAAATGCAGCATTTGGGCAAACTTCGCCCATTTGCCTTCCTCAAGCTTCTGTCGCGAGAATTCTTCAACGCCTTGCCGCGCGAACTTGCGATAAGCCTCGTCGTCAAGCTTCTCCATCGAAAAGCCGACGATCGCTAACTTTTCCGGCAACTCGTTGTCCACCATTAAGTTGTACAATGCGGGTAGAAGCTTGCGATGGCTTAAATCCCCGGCACCGCCGAATATCACAACAATACACGGAACTTCACGAGCAGCGGGATGCGCTGACTCCATGACGTGGGTGGTTAGTCCGGCCTTTGCATTTGAATCAGCCATGATCCCCTTTGCGCCGATGCTTGAGCGTCAGCAGATAGTCCGGTGCTCGCATCCAGCCTTCGGTTATCGTTCAAATCTTGAATGCTTTAAGGCTAACCGATGCGCATCAGTCACGAAAGCGTATTGACGGCGTCCGCGCGAAGCTTCACTGCCGGCTGATATTGGTATCCTGCCCGACTAGCGTTCGTAGGTCGTCGCGTTTGAATAGGCCGGCGACCGCTCGCGTAAAGGCGACCGAAAGCACTTGTCCGGGGTCGTCATAAATAGCGGTATCATCTTCCGGATCCATTGAACCAAGAGTTGCTATCGGTGGGTCGTTGAACTGTGCTGCGCTCTCGCCTTGCCAGAATGGTACATCGAACGGCGCCTTGTAGATCGCCGCGTCAATCGTGACGTTAGCGGCAGTGAACCAGGTGCTCCCTTCGGGGTTTGAAGGACCGCGATGCTTGTTGACCCACGCGTCGGTGATTGTCGCCGCCAGCACATAATCACCCGGATGGCCTTTCAGCACTTTGGCCAACGGGTCGCTGATCGCAATCGCATCCAGCCCGGCTTCGCGCGCTGATTTTACCAACGCGTCCTGGACTAATGGTTCAAGCGCCGGGCCATAAAGCTTCTGTTCGAGTCGGCCGTCGCGACCGAGGACTACGCCGATCGCTGGCTGTCCTTGATATGGACCATGGTCGGCCGCTGCCTCGTCTTGAAAGGTGCGACCGTCGACTGGTGTCAGCACGTCCATTTTTCGCTTCGGATAGGTGTTCTGATAACCCTTGACTTGAAATGGGTAGTACTCGACCCGCTGCACTGAGATGGGCCGTTGCTGATAGGGATCATCGTTCGCTGTCGAACAGCCGGCGAGGACGGCACACAGGACAAATATTGTGATACCGCGGCGGATTGCCACATCGGGCCGAAATCGGGCGACGGTGTCACCCCTGGGGAGCATTCGAACGTTCTCTAAATAGAAACAGTGTTCCGCCGACTTCCACCCGATCTCCGCTTTTGAGCGTATAGCGGCCATTAACCAGCTGCCGATTGACCAGGATCTGGCCGCCCGCTGTCGGGCTAACGAAGAAATTCTTGCCTTCACGCCGCACGATCGCGTGCTGAGCGAGCACCGACTGGTCACCGAACAGGCCGATATCGCTCTCCTCGGCCCGTCCGATTACCGTGACTGGCTTGACCAACGGGTATTCGCGGCCCTCGCGGGCGTTCCGGCTACCGCTGCGTACAACCATCAGCCACCCGCGCTTGAGCAGTTCGCTTACGAGCCCGATGAAAAAGCCGATCAGCGCGCCCATAACGGTGATGGCGATAGCGCGGCCGAAGGCTTGCGGGAAAGTCGAGGTTAATCCGACGTAGCACAGTCCGCCTAAGGCTCCGCCGAGCAATCCACCCAGCGCACCATTGCGCATCCGCGCGCTCGAGCGCGTTGCCCAACCAACGCCGAAACCGACCACGACACCGAGCAGCGACCAACCCAGAATTCGGCCGAAGAAGCCACCGAGCAAGTCGAAAGTGATTTCCGCGACGATCAGGCCGAGTGCGCCACCCATAGCTCCGATCAGCGCGCCACCCTGCAGACCGCGGAACGCTTGCCGCCACTGGCCAACGCTGAATGCCTCAATCGATGCCAGGAAGGCGCCGATGAACAGGCCAATCAAAGCGCCTAGCAGAAGATCGCGGCCATAAACTGATCGGATGCCGAGGAAGGGCTCGGCCGCGCCCCACGCACCAAATCCGCCGAGCGCCCCGGCGGCCGAATAGAACAGCAACTTTTCGCGCGAAACGTTTGCAGCCATCGAAACCTGCCGATGAGCATGGCGCGAGCGGGCGTGCGGTTCAAGATGGAATGCGATGCCGCGCTCGAGTTGCGAATTGCCTGGATAATTAGGCCGGTGGTGTAGCGATTGCTGGCCATCGCTTCCGATTGGCCAATTTTCAGTGGATTCAATTGGGACGCGTGTTCCAGGTCCCACGTTCCCCTGACGGCGTCGACTCAAAAGTCCCGCTTAATTCGTCGCGGCTCTCCTGACCCTCGAAGTAGTAAGTCTCGCCACCATAGGGCACTTGGAATTGTAGGTGCTCCCCCCGCACGAAACCCTCAATCGGAGTTAGGCCGTAACCAGACATATGGACGTCCATTTCACCATGAAGAAAACCGTTGGATTGGGGACGGAGCCGCAGCTCCAGCGGAACATTGTCATGGCCGCCCATCCCATCGATCGTTCCAGTCGCCAAGGTTGGCGTTTCTATTCCGCCCGACGTCGACGCTGGATAAGTTGCTGGCCCGGGCCCAGCATTGCTGCGGCGGCTGTACGGGCCTGTGGCGTCAGCGACTACAGTGAACCGCTTCTGGCCAAAATATTGTCCGTTCAGATAAAAGTTGACGGTATATTGCCCGGGCAGGAAGGCGCCGCCCGCCGAATTGCCGACGCGGCCGGTAAAGACCGCTCGCGAGGAGGACTGGTTGATCGTCTGGGAATCATCGACGCTGCCAAGCGTGCTGCCGTCAGGTCCGATATAGGCAGCATCTACACGGTATTGATTCGTGCTGAGCCCATAGAGTTCGTTCTGGAAAATCGCCTTCCAGCCCACGAACAAGACCTTCGAGACGTTGAAAACATTGCTTGGCCCCGAAATCACGGTACCGTCCTTGGTACTGTTCACAAACTCGATCGCCTTGAGCTGCAGCGGCCGGCGCATCTTTTCCTGAATCATTGCGAGCCGTTCTGCCTCGGCCTTACGCTTGGCCTCGGCCTCCGCTTGTGCCGCCGCGGCTTCCTTTTTCGACTCAGCAGCCGCCGCCGCCGCGGCCATATCCTTGCTCACGTCGAAGCGCTGCTGCGTCAGTAGTTGATCATCGGAATAGAGCGCCACCCGATAAGCGCCTGGCGCGATGTTGCTCGCGTCGGGCAGCAATGCGACGCCGCTGAAATCGGTCGCAGTCTCGTTGGGGCCGACGAAGCGCTGATCGTCGCTTGAGGCGATCTGAACATTGTCAGGGCCGTAGAAGCGCGCTTGGACGGTATCGTTGCGTCCATCGAGACCGGCCATCTTGTTTTTGAAGGACGCATCCCACTTAAGATAGCGAGCATTCGCCAATTCGGTATCGGTGAAGGTCGCCTTGGGTGGCGACAGCGGACTCCCTTCGCGGGTCGAAAGCATTAATGACAGCTGCTCGAAATCCAGCGGATGCTCTCGCGCCTTGGCCATCAGTTCATCATGCTTCCACGGTAGATTATCTATCAGTCCGGTCAGGCCGAGCTGACTTTGCAATGCTGGATTCGAATAGATGTAAGTTGCGGCGAACGCGATCCCAGTCATGAAGACCATGAAAGCGGCAAGGCCAAACGCTCGCCGCTTCCAGCCTTTGCGCCGGCGCGGCGGATGGCCCATTGCCACCGCAGCGTCGCGCGGTAACGCGATCGGCGGAATGGCCATAGTTGCGAGACCCGCCGTGCCGCTGCGAGAGTTGACATGCGCGCCGCCAGCTTCCAGACCGCGCCCATAGAGCAACATGTCGCGGAAATCCTGGATTGTCGCCGGTCGATCGGCCATCTCATATTTCAGCGCATGGTCGATGGCGCCGGCCAGGTTACGTGAGATACCGGGACGCAATTCGTTGACCGGAGGGAAACTGAATGGTGGGAACTTCTCTGGATCGCGACCGGTCAGGGTGTAATGCAGGGTGGCGCCCAGCGAATAGATGTCACTGCGGGGGTCCGCTACACCCTGATATTGCTCAGGCGGAGCGAAGCCCAACGTGCCGATCATCGTGCCCTTGCGCGCTGCCTTGAAAAGCCGCGCTATACCGAAATCGACCAGCACCACGCGCCCTTTTTCGGTGAGCATCACGTTCGAGGGCTTCATGTCGCGATAGATGATCGGCGGCGACAGCCCATGCAGATAGGCCAGGACGTCGCATAACTGGCGAGCGACATCGACTACTAACCCTTCCGGCAGCGGTGCTCCGCGCGCCGCGAGATCCTCTTCAAGGTTGCGGCCCTCGACATATTCCATCACCAGGTAATGCCGGTTCTGGTCGTCGAAACGGTCGGATATCGCGGGGATCGCAGGATGCTTTAATTGGGCTAAAGTATCGGCCTCGCGGGCGAAATAGTCGTTGGCCTCGATACGCTGCTGCGGATCGATGAAATGATCGACCATCTCTTTGAGGGCACACAGCCGGTTTGAAAGCCGCTGGTCATGGGCCAGATAAACCATGCCCATGCCGCCGCCACCGATCAGGCGTTCAATCTGATAGCGCCGTTGAAGGACTGTACCTGGTTCGAGCGGTCCGGGTAATGGACCCGAACCTCCTGAAGCGGCGGGCGCTATCGGTGAATTAGACATCGAAATCAGGCCGCGAAGATTACCGCCACCGATATATTATCCGTGCCACCGCCGGCATTCGCCGCGACGATGAACTCCCGCGCCGCCTCACTCGGGTCAGCATGCTTGTTTAGAATCGATGCGATTTCCGCATCATCCACATGAGCGGTGAGGCCGTCGCTGCACATCAGGAGCTTGTCGCCGCGCTTGAGACGAAACGTCAGTGATTCTGCTCCAGCCGGTCCGCTCTGACGTGCGCCTAGGGAACGCGTGATTACGTTCTTGTGCTCGTGATGGCGGGCTTCCTCGGCTGTCAGCTGGCCAATTTCGATCAGCCGCTGGACCAATGAATGGTCCTTGGTGAGCTGTCGCAGACCACCATGATCGTAGAAGTAGGCCCGGCTGTCTCCGACCCATGCCACCGCCACCTCGGGCGGTAAGATCAACGCGCCCACTCCTGTTGATCCCATTCCTCGCGCTTCGGCATGTACAGACTGATAGTTGAGAATCTGCGTATTCGCCGCCTCGAGTGCGTCCTGCAAAAGTTGCTTCGCATCGACGGAAGGATTGCTCGCCAGAGCCTGCTCAACATGCTCTCGGATAGCGCTAACTGCAATCGCGCTCGCTATTTCGCCCGCCGCAGCTCCTCCCATGCCGTCCGCGATAACGTAGAGCAGATTCTGCGCCGGTTCCACTTGCGAGTCACGCCGATACTCGGCTGCCATAACGGCGTCTTCATTGAGTTCTCGAACCATCCCGACGTCGCTCAGGACGCTGGCATGGATCGTCACGGCGCCGCTTAGGCGCACCAATTCGGCCTTGAACGCATCGACGTTCGGCCAACGTCCAGCCGGGTCAAAGACAAGCGCTCGGCGGACGGCCTGTTCGAGGGCCGGTGTCACTACGTGTGGCGGATAGAAACGGATCGCTCCAGCCTCTTCGCGCCAGCTTTCCGCTTCGATGCGCTCCCCCGTCAGGCAGGTGTAGAGCAAAGCTCCGATCGAAAAGGTGTCCGCGCGCTTATCGGCTTTGCGGCCCTTATAGATTTCGGGCGCGGTATAGCCGTCATTGTAAAGCGGGCTGGTCTGCAACTCGTCGTCGTTACTTATCCGATCCAGTCCGGTCAAATGTATGCGTCCGTCGGCGCTGTATCCGACCGATTCAGGACAAATATCGTTCACGCGCAGGCCCCGGCGATGGGCGAACGCGACCGCCTGGCATAGCTGGATTGCGACAGTCAGCGCCTCGGCCTCCGCCATTCGGATTCCACCAGTCCGCCGCGCTAACAAAGTGATCGGTTCATCCCGATAAATCAGGTAGACGCGGCCATCCCAAGCATAGCCGGCGAGCGCACGCTCGAAAGCCGGATGGCTCAGCGTCAGCGACAACGCCATCACCCGTCCGAACACCTCGCCCAGATTTTTGCTTGCCGGTTCTCCTGCAGCGGCTTCGCTCTCGCCGGGTTCGTCGGGCTCGTTGGCTGATCCGCTTACGTCGGTGGTCGCTTCAATCTTTGATTCGGTCGCAAGCGACTCGATGGCCGAATCCGATGAAAGAGCCGTATCCTCAGGGGAAAGCTCTGATCCTGCTTCAGCGGAATCGTCATCGGCGACCGCCTGTCCATTCGTCACGCTTAACGCGGTCGTTGCCGAGACGCCATCGGTGATGAGCGATGGCGAAGGATCTGCGGTCGCGCTAGGAACTCCATCGCGAGCCTCGGTCAGTACGCCATCTTGGCTGGACGCAACAGTACTTTCTGGCCCCGCCTTGAGCTTCAATTCGGCAGTCTTGGCGGTCGGACTCGATGGTTCGACGAGCGAAGGCTGTGGGGTGACCTCATCGGAGGGCAAGGACTCTGATATTTCTTCTGGCTCGGGTTTATCGCCCCGGCGCTCGCGCACCTGAAAGAACTCTGTCGTACCGCCAGCGTCGGTCCGTTCAACGCGATAGCGATTCTCTTCGGAGGTCTGGCTTAAGAGCTCGACGATGCGTAGGCCATCCATCAGTTTGTTTCCGATGGCGAGCGGCGGTAAAGCCGCGGTGAGCTTAGACACCGGCGCTGGGCTTAGTCCCTGACCGCAGCGATCACAAAACTTTGCGCCGTCTTCATTGCTGGCGCGGCATTCTGGACACGTAATCATGCGGGCATGGCCTTTGCCCCCTCAACTCTTGCGGAACTCAAGCTTAGCACCCCCGAGAATAACTTCGTCACGATCCTTCAACTTGTACAGTTGGTCGCGGCTAATGCGTCCGCGGCCAGCGATGTAGGTTCCGTTTAAGCTGCCGAGGTCGCGAATGAAATAATCAACTCCATGCCGAATAATCTCGGCGTGACGGCGTGATACGCGATCGACGTTGCGGCCGGTCAGCCCGGCCAAATCAATATCGATCACGTCGGTCGAGTCGAGCGTGCGCCCAATCACGGCTCGTGAACCGCCAAGTCCGAATTGCGGTCCGCCTCCTGGAACGATCAGCCTGGGCCCGGTTGTGACTTGTGCGCCGTTGGTATGACTACGACCGTTCCGATTCAGGCTGTCGTCGCCTGATAGTCCCGAGGATCGCGGCTGTGTGATGCTTGCTGGAGCGCTATGACTGGTCCGCGCGTCACGAACCTGCACACTCGTGACGGAATTTGCCGCGTACGGCCTGAGACGGTTATTTGCGGCAACTCGTGTTCCCGAATTCGTTTTTGAATCTGACGCGACTGGTCGGGCGGGCTTGAGCCCCAAGTCCTGTGTTTTGGCTGTTGCCGAGACCGAGCCCGCCGGCGCCCTTGCAGGAACAGGCGCTGGGGCAGGGCGTGGCGCAAGTTCGAGATTTCGCTGGGTCTGCATCAGCGATAACTGCTTGGGCGGCGACTGGATACTGATCTGCGTCTTCGCGTTCAGCGGTTCTATGACTGGTGGTCCCGATGCTTTACGCACTGGCGGCGGGGCGGGGATCAACGGCTGCTGCAAGACCACTGTCGCCATCGCGCCGATTCCCGCAGACTTGGTTGCGATTCCACTTGCGCTGATCGCTGGGGAAGGCGCGGGATCGCCGGAGTTTGGCAACTGATCGCGCATCGCCCGCGCTGATTCCGGCCGTTTGTTCACATCCTTATCCAGCGCGCGCATGATTACAGTTTCGGTTTGCACCGAGACGGCCGGCGCAAGTGAACGCAGTGGTGGAAAACTGAATGGGGGTTCGAGCTGTGGGTCGCGTCCGGTCAGCAAATGATGGACGGTGGCGGCGAGCGAGTAGAGATCTGATCGCGGTTCCATACGTCCCATGTATTGTTCGGGCGGCGCGTAGCCGACCGACCCTATCTGCGTCCCGCGTCCGCCCGGCGGCAGAAAGCGGGCGATTCCAAAATCGACCAGCATCGCCCGCCCATTATGGTCAATCATGATATTGCCGGGTTTCAGATCGCGATAAACGATGGGCGGTTTCTGCACGTGCAGAAAATGAAGCACGTCGAGAATCTGCCGCGCCCATTGCAGCACCGTCGCCTCGGGAAAATGACCACCCGCGCCGAGTTTGTCGAGATGGGCCTGCAGATCGCCGCCGGCGACGAATTCCATTACCAGGTAATGGCGCCCACGCTCGGCGAAGTAGTCGATTACCTGTGGGATACTCGGATGCGAGAGTGCTGCGAGCACGCTCGCTTCGCGGTTGAAATCTTCGACGGCCTTCTGCTCCTGGATACCGTCGCCAATGATCATCTCCTTGCATGCGACCGGCCGATTCGCCAGCCGCGTGTCATTGGCGAGGTAGACCCGGCCCATACCGCCTTGCCCAAGTATCTTATGGACGCGGTAGCGGCCATCGAGCATATGCCCGACGGCCAGCGCCTCACCGGAATTGGTCGTGACGGTACTCAAGGCTTCAGCTCAATCGCCCGTGGTCGTTCCGCTTGAGCGCGCACCGCCCGGCGGTCGGCCGCGATCCACGCTCGGCTCCGTCGGGCGGTAACCTTCCCACATCGCCTGGTTAGGATATTGGATCGACCACCAGCTTGAGGAAAGTCTTGCCGATAATCAGCTCATCGCCCGTCTTTACTTCTTGAGGGGTCCCAGGGATTAAACGGTTGCCACGATTGACGTAGGTTCCGTTTAGGCTGCCGATATCTTCGACAGTGATGCGGCCGTTCTCGATGATAATCATTGCATGTTTCCGTGAAATCTTCGCCTCCGGGTCGTCCTGTTCGAGGTCGACTTCCGGGAACGAGCCAGTCTCAGGATCCCAACGCCCGATCAGGTTCTTACCGTCTTCAAGCGGAAACTCCTGGCCCTTGCGCCCGCCCCGAATGAGCGAGAGCTTGGCGCGGAAATGCGTCCCGGCCGCAGGCATCTCAACGACCGGTGCGGTTGCCGGTTCCGGCGGCTTGATTTCGCCGGTAGGCGCCTGCGACGACGCTGGCGTATCTATTGAAGCCGCTGGAGACGCCGCCTCTTCTATCACCGCTGCCGTCCCGTTGGCGGCTTCGGCATGAGGCATTTCAGCGACAGGGGGTGGAGGCTCCGTCGCGGCGGCCTCCACGGACGTCGCAGGTGCGGTGCCCGTCACGATTCCGGCTGGTGCGCCGACGGCCGCGGCCGCCAGCTTAGCTCCACACCCATCGCAATAGTCGAGTCCATCGATATTTTCGTATCCGCATTCGCTGCACTTGATCATAATTCGTCACCTTGACGGCGGCCGGGCGCTCCCCACGCCTGCGGTGGCCTCTGGAGTTCCCGCTTATTCCCCTTTTTGTAGATCCTTGAGCGCCTCGGGATCGAGCATCTGTGTTTTGCGTACCACGGCTTGCGCCTGCAGCAACGTGGTCTTGGCTGCTTTGCCCTGGAGCGTCTGGGTCTTCTTGACCTGATCCATCAGGCCCGCCAGCGCCTGTGTCGCCTTGACGTTACCGAGCCGCTGCGTGCCCTGAATCGCATTGCTCAGGAGCCGTGTCGCACGATCGACATTGCCAGCCTTGAGCTCTTCCTCAGCCTTGGATTGCAGCTTGGCGATAGAGACTTGATCAACCAGATTCATCACACGGCCGTTGCGCTTGCTGGTCATCGTACGGTCGAGCGTGTACTCGACCATGATATCGGTGTTCACTGTCCGCTCGCCCTGCTCGGGCACGTCGAAACGGAAGGTCGACTGCCCGATCCGGACTTGCCCGGGACGGCGTGGTGGAAGCACTAGAGTCAACAATACTGAACCAGGCACACCGGATTCGAGGTCGCCAATCTCGTAGTTGATGTGTCGGTCATCCCCGACCAGCGGGGTACCAAGTCCGTAGATTTCGGGACTGGCGCGGAACGCCTCGCGCACTTGTACGCCTTGCGACAAGGTCACTTCGATCCGCCCATTCCGCACGCTGACCCCGCGCAGGCCCTGCAATTCGTCGTCGAAAATTCCAGGAATTTCGGCTGAATCGCCGATAAAGTGATACTTGCCGTGGGAATCTTGAGCTATCCGCTGGAGCAGCTTCTCATTGAATTCAGCTCCCACGCCCATCGTCGAGAATGACATCTGCTCGCGGTTCTGATTTGCCAGATCGATACAGGCAGTCTCCTCATAGGTCTGCCCATCGGTCAGAACGAGGACTCGATTCAGGCGATTCGATGCAAGGTTGCGCTTCACCTCATCAATTCCCGCGCGCATCCCGAGCGCCATCTGGGTCCCGCCACCAATCTCCAATAAATCGAGGTCATCGAGTGCTTGCCGGACCGCGTTGCCGTTGTGAATCTGGTCCGGATGAACAATCACCTGCGCCTTATCGGCGAACGCGACAACCGCCACCTTGTCCTCTGGCGCGACGCTGCGGGCCAAGAACTTTACCGCTTCGACGACGAACTCGAGCCGCCGCTCGTCATACATCGAACCCGAGCGGTCGACGACGATAGCAAGATTGAGTGGCAAGCGTGCGCCTCCACCTCCGGCGGCGCCACTGGCCAGCGCTTCGAGCAGCACATAGAGCACATAGTTTTCAGCAGTCGAGAGAACATATTCGCTGCTGGGTAAGGCCTCGAAGCTTAACGGCTCCGCCATCTATTCCTCTCCGCTCTCAATTCTAAGAAACTTTCCGATCATCGCAAACATTTTGAGCTTATTCTAACCTGCACGCATCGCCCAAGCTTAAACTAATGCTTCCGGTTGTCCGAGACGAGCCGATCCCTTGTAACACCGCCCCTACGCGGCGGGCAGCCTCCGTGGCCAATACTCACGTAACCGGACTTTTGACGGCCGGTTCCAATCAACATCGCTGTCTGCCGTCGATAATACGCCCCTACGCCGTTGGGATAAATCCGGTAGCGGCATCGTTCCTATGCCTAATCGGACGGGCCGCGGCTGTGGATAACCGTTGTGCGAGATCGTCGGACAGATGCTTTGTTCGCGTTATCGGTGTATATGCTCGATGTGGCCTACGGGAGAATTCGTCTCTGAGGGGAGCCGCGGAGGGCGATGCTAGGCGGTGGTGCTGAGGCTGGGAAATCAGGCTGTCGGTCGTTATACCGAAAATACCGAACCTGTACTGTCATTGACTCTTCGTAATCATGACACCTTTTCGTTGTCCGGTGCTTCGGCCTGATGCGATTCTTAAAACAAGCGATCGCTTGTCATACTGCCGTAATCAGTCTTAAGATACGAACTATGAGCTACGATGTCTGACTTTAGCAAATTTATGACGAGCCTAGATAGGTTAGTCTTGGCCGGTTTAGGCTGGAATGGCGAAGCTGGCGATCGACCGCGTGGTCTCCAATTCCCCCTTGACATCGTTGCTAAATTAAACAAGGAGGCAGGAGTCGTAAGCTGGCTCCTACGCCATCCTGTATAAGAGACGATTTTCTTCCGCGAAAAGTTGCGGAGGTTGAACGTTATTTAAAATGCTAACTCTCGATGACAACTATTTACAACGCCTGATCGAAAGTTCGCCCGACATTGTTATCGCAGTCGACCGCGAAGGCACGATTATCTATTACAATGACGGTGCGCGCCGGAATCTCCGCTACACCCCGCTGGAAATCATTGGACAGAAGATCGACCGCATCTATCCCACTATGGATGAGGCCCGCCGCGTGATGAAGGCAATGCGGGCCGCGACTGACGGGCGCATCGCTAATTTCGAGACTGTCCTGCGCGACAAGGACGGCGTCCAGATTCCCTCCATGATTTCGGGATCGATTATCTGCGATGCGTTGGGCACGGAGATTGGCTCGATTGGCTATGCTCGCGATATCCGCACCATGCGGCGCAAAGAGCAGCTCGCGACCTGTGGCGAGATAGCAGTCAGCTTGGCCCATGAGATCAACAATCCGCTCGAATCGATCACCAACAATATCGAGCTGCTGGCGCGTTGTGTTGAAGGCCACCTGACGGATTCCGAACTGGTGGTCGAGAACGAACGGCTCGATTCGATTCGTGGCGGTATCCAGCGAGTCCAGGCGATCGTCCGCCGGCTCGACGAGATGACCCGCCGCGGTGTCTACGAGACGCGCGACTATCTGCAGGGCAAAAAGATGGCCGATCTCGCGCCGCGCGAAAACTGCGACGGCGTCAAGGTCAACGGGGCTCCCAAGCCCTCGACTGGTCCTTTGGACGATTGGCCGTTGGCCGGGATGTCAATCGTTGTGCTCGATGACGACCTCGCGGTGGTCAATTCGTTAGCGGACGTCCTCCGCGCCGAGCGCTGCGTCGTGCATACTGCCGTCCTCCCAAGTTCGGCCTTTGGCATCTTACGCAACGTCAAGATCGATGCCGTGATCTCCGACGTCGTGATGCCGGAGATGGATGGCTATGAGTTCTACATGAAGGTCAAGGAAGAGATGCCGCATCTGCCCGTGATCCTCATGACCGCCTACAACTACGATAAGGATCACATTCTGAAGCGCAGCCGCTTGCGCGGGCTTGAGGGCGCACTATTCAAAAAGCCAGTGAACCCCGGCAAGCTGCGCCAGATGCTGACCCAACTTCGCCAGAAAGCTCAAGCCGCGAAAGCCGCGGCGATGGCATCGAAGGCTGCCGCACGCAGCGCGGCGAGTTCCGCTACCTGATCCTCCTTTGCACCCTAGTGGTGGATCGCTCTAATCGCTAATCCACCACTTGCACTGCTTACCCTTCAAAGTCGAGTGCCGACCTCCCGGCTCGCGCCGCACCTGCACCAAGCCGATTCACGTGCCCAACTGAGCACGGCTCAGTACGCGATCAACGGGAACATCGGCTGGTTTCCACTGGCACCGGTTGAAACAGTGGTGAGGAATGACAAGGCTCCATTGCCTGGATTGATCGAAAAAATCGAAACCGTGCCGTTTCCTTGATTGGTAGCGTACAAATAGCTGTTTCCTGACGTTGAATCTGTTACCGCTGCCACTCCAGTCGGATCGTCAAGATTGCCAATTGTGTAAGTTGTGACTAGCGTCAGCGTTCCGACCCCATTAGCTACTTGGAACTCCGTGATGGAGTTTGAAGCTTCATTGGCGACGAATAAGTATTCATTCGAGGATGTGGTTATAACGCTGGTTAACCCCACCGAGGCATTCGTTCCAGCGTTCGCCGAAGGATAAAATCCGGGTGAAATAAGCACCAAGCCGCTAGCGGTCTGCTGGAAGGGATAAACACCACCGAGCGCGGTGTCGGTCGCATAAATAAAATCGCCAGAGGCATCGAGAATGACCGGGCCCGGCAATCCTTCAGCTCCTAATGAAAGCGAGCTAGTCGCTTGTAGCGATCCGTTGGTAGAGTTTATCGAATAGCTTACGATATCGTCGGCACCCTGATCTGTCACATACAGAAATGGCGAACTTTCGAACGTTCCGACAGTTAAACCTGCCGGATTTACAATCGAAGCCGTGATCAGGGACGGTGAATTAGGTGCTAACTCACCCTCTGTCGTTGAGCCTACCGTATACAAAGAAATTGAACCGGTTCCTGGTGATCCGAGTGTTCCGAAATTCGAAGCATAGGCGAAGTTCCCCGCAGGTGTCAGAGCGATCCACTGGGGATCATTACCGGCGGTGATATGGCTGGTGCTGAGCGCGGTCAGTGCGCCCGAGGACAAATTT
>DATKPK010000264.1:0-84385 GCA_035524095.1 Binataceae bacterium (SeqCode) | reverse complement strand
GGTTGGCGAGGCCGGATTCGGGCCAGCGCCGGCATAGCTGCTCGATTGCCACCTGAAAGAGTCGTGGCTTTTGATCGAGAACTTGCAGAACTACTCGCTGAACGTTTTCTCGAGGATCCGATGAAGGTGCACCATCGTACTTTCGCGCTGGTCTGCCGACGCTAATAAACTACGATACGATGTTGGAGCAGCAATTAGCGACTCGCTGGTGAGATCAGACAAATATCGCCAACGTCGGGGCTTCCAGTTGGGCTGGATTCTAGAGTAATTTGCTAAACATCGCGCGCATGTCGTCATCCCCGCGCCAAGGGAGCATCGGGCTATGAAATTTACCTGGTTCCATTTAATGCCATACCGTTATCTTCCAGACGACTTCAAGGAAAAGTATCGCAGCGTATGGGTCGATATTCCGCGCAATCTTTATGACCCTAAAGTCGGTCACCGCCTATACAATGACTATCTCGACCAGCTCGAATTCGCCGATCAGATGGGCTTCGACGGCCTCGGCGTCAACGAACATCACCAGAATGCCTACGGCCTGATGCCTTCGCCGAATATAATGGGGGCCGCGATGACGCGGCGGACGCGTAACGCCAACCTCGTAATCCTCGGCAACTCGATTGCCCTCTACAATCCACCGATCCGCGTTGCCGAAGAGTTCGCGATGCTCGATGTACTGAGCGGCGGCCGTCTGGTGGCGGGCTTCCCTGTCGGCACCTCGATGGATACCAACTTCTGCTATGGCGAAGTGCCTGCGACGATCCGCGAGAAGTACGCGGAGGCGCACGAACTGATCGTTCGGGCGTGGAAGGAGCAGGACGTCTTCTCCTTCAACGGCAAGTTCACCAAACTGCGTTACGTCAACCTGTGGCCTAAGCCGATCCAGCAACCCCATCCACCAATCTGGGTGCCGGGAGGTGGGTCAGTCGAGACGTGGGACTTCTGCGCCGACCATGGCTATCAGTACAGCTTCCTTTCATATTTCGGCTACAAGGCTGGCAAAAAAGTAGCCGACGGCTATTGGAGCGTCATGGCAAAAAAGGGCAAGCAGCTAAATCCCTACAGTCTAGGCTTTGCTCAAGTGGTTGCCGTTTCCGAAACCGACGAGCAGGCCGAGCGTGATTACGCCCCGCATATGGATTACTTCTACAACCGCTGCCTGCACGTCTATAACGGTTTTGCCGACGCCCCCGGTTATCGCACCCCGAGCACGATTCGCGCTGGCGTATTGGCCCAGGTCGGAAAGGAAGCGGCGTTGCGGCGCGAGGGCCTGACCTGGAAGGATTTTGTCGATCAAGGTTACATCATCGCAGGCTCGCCCAAGACCGTGCGCGAACGCCTGCGCGAAGCTATGACGAGTCTCAACTGCGGCCATCTGATGATCTTGCAGCAGATCGGCTCGATGCCACCCGAATTGGTCCGCAAGAATACGGAGTTGTTCGCGCGCGAAGTCATGCCGCATATGCGCGATCTCTGGACCGGGTTCGAAGATCACTGGTCGCCCAAGCCACTGCCGCTCAGCGAACGCGCGGTCCCGGCGCCGCTCAACTTTGAACGGACTGCCGTCAACGGCGCGAATGGTCATACGACCGCCGCGACGGTTGCGGAAGGACGAGGTGCGGCGAAATGAAGACGATTCACTCAGTCGCAGGTGATCGCTTCTCGGTTGAAACCCATGAATATGGCCGCGGCGAACCATTGCTCTTTCTACATGGGGCGGGTGGTTTGACCGGCTTTGAACCATTTCTCGAGGAACTCGGCAAGGACTTCCGCGTTATCGCACCGCATTTGCCGGGCTTCGGCGAATCTACCGGCGGCGAGTTGATCGAGGATGTTATCGACGCGGCCTTATTTTATCATCAGTTTATGGGCGATCTTGGGATTCCCAGCGCGAACATCATTGGCCATTCGATGGGCGGGATGCTGGCGGCGGAAGTCGCAGCTCTGGATTCCCATCGGGCAAAGCGGCTGGTGCTAGTAGGCGCAGCGGGTTTCTGGATCGACGCTCATCCTATACCGGACGTCTTTGCGCTGGACCTCAGCGAACTCGGTGGCTATCTGTTCCACGATCCGGAATCCCCGCTGGCCAAGATGTTCCTGGCGATACCCGAGGACACACAGCAACTTACGGACATGTACGTCGAGCGCGTCAAGCGCTTCTCGACTGCGAGCAAATTCCTGTGGCCAATTCCGGATCGCGGACTGAAAAAGCGCGCCTATCGCATTAGTACACCGACTCTGCTGGTGTGGGGCGAATCAGATCGCCTTGTCCCGCCGGTTTACGCCGACGAATTCACTAGCCGGATCCGCAACACGCGAATCGAGATCGTGAAGCACGCGGGGCACATGCTGCCTTACGAGCAGACTGAGGCGTTCGTCAAAGTCGTGCGCAAATTTTTGGAGAGCTAGAGATCGCTGCGCGCAACGGTGACTTTTCGTCACCGGTGCGCGCTCACGATTGCGGTTGGCGCGGCGACAGTACGATAGCCGGGCGGGCAGAGCTGATAGCACATCAGGTAGACGATCACTCCGGTTACAGAAACGTACATCCACAATGGCCAAGTAACAACCGCGATTCGGCGATGAGAGGCGAAACGGCCGCTGAGCGCTCGCCATAGCGTAATCACGATCAAGGGTAGAATCACTACCGCCAGGGTCACGTGCGTAATCAGGATTGTAAAATAGGTTGGCCGGAGAACTCCGTGTCCCTGAAAACGCACGTCACCGACGTGATAGTGGTAGATTAGGTACGAGACGAAGAACGCGGACGAGACCATCACTGCGCTAACCATGCAAAAGCGATGCGCCCGAACATTGCCTCTGCGAATGAAGATAAAACCGCACAGCAGCAGGATCGCGGCTACACTATTGAGGACGGAATTCAGCGGAGCGAGCCAGTAATACGACGACATGCGGCGAGCGGCGCGTCATCAGTACCGCCGCTGCGAGAGCTTAACGGGTGAGCCTAACGCTTCGCAACGCCTTCGCCGATGGGCCAGCTTCGACCATGCATGACAGGAGGGAATCATTTGGCACCGAAGCCTCATCTGTGTCAAAATTTCGCCCGCAATTAGTTGAGTTTGTGAACGAGAGGCTGTAACGCTGCAAGGCCAGATTTAACTTAGGGGCCGCGAGCCGATTAAGGCGGCGGACCTCGCAATGGAGGGCAATAAATGCCGAAAACGATTATTTCCGCCGATTCACACATCACTGAGCCGCCTGGCTGCTACGTCGATCGCATCGACCATAAGTACAAGGACACCGCACCTCACATGGTCCACGACGACAAGGCTGGCGATATCTTCGTGGTCGAGGGTATGAAGAAGCCGATTCCGATGGGTCTGGTGGCGGCAGCCGGTCAGGATGCCAAAGACCTGAAGATGTTCGGCGCGAAGTTCGAGGATTTACATCGCGGCGGATGGGATCCCGAAGCACGTATGGCAGACCAGAAGCGCGACGGCGTCGATGCCGAAGTGATCTATCCGACCGTCGGCATGATGCTCTGCAATCATCCCGATTATGACTATAAGAAAGCCTGCTTCGACGCTTATAATCTCTGGATCGCGGAGTATTGCGCGGCTCATCCGGACCGCCTGCTGGGCCTCGGCCAGACCGCGATGCGTTCGGTCGAAGAGGGTATCGACGACGTCCGCAAGATGAAGGAATTGGGATTGCGCGGCGTGATGCTCCCGGGCAATCCGCAGGTTTCCGACTATGACGATCCAATTTATGATCCGTTCTGGCAGGCGACCGTCGATATGGATATGCCGATCAGCTTCCATATCCTGACCAGCAAGTCAGACGGCTTTAAGACGCGCGGACCGCGCATCAACGGGTTCCTGTCGATCATCCGCGGTAATCAGGATTTGATCGGCATGTTCATCTATGGCGGTGTCTTCCAGCGCAATCCGAAGTTGAAGCTGGTATGCGTCGAGGCTGACGCCGGCTGGGTTCCACACTTCATGTATCGCGCCGACCACGCCTACAAGCGCCATCGGGCGTGGATGATGAAGAGTGAACTCGAGAAGATGCCGAGTGACTATTTCCGCGAGCACGTCTATACGACCTTCCAGGACGATTACATCGCCTTCCAAATGAAGGACATGTGCAACACCAAGCGCCTGATGTGGGCGAATGATTTCCCGCATAGCGATTCAACTTGGCCGTGGTCGCAGGAAGTTCTCGCGGAGCAGACGAAGAACCTGACCGCCCAGGAGAAGGACGATATCCTCCACGACAACGTCGCGGAACTTTACCATATGAGCATCTAAGCTCAGCGTCTGCGTGAGCATGCGACGCCGCCGGCCGAATGGTTGGCGGCGTCCGCTTTTGTACCGCTGACAAAACGCATGGCTCACTGAAGGGAAAAGAACGGTGGAGGACAAGGCAGCATGAAAATTCTCGTGATGGGAGCGGGCGCCGTCGGTGCATACTACGGTGCCCGACTCGAGCAAGCAGGTGAGGAAGTCGTATTATGCGCGCGCGGCGCGAACGTCGAAGCGCTCCGGCGTGACGGACTCAAAGTTCAAAGCCATCAGGGTGACTTCACGCTTTCCGTTACCGCCACCGCAGATCCGCGCGAATACGCCCCGTACGATTTGATCCTCTTCTGCGTGAAGTCCTATGACACGCAGAACGCCGCACGCCTGCTCGCTGGATCATTGACGACGAGCGGAATCATCCTGACGGTCCAGAACGGTGTCGAAAACGAGGCGCAACTCCGTGATGTCTTCGGGGAAGCGGCCGTGATGACCGGTAATGCGCGGATCGGCGCCGAGATGACCCTGCCAGGCGTTATCGTCCATCGCACTGGCGGCGTCATCGAGTTCGGCGAGATCTCGGGTGGCGAGAGTGAACGGGCGCGGCAATTGGCGGAGGTTTTCAAGCGCGCGGGGATTCTCGGCCAACTAATACCTGGGATTTGGCAAGCGCGATGGCTCAAGCTGTTATGGAACGCCTCATTCAATCCAGTGACGGCACTCGGCCGCAGTACGGTCGGCGAAGTCCTGGACGATTCCAACGGGCTTGCTCTTATCCGTTCATTGATGGGCGAGATTATCCGGGTCGCAAATGCCGAGGGCGTTGCACTGACCGAACAAAATATCGACGACGAAATGAAGCGTTCGCAAAAGTATTTACGGGCAGTGCGGACGTCGACGCTGCAAGATTCGCAGCGCGGTAAGCCGCTCGAATATGACGCGCTGACCGGCGCAGTGCTGCGCGCCGCGAATCGTCACGGGATCGCAGTGCCGCACATCACGTCGATTCATGCGCTGATTGGTCTGCTCGACCAGCGCCGCGGTTCATAGGTTTTTCGTCGCGAGGACCTCTTTCGCAGGTGATCGATCACCGGTGCAACTGATCCTGCGCGGTGCCGTAAGATACGTCAAAGTGAATCCGCATCGCTCGTAAAGCTGGACAATGCGGTCGGTCGCCTGGTTGGAAAGTACCACCGGTCCGCGATGCCGCATTAGCCACTCGGCCAGCCTTATCTGATCTTCCCAAATGAACGCTTCTTTGGAGTACTGGATGAACTCTACGTCGTAAGGCGGGTCCGCATAGATGAAATCGCTGTCATAGGCCTCGATGCGGGCAAAATCCATCGCTGAAAACTTCCAGTTCGCGAATCGGCAGCGATAGGCGGAAAAATCATTCGTGTAGTTTATTCGCCGGTGCCGGCCGAAAGGTACATTGAAGCGGCCGTCACTATTGAAGCGACAGAGCCCGTTATAGCCAGTCCGGTTCAAATAGTAGAAAAGACCTGCGGCCTCGGCGGTGCGATCGCGCCGGCTAGCTATAAGAGCGTTGAATTTTGCTCGCGCCGTATAATATGAATCCGCTTCATTCCGCATTTCGGACTTGATGCGCAGACCCTTCTTCAGCCAACGATAGAAATTCATCGCATGCGGGTTAATGTCATTAAGTAACGCCTGGGACGGCATCAGTCCGAGTGC
This sequence comes from Binataceae bacterium (SeqCode), assembly GCA_035524095.1. Lineage (GTDB taxonomy): Bacteria > Desulfobacterota > Binatia > Binatales > Binataceae > DATJUF01. The sequence goes on along the minus strand of DATKPK010000264.1, from coordinate 78,431 downwards.
GACTGACAATCCGCCGCAAAATGGCTCGACCAGCCGCCGTGCCCGCGAATCGCCCCATAGCTGGCGCAGCTGGGGTAATAGCCAGCGCTTGCCTCCTGCCCACTTCAAGACGGGCCGCAATGTTGCGACCCGATTCAATTTAACCGCTGCTGCCATCCGAGTCTCATGCAATAAGTCTCGATGGCGAGACGCAATATCGCAGGCGACGGTTGCCAACAGCCATCGGTCGGGCCTGGATTCCTCAACAGGGATTGCGAAAGGTTCGCCTTGTATTCAGAGGGCGGGTGATCGACAATTCGGCTCAAGTGAGTTACCAAATCTGATTCGGCAGTGGCGCAGGAGGAATCCCTGTAATGGCGAGCGTTAAACAACTGGGCTATCTGGTGTTGGATGTGAACGATCTCCAGGCGTGGGAAAAATTTGCCGCCGAGGTGCTTGGCCTCCAGGTCCTTCCTCGCGACTCCGACGGGTCGCTATTCCTGCGCATGGACGAAAATCATCATCGGTTCGTGCTGACACAAGGCGCCGCTGACGATGTGGCGGCTATCGGATGGGAGGTCAATAGCCAGCAAGAATTGGCCGAACTGGCCAGCCAATTAAAGGCAGCCGGGGTCGAAGTCACGACCGGCTCGCCGGATGAAGCGCGGGCGCGCCGCGTTGGCGAGCTAATCAAATTCAGCGATCCGAGTGGAATTCCGTCCGAGGCTTATTTCGGCCCGCTGGTCGACTATCTCAATCCGTTTCATTCGACACGCCCGATTTCAGGATTCGTGACTGGCACGATGGGTCTTGGCCATATTGTAATCCGCGTCGATGACTCCGCGCGTAGTCTCGCCTTCTATCGCGATGTTCTAGGCATGCGCGTCAGTGACTTCATCGACTTGAAAATGCGGCGCGGACGGCCGACGGACAGCATCACGCTGTCTTTCATGCACTGCAATCCCCGTCATCATACGGTTGCTTTCGGTCAATTTCCCGGGAACAAGCGGCTGCTTCATTTCATGCTCCAGCTCAACTCACTCGACGATGTCGGTGCAGCCTACTACCTCGCGCAGGATCGTGGCGTCGACATCTCCGGCAGCCTCGGCCGGCATACGAATGACCACATGGTGTCGTTCTACATGCGCTCGCCGTCAGGCTTCGAAATTGAGTATGGCTTCGGCGCGCGCACAGTTGATGACGCAACTTGGAAGGTTCAACGTCATGAGTCGGGCAGCATGTGGGGCCATCGCGGTCTTGGGGCTCCGCCGCCAAAAGCCGTAAATCAATCGAACGGGTAGCCCTCATCCTCGTATCAGGCGATCAGCAAAGCGATGGGTATAACGGCGCCTGCGCCGAACAGAATCCACGCCAAGGGTTTTCGGCGCGTCTGCGTCAGGCCCATCCAAATGCCGAGGGGCGTCGTTATGGCCAGCCCGAGCGCAACGAGGAAGAAGAAGCACTTTAGCAAGAGCGTCGGAAGTCTAGATTTCTCATCGTCTGGAGGGTGCTGGGTACTGGGTATTCCGTCGCCTAACGTAGCTTGGCCCGACCCCTGCCGGATGAGCCGATCCCTGTGAGGTTGTGTGAACACCTGATCCCTGTGGACTGAGCTTAGCTTCTCGATGAGTGACGGCGGGCGATAATTTCCACGCGGTCGCTGAAGATCGAAGATCTGCATAGCTCCCGTCAGCACGAAGAAGCGCACGCTCGGACCAATAAACAGGCCAATGTATGAGTGCCAGTATCGAGTACGCCCGAGGGTCATCTTCCGCCACCATCACGCTGCATCTCCAAACTTGCCGTTCTCATACACTGCTCTAACAAAATAAAAGCCCAGACATTTCCGGCGGTGCTACAGCCTCTTAATGGCGGTGTTGGTCGGTTTGGCGTATCCAACAACGCACCATCTGTGCGATGGGCCATTAGCCGGGTACAGCCCGTATAGCTGACGATCATTAATGCGATCGGTTATCTGCCTGATTGGCTGCACGCATCAATCGGCCATCCAATGATCAAGAGCGGAAATTTAGCGACGCTGATTGAACTGATTGCGCGCGCGCTCCAAGCCATCACGAGTAATCGCAACAACGGCCTCGGCTGCGCGATCGAGTACCGGCTCGAAGGCCATCAACTCGCTGGCGCTGAGCGGCCGGATGACATGGTCGATATCGCCCTCAGGCCCTTCGGGATGGCCGATGCCAACTCGCACGCGAATAAAGTCCGGACCGAGCGTCTGTGCGATGGAACGGACCCCGCGATTGCCCGCGTCGCCTCCGCCCTGTTTGAGGCGCAACTGCCCTATCGGCAAATCCATCTCGTCGTGGACAACGATCAATCGTTCGAGCGGGACCTTAAAGTAACCGAGCATCCCCGCGACGCATTCGCCGCTGCGATTGTAGAAAGTCTGCGGCATCACGATAATTGCATTCAGGCTGCTGTCGCGCACTTCGCCATAGAGACCGTTGAATTTCTTCCGTGTCAGATCGATTCCATGGGACGCTGCGATTCGCGCCGCGACCATGAAGCCGGCATTGTGACGCGAGCGGCGGTACTGGTCGCCCGGATTGCCAAGCCCAGCGATGACCCATCGCGTGTCGTCAGATTTTTGCACCGTCTCATCTGGAACGCGGGGAGCGGGACGGAATCTCCCAAACAAATTGCCTATGCGGCTCATGGAGGCCGGTATATCTCGCGCGGTTAGCTGGCGAGACGAGTTGCGCGATTTGCTTTGACGATGCGCCGCGCCAGAGGTTCGAGCGCGGTGAACAATGCTTCCATCTCTTCCGGCTTGCCGATCGAAATGCGGAGTGCATCGCGCAGCACAGGAGTTGCGAAGTGACGCACGAGAATCCCACGCCGGCGTAACGCAGCATGGATCGGCGCCATGTCGCGGCCCTCGATGCGTGCCAGGACAAAATTCGCCGACGACGGCGGCACTTCGAAACCTAACGCGCGCAAGCGTTTTTCCGTTTGTGCACGAGTACGCTTGACGCGCTCGACGTTGCGGCGCATCCAGGGTTCGTCTTCCAGCGCCTGCGCACCAGCAGCAATCGCAACACGGCTCAGATTGTAAGAATCCTTTACTTTCAGAAGCGCTTCAGTGAGAGGCTTTTGCGCAAAGCTTAACCCGAGGCGCATCCCGGCCAGCGAAAATGACTTCGATAGAGAACGCAACACGATTACGTTGTCGTGCTTGCGTAGGAGACCAAGTGCGTTGCTTTCGGCGAAATCGACATAAGCCTCGTCGATCACGAGCAATCGCTGTCCAAGCCGCAGCGCCAGTTGGGACAATTCTTCGGCGGGCACGAGCGTGCCACAGGGCGCATTCGGATTGCAGACGATCGTCAGATTGGCGCGTTCGCGTGCCAGAGCATCCAAGGGAATCGTGAAGCCCTTACCCAGCGGCTTCGCGATCACGTGCGCATCCTGAATCGCGGCAAGAGTGTCGTAAAGGGAATACGTCGGCAGGGGATAGGCAACCCGATCACCTGGATTGAGCGCGGCACGAAAAACCATCGAAAGCAATTCGTCGGAGCCATTGGCGGCGATGATCATTTCGCGCGGGATGCGGTAGAGTTGCGCTGCCGCATCGATAAATGCGTCGGCACGCGGCGGCGGATAGAGACGCAGTTCCTCATTCGCCGCCGCAATCACCGCGCGCCTGATCCGAGGTGAGGGCGGATAGGGATTCTCGTTGGTATTCAGCTTAATCAGGCGCTGGCCGGAGCGGGGCTGCTCACCCGGTACATAAGGCGCCATCTTGGCGATCGTCTTGCGCAACATCCGGTGTTATTTAGCTGTTCCTGCGGGCAACTGCGAGATAGGTGCTGTACGAGGTATCGAGCATTCGCCTTCAAGCACTACGCGGCGAACGCCGTCGCGCCAGCGGCTTTTTCATTGACGCAGCAGGCCCGCCAGTCGATTCCGCTATCCACTTCAGGTAGTCGGACGAGCCATGCGCCAATGTCATCGCGATTATCTCGGGGACATCGTAACTGTGCAAATCCTTTACGCGCCGCTCCAGTCTGGCGTAATTGCGGGTAGAGGTTTTGATCAGCAGCAGGCATTCTCCGCTTTCTTCGATCTTTGCTTGCCAGCGATAGATCGAGCGGACTGGCGAGATTATGTTCACGCATGCAGCCAACTGCTCCTCGACCAACGTTCGTGCGATCATGGAAGCCTCTTCTTCATTGGCTGCCATCACGAAGATGATGCGCGTTTTCGTCGCCAGAGCCATCAGCACAATCTAGCGATGCCATCGATACGCTCCAAGCCGTCAGGGATTTATTGTGTTAGGCCGAATTATATTGATGGGGATGCTCAAGGTCTTCGCCACGAATGCCGCAACAGAAGTGATCGGCTTTGGAATCACTCTTGGATTCGTCATCGGCCCGTAAACGTCGAAGTACGCAGCGAGCAGATCGTTCGTACCGCCCGCAATATGGCTCCCGACGATCGGGATTTTGGTAAGCAGCCAATTGTACGTGTCGAACGGAATCAGGCTCAGCTCCATATTCATGGTGTTTTTGCCGAGGTTCAAATCACCCTTCGACGTGATCACCAGCACCGGCCCATCCAGACGGAAATTATCCGTGTACATAATCCCGTCATGGCCTTTGAACTCAGCGGTTATAGTGTCGTAGGGAACACCCGCGATGCGCGGGTCAGGCAAATGCGCAGTCAGCCAGTTCTTAAGATCGATCAGACTCAGAACACGGCTCAGCAGCGCAAGCCGGCGGACCAATCCATGCGTCAGATGCAGGCTGATAGTGCCGTCCAGGGTCTGAAAGAAATTAGTATCCGTATTGCCCCAGATATCAAAATCAGAATGCATCCTGCCGCTCAGTGCAGGCTTGGATTCGCCAAGGAGCGTGCAGATCGCAGCCGTGTCAACGTTGTCGACAGTGCCATGAGCGTTAATCCATTCATTCGCCGAACGACCCGTAAGATCCAGCTTGACATGGCCGCCCAAGGTGTCCGCGTTGAAATTGGTCACGATCCAATGTTCATGCGCGCGGCTGAAGTCTGTGCTGACAGTAGTCATCTGCAATTTATCAAAGTTGGCGTGCGTCGCTTCGATATGACCTCCGATCGGCAAGGGGAAGAAATGCACCGGCGTCTTGGGCGACCATGGCAGGCGAATGAAACGTAGGACTTCAAAGTCGAAGTCGCTCGCGGTGGCGTCGATGCGCAAGGCAGGATGAGTGAAGTCGGCGAGCGTCAGTTTGAAAGTGATTGCATGACCCTGCAGCGTCGCGGCCGGCAGATCGAAGACCAGTCCCTTGCCATTGAGGGATAACGAGCCTGCGGTAACGACCATCGGCGAGCGCATGAAGCCAGGTTCAACCTTGCCGTTCGCCAGTGTTACGACACCGGTTACCACCGGCGGTTCTTTTCCCGAAGGATCGGAGTTGGCGATGAGCTTGCCGCCTAGTTCACCTTCAATCGCCAGATCGTCGCTGGAAACCACTAGCGGAATCCAGTCCTCCGCCCTGAGCCGGTGCAATTCCACGCTCACGTTGTGAACAATCGGCATTGGCGAGCCGCTAAGTACTGTTCCGTTGATAACAACGTTACCGCTGTTGGGGTTGGAAGGCGCAATCAGCAACTGATCGATCCGCACCTGCCCCGGCATGACAATTAATGACCCGCTAGCGAGTGATAAATGCTGGCGAAGTCCCCTGATTCCCAGCTGAATCTGGTTGGGCGCCAAGAGCGCCTCGTACTCGTGGGGAGCTGACCACTTCAGATCGCTAAGCGAGCCTGAAGCCTGCACTCTCAAAGCCGCGCTGCCTTGCAAGCTTTCGATTCGGTCCGATATTCGCGGATCGATTTGCTTGAGCATTGACCCGCCGACGGCATAGAGCTCTCCCAAATCAAGGACGCTCTTGAAGTGCACGCTATACGGCAGCGAACGGGGGGCATGAGTAATCCGCGCTTGCGCGCTGATGCCGGTCACTGACGATTTGCCGAGGGCGGCCGACCCTTGGCTGACTTGAAGCATTCCATCCTCATACCTCACGGCGGCGTCAAGATGGCGAAGCGGTGGGACGTCAGGCAGGCGCGGATCATTAAGGTCGAAGCCCACGTCGCTGATAATCGCGCCGACCTTCAGGTTGTCGCGAATGGCCGCAACGCTCCAATCGTTGATCGGCACGGGCGGTCCGAATAACGCTTGCGCAATTGATACACTACCCGAATTGAACCTTTTCACATCAGTAATCAGCACGGCTGGCACCGCGCGGATCGCCCCCAGGTAAGACGCAAGCTTCGTCAGAGTGATTCTTATGCCGCTAATGCTCAGGTCGGCCCGGCGCGCCGGATCGTATGGATTCGTAACCGAACACCATCCGGCAGCGACAGATCGCTGTGCTTCGGTCACCTCGATTTTATCGAACCGGAATAAAGTCTCCGAAACCAAATAGTTCGCGCTCAACGAAAAGCTACCCAGCGTGATTGGATGAACCAGGGCGGTACCATCCAGCACCCCATCGGTCACCTCGGCCTGCCCACGGCCCTCCAGCGTACCGTCGGGATTGAGCACCGTCTGCAGCTGACCCTGCATCGTGCCGGTGGCCGCGACGCCGTGCAGCGCGGCAAAATTATTCAAATTCACGCCCCAGAACCTTAACTCGCCGCTCCAGAGAACGCCGGTTATAGCCTGCTTTGCGGTTTCCAGATGAGCGGTACCAGAGAGGCGAAAGCTACCGAGCGGGGCATAGCGCCAGTCTCCGTCGTAACTGACTAACCAAGGTGAATTCGCGACCCCCCGATGTTCGCGTGCCGCAACCAAATCGAAATCTTCGATTATCGTATGATTAGATGGGTCATTGATCTTGGCGTTGTCCAGAACGATACGTCCCGAAAAGGCGCCGATCGCGTCAAGGACGCGGAGCACCGTGTGCATCCCGGCGACTCCCGGCCGCGGGATTGCGTATCCGGCGGCGACCGCAGCACCGGCGGGGACGTGTCCCTTTAGTCCAACGATACGAATCTCGCGCAGCGGCAAGCCGTTGCTCGTCAGCATACGGTGGTAGCTGACGAGTACGCTAATCGCGTCCAAGCGGGCAATCTCGCTACCGCTCTGATAGACGCGCGGCTGTTCGAGCGTTACTTCAAGATGGCTGCGAAATCTGACACGAACGCCAGCCGGGACGATGTTGTAGCCGGTACTAGTGTCGATTCGGGTGAGGACAAGTTGGACTAATGCAGCTTCATTGTGGAAAACGAGGCCGACGACCGTGCCTGCAATGATGACCAGAACCAGAATGCTGCCAAGGAGAATGCGGACAATTCTCATCCGATCCCCTCTGCGGATGCCTTACGAATATCGCCCGTTCGGCAGGCTTCACTCGCCTTCAGCGATCTCAGGCTGAGCGGCGTCGCTCCAACCCGCGCGATGCTTGCTTCGCAGCGCTGTGCGAAGAATCCGGTTGCGTATCCGCACCGATTTCGGCGTCAGCTCGACCAGTTCTTCATCGTCGATCCATTCAAGCGCGGTGTCGAGCGTCATCACGCGGGGCGGCGTCAGCCTGATCGCCTCGTCGTGACCGGCGGCACGTATATTCGTGAGCTTTTTCTCACGGCAGACGTTAATCGGCAGGTTCGTCTCGCGCGAGTATTCCCCAACAATCATGCCTTCGTAAACTGGCTCGCCTGCGCCGATAAAGAAGCGCCCTCGTTCTTGCAAATGGAATAACGCATAGCCGCTGGCGACGCCTTCACGATCAGAGATCATCGCACCGTTCTGCCGCGAGCGGATCGTCCCAGCCCATGGACCATAGCCATTGAAGATCGAATGGAGCACGCCCAAACCGCGCGTCTCGGCGAGAAAACGTCCACGAAACCCGATCAGTCCGCGCGCCGGGACGTCGTATTCCAGACGCACGCGTCCGCTCGCATGCGTTACCATCGTGCGCATCTTACCCTTGCGGGCGGACAAAAGCTGGGTGACTGTGCCGATATAATCTTCGGGAATATCGACGACTAGAAATTCCATCGGTTCGTGGATCGCGCCATCGACTTGCCGGGTCAATACGGTTGGCTTGGAGACCTGAACTTCGTAGCCTTCGCGCCGCATCGTTTCGAGGATCACCGCAAGTTGCAGTTCGCCACGGCCCATCACGCGCCACGAATCCGCACTCAGCTGTTCGATGCGAATACTGACGTTCCGACGCGACTCGAACAGGATACGCTCGCCAAGTTTACGCGAGGTTACAAATTCGCCTTCGCGTCCTGCCCACGGCGCATTGTTGACCAGAAAAGTCATTGCGACCGTCGGCTCGTCAATCCGGATAACCGGCAGTGGCCGCGGATTCTCAAGGTCGGCAATCGTGTCGCCAATTTCGATATCTTCGATACCGGCGATCATTACGATATCGCCCGCCCGGCTCTCATCGATTTCAACGCGCTTGAGTCCGCGCCAGCCGTAGAGCCGCGCAATCTTACAAGTCGTCCGGCTACCGTCAGCCCGGCACAGCGAATAGCTGTTGCCTGCCGTAATTACCCCGGCAATGAGACGGCCAACCGCAAGCCGTCCAACGTAATCGTCGTAATCAAGGTTGTTCGCCTGAAACTGGATGGAAGCGTCCGGATCCACTTCAGGTCCTGGAAGATGCGAGATGATAGTTTCGTACAGCGGACGGAGGTCCACGCCTTCATCGCCAAGCCTGGTTACCGCGGTCCCGCGGCGTGCGTTGGTGTAGAGCACCGGGAAGTCGAGTTGGCTTTCGCTCGCGTCGAGGTCGATAAACAGGTCGTAAACTTCGTCTAGAACTTCGGGTGCACGCGCGTCAGCACGATCGATCTTGTTGATACACAAGATAGCCGGCAGCCGCGCCTCGAGCGCTTTCTTAAGCACAAAGCGCGTCTGCGGCAGCGGGCCCTCACATGCATCCACCAGCAGCAGGATGCCATCGACCATCGAGAGCGTGCGCTCGACTTCGCCACCAAAATCCGCATGGCCGGGCGTGTCAACAATATTGATGCGCGTTTCGCCCCACACAATCGATGTGTTCTTGGCCATAATCGTGATGCCACGCTCACGTTCAAGCGCGAAGGAATCCATCACACGATCGACCATCTGTTCGTTGGCGCGAAAAACGCCGGATTGACGCAGTAAAGCGTCAACCAACGTGGTTTTCCCATGATCTACATGGGCAACAATGGCAAGGTTGCGGATGTCCGGACGTCGCATCGTTTACGTTCTTAATACCAAAAGCGCGGCCTGTGGTGGGCCGCGCTGGCAACAGTGTACCGGGAGCAGACCTCAGAGTAAACGCACCTTGTATTACGGGCGACCTACCCCGCGGCATTCTGTTTCCATTTAACCAGCCGTTGATTCTTCTGCAATGCTAGGGACCCGAAGATGGCGGTGCAGCCGAACCGGTATCGGGCGGCAACGCTCCGGGTGCCGGTTCGTTGATTCGGTTTTCCTGCTGCTGCTGGAGTTTTTCGAGCAACTGTTTGACATTTTTCACCTGAACGATCTTCCAGCCGCCCTCCTCCCGTCCGAGCCGCACCTCCCACACTTGACCTTTGTTATCGGTCCAGCGGGTGTAGGCGGCGTCACCGTTGCGATGGAGCAGTGCGATCGCCCCGGCTGCCGCAGCGGCCGGAATCTGCACTTGCTTCGCTCCGTTGTCGACCTGTTGGATTGCCCACGACTTAAGTAATGAAGCCATCGGTCCAGAAAGCAGGCTCACGACGCCGTTCCCGACCAGGGCGCCCAGCAAGCTACCCGCGCTCCCATTAGAACTGTTCTGATCGGAGACCATTTCAGAACCGGCATTTTGAACCACGGATTGAAAATCGACGTAACGAGCGGCACCCACGCCATCTCGCGCGTCAACTGCTTGCTTCAGTTGGAAGATCGTCCACGAAGGCGTTTGAGGGACGTAGAAAATCGCCCACGCGGCGACGGCAACGGCTATCAGAATCGCGGTCCAGTGGCGGAGAGCTAGGCGGGCCATCCGTTCATTGTGACGATCGCGGCTCGAAGTGTTAAGCAGGCCACTGTACTCGGGCAATGCCGCCCGTCCGATATCAGAACGCGCGCCGCCTTCGAGATTCCATCAGCTGATTTTACTGGCGGCAGCGCGATCCAGCAGCCAAATTAACTCACCTTTCGCCGGCGCGATCAGTTGTGCCGGGAATTCGTCAGGATTGTGTGGACCCTTCAGAATGTTCCATACGGCTTGAGCCTTACCGGCGCCGCTCACGAGAAAGATGACATTCGCAGCATTATTGAAGACGGGTGCCGTTAGGGTCACGCGATGGCGCTGGGTGGGATCGTCGACCTCGACTGCGAGTGCAACACGTTCGGCTTCATGCAACGCAGGATTATGTGGAAACAACGATGCGGTGTGGGAATTGTCGCCCAGCCCCATCAAAGTCAGATCAAAGTGAGGGAAGCCCGCCCCACCGAAATGACTGGCGATCTCCACTTCGTAGGCCTGCGCCGCCGCGGCGGGTGGCTCTTCGCCGCGGATTCGATGTACCTGTGACGGCTTGATCGGCAGCTTGGACAGCATCGTCCGCTGCGTCATCGCATAATTGCTCATGGGGTCATCCGGTGGTACACAGCGCTCGTCCCCCCAGAAGAAGTGCACTTCGTTCCAATCCACACTCAAGAGAAAACGCGAACCTAGTAATTCGTAGACTGCCGCTGGGGTTGATCCACCCGACAGGCAAAAAGTGAATTCGGCGTGGGTGCAGATTGCTTCGCCGCTAAGATGGGCTATTTCTTCAGCCGCGCGCATATGCAGCGCCTGTTCGTCGTCAAGCACGATGATCTTTGGTTCGCTCATACCTCAGGCTTCTATCTACGTGGCTGATCCATTGGAAAAGCGCAAAATCCCTCTCGAAATGGCTTAGCTCGCGGCTAGTCCAGGACCGCCGGGACATGAAGCTCGATAGCCCGTCAGCGATTGTTTTGCAACGTCCCGCAGGTGACGGGGCTATTCCGTCTCACTCAGAACAACAAATCCATGCTATCGGCTGACTGTGGCCCACAACTCACGTCTTGCAGTGGCGCCGTTACGGCGTCGAGCCCATCGCGTCGCGACGGCTCTTGATCGTCCCCATCAATTCCTGGAACGACTTGATAAATAGATCTACCCCTTCCTTTTGCAGATCATCGCCGACCTCGTTCAGATCGATGCTGTAGGTCCGTAGCCGATCGACAATTCCGTGCGCTTGATCGATCCCCGCCTCGAGGGTCGGCTTGGGGTCACCGTGGTCGCGATACGCATCCATCGTCGCCGGCGGCATGGTGTTGACCGTCTCGGGACCAATCAGTTCCTGCACATACTTGATGTCGCTATAAGCCGGATTTTTGGTACCGGTCGAGGCCCATAAAGGCCGCTGGACGTGAGCGCCTTTCGACGCGAGCGCTTTGAAAGGGTCGCCATGAAAGATTTGCTTGAAGCGTTCGTAAATCAGCTTCGAGTTGGCGACCGCAGCAGAACCGCGCAACGCTGCGAGACCCTGGTCGGACTTCAATTTTAGCTTTTCATCGATGTGCTTATCGACGAGGGTCTCGACGCGGCTTACGAAGACGCTCGCAACTGATGCAATCCGATCGAGCGGCTGCCCTGCTTTTGCGCGCTTTTCAAGTCCGCTGATATACGCCTTTGCGACCGCCTCGTAATGGTTCATCGAGAACATCAGGGTGACGTTGATGCAGTGGCCTTCGCTAATCAGTTGCTCGATAGCCGGTAGGCCTTCAGGCGTCCCGGGAACTTTGATCATCAGGTTCGGCCGATCGATCATTTTGAAATAGCGATGTGCTGCCGCGATCGTACCTTCGGTGTCATGAGCCAGCGTCGGCATCACTTCGTAGCTTACATAGCCGGTGACACCATTTGATTTCTCGTAAATCGGCCGCAAACGATCAGCGGCAGCCTTGATGTCATCCGTCGTAAGAGCCTCGTAGACGGCGTCAATATCACCTCCAGCGCGGACTAATTTTACAAACTGGGCGTCATAGTCGTGGGAACCGTCGATCGCTTTCTCGAAGATGGTTGGGTTTGACGTCATCCCGTCGAGCCCGTCTTCATCGAGCAACCGTTGAAATTCCGGTGAGGGCAGAAGAGTACGCCGGATATAATCGAGCCATACACTCTGACCAAAATGGCTTAGCCGCTTGAGGGGATTTTCTGTACTCATGGGAGGTTAGCTCCTTGGATCTCTGTCATCGGTATTCGGCAACAGCCGCGTGCCCGAACGATGCGTCACGCCAACAACTTCAGTGCATGCTCAACCACGTTCGCCACCGTGAATCCGAAATGATCTAGAACCTTTTGCGACGGCCCGGACGCGCCGTAAGTCGTCATGCCCACGACCCCACCGTCAAGTCCGACCCACTTATACCACGACATCGGAACGGCAGCCTCGATCGCCAGCCTGCGCCTGATCGATGGCGGTAAAACGGTCTCGCGATAAGCCGCATCCTGTTTCTCAAACAGCTCGAAGCTCGGCATGCTAACGACGCGGATCGCGTGACCGCGCTTCTCTAATTCTTGCTTGGCGTCGACGGCTAGACTTAGCTCCGAGCCGGTAGCCATCAAGATCAATTCGGGAGTCTTGCCAGGGGTTTCGGTCAAGATATAAGCGCCCTTTTGCACTCCAGAAGCCGGCGCCATTACCGTGCGATCGAAGGTCGGCATCTTCTGGCGGGAAAGCGCCATCATAACTGGTCCGTGACGATGAAGAATTGCGGTGCGCCAGGCTTCAGCCGCTTCGTTCGCGTCACCCGGCCGGATCAAAGTGAGGTTTGGAATCGCCCGCAGGCTCGAAAGATGTTCAACCGGCTGATGGGTCGGGCCGTCCTCGCCAAGTCCTATAGAGTCATGGGTAAAGACGAAGATGACCTGCAGCCCCATCAATGCCGCCAGACGTATCGATGGCCGACAGTAGTCCGTAAAACACATGAAGCTAGAACCGAACGGAATGAAACCACCGAAGAGCGCTATCCCATTTAGGATCGCGCACAAGCCATGCTCGCGAATACCAAAATGCAAGTTGCGGCCTTCATAGCTGCCCCGCTCGAAGCTGCCGCCGTCCTTTATGTCCGTGAAAGTTGATTCATTCAGATCTGCCGCGCCACCGAACATACTCCACATCTTTTTCGCGATGGTCTGCTCAGCGCGCGAGGCTGACTCGCGCGTTGCAAGTGCGTCCTTGGGCGTGAATACGGGTAAATCGCTGTCCCATCCAGGGGGCAGCTCGCGCGCCATTATCGAGCGAAACTCGGCCGCATCTGCTGGGTTGGCCTTGGCGTAACTTTCGAAACGCTTAATCCAATCCGCTTCGAATTGAGCACCGCGCTCGAGACATTTGCGGAACTCCGCAAGCGCAACGTCGGGAACGTAGAAATCAGGCTCGGTCGGCCATCCGTAGAACTGTTTGGTCAGCTTGACCTCTTCGACGCCAAGGGCCTTGCCATGTGCCTCGGAACTGTCCTGCCGATGAGGGCTGCCATAGCCAATGTGACTGCGAACCCGAATCAGCGAGGGACGGCCGGTTTCGGCGATAGCGGCATCGATAGCTTTAATCAGCGCGCCAAGATCATTGGCGTCTTCGACGACTTGCGTGTGCCAGCCGTAAGCTTCATAGCGCTTGCAGACGTCTTCCGTAAAAGCGATTTCAGTATGGCCATCGATCGTGACGTGATTGTCGTCATATAGATAGATGACATTGCCGAGACCCAGATGACCCGCAACCGAAGCAGCTTCGCTGGCTACGCCCTCCATGTTGTCGCCGTCACCACAGATGCCGAAAATGCGCGGCTCGAAAATGCTGGTGTCGCCGCGGGCAAACCTCGCCGCCATGTGCTTCGCCGCGATCGCCATCCCGATCCCGTTGCCAATTCCCTGGCCTAAAGGACCGGTGGTGGTCTCAACGCCTGGCGTGAGTTCCGATTCAGGATGGCCGGGTGTCTTGCTGCCAAGTTGCCGGAACTGCTTGATGTCATCTAGCGAAAGGTCATAGCCCGACAGATAGAGCGACGCGTATAGCAGCATCGAGCCATGCCCCGCCGATAAGACGAAGCGATCACGTCCATACCAATGAGGGTTTTTCGGATTGTGCCTGAGGTAGCGTGTAAACAGCAGATACGCTATTGGCGCCATCCCCATCGGCATACCGGGATGGCCCGAATTGGCCTTCTGCACCGCATCGATCGCAAGCACGCGAATCGAGTTGATGCAGAGCAAGTCTAGATTGGAATCTTTTAAGTCTGATTTAGGTACAGTCGCCACCGCCGCTCCGTACAAATTTGCTCTTTTATTTGTCGCTGAGGCTCGAACTTCTACCTGTGTCGCCTCAGACGCTGTTAGACTTGTCCGTCATGGGCAGAACGTGCTCGCACGTTACCAGCCCCTGCCGGGTTCGTCTTTTGGGTCGCCTGCTTTATGCCGCATGACACCGACGGCCTCTTTAGCGGCGCTTTTATCACCAGCGCTAAGTGATTGCGCGAAGCGTTCGGCGATAAATCGCATCATCGCTCCCTCCTGCGCATCTACTTCACTGCCAAGAACCGCCAACTTCTCCATTGATTGGCGGATTAGGATGAGCGCGCCATCCGGATCGCCCGCATGCCTTTTCGCTGCCGCCTGCGCGAGACCCTCGCGCACCTCCGCTATGAATGGACGCGCCATGGGGCCGACAATCAACTCGAGCTCGTTCAGGCTGTCGCCTAGGTTGATAAACGCCTCGAAACCGTCGGCACTGCGTGGCATGAACAATTGTCCCACTTGAGAGAAGCGGGAATCAAGGCGCTAGGCGCGCCGTCGCGTTGGCCGGAGGAACTCGAAAGCGGTCCGCGTTCGATTTAACCGTCGCGTCACGTACGCTATTGACGGCCGCGCACTTTTGCTTGTAGCAAAACACCGCACGGCATATATCAGCGTAACATTCGCTGGATACGCATTGCGGAGGTTGGGCGATGGCCAAGGCGCAGATTGAACCGTTTACCATCAACATCAGCGACGAGGTCTTGAAGGACCTGCGCGAGCGTCTTAACCGCACGCGTTTTCCCGATGAAGTGCCCGACACTGGATGGGAATACGGCACTAATCTCGCCTACTTGCGCGAGCTGGTCGAGTATTGGCGGAGTCAATACGATTGGCGCAAACACGAAGCCGAGTTGAACCGCTTCAAGCATTTCCGCACGACTATCGACGGCCTCGGCATCCATTTCATCCGCGAGGAAGGCCGTGGACCCAATCCCAAGCCGCTCCTGCTCTCCCATGGATGGCCCGGCTCAATCTACGAGTTCATGCAGATCATTCCGATGCTGACTGATCCGGGCGCTCACGGGGCCGATCCCAATCAGTCGTTCACGGTGATTGCACCGTCATTACCCGGTTATGGATTTTCGGATCATCCGCGGATGCGTGGGATGAACGTCCAGGGCATCGCCGAGATCTTTCACAAGCTGATGACTGAAGTCCTCGTCTATCATCGTTATTGCGCACAAGGCGGCGATTGGGGCTCGGCGATTACGTCGAGATTGGGCGAAGCACATGGTGATAGCCTCTACGGCATCCACGTCAATCTGATTTTTGCGGGCAATCGCCGCGATCGCGCTGCGGAACTGACCGAAGAAGAGAAGTTATTCCTCGCTGACATGGATCATTTCCAGCGGGAGGAAAGCGGCTATCAGGGGATTCAGGGCACCAAACCACAGACCTTGGCGTATGGCCTGAACGATTCACCAAGCGGCCTCGCCGCGTGGATCGTCGAAAAATTCCGCACCTGGTCGGATTGCGGCGGTAACGTCGAGACACGTTTTACCAAAGACCAGTTGTTGACCAACGTAATGATTTATTGGATCACCCAGTCGATTAATTCGTCAACGCGGCTCTATTTCGAAGCGCGGCATCATCCTTGGCGCCCCGATAAGACGAAGCGCATCGAGACGCCAACCGCTGCCGCGCTATTCCCGCGCGAAATCGGCAAGCCGCCGCGCGATTGGGCCGAACGCGCGTTCAACATCCAGCAATGGACGGTGATGCCGCGTGGCGGCCATTTCGCGGCGATGGAAGAGCCGAAGTTGCTGGCAGACGACATCCGGACATTCTTCAGCAAAATGAAGTAACAGGCTTGCTCCGGGGGAAATTCTTCCCCAACAGCGAAGGAACCGCTCCCAAAATAGAACAAGAAATCTGCAAGAGATGTTTCACGTGAAACATCCCTTGCAGATTTCCGTGTTGGTTCCGCCCCAATGCTATTTCGCCGACCCTTAGAGTTTATATCCTGCGCGAATCGTGGCATAAACTCGGCCACGTCATCGAAGCGTGTGAGGGAGATGGACGATGAATTTCGTAGACCAAATAGACCCTGAGCTGCGAGTTGTAGTGGACAAGTTGCCGACTGACCGTCCTCTCGATCTCAATGACATTCCAACGGCCCGGATCAAGATGAATAAAATGGTGACCTCGCTGCTGGCGTCTATGCCTCCGGTCGAGGGTGTAACCAGCCAGGATCATTTCGTTCCCGGTTCACGAAAGGACGACCCTGCGGTTCGGGTCCGCTCCTATCGGCCAATCGATCAGCCGAGCAAGCTTCCCGCTCTGTTATGGATTCATGGCGGTGGTTACGTAATGGGCGATATCGAGCAAGACGACCGGCTCATGAAGCAACTGGTGAGTAGAATCGGTTGCGTGGCAGTATCGGTCGACTATCGTTTAGCGCCGGAACATCCGTTTCCTGCTCCGGTGGAGGATTGTTATGCCGGGTTGAAATGGCTGTTCGGGCACGCCGACGAACTCGGCGTTGAGCGGTCGCGGATCGCGATCGGCGGCGCCAGCGGCGGCGGTGGCCTGGCTGCGGGACTGGCACTGATGGTTCGCGATCGCGGCGAAGTGCCGGTCGCTTTCCAACTGCTCATCTACCCGATGATCGATGATCGCAATGTAACCCCAGCCAGTTATGCGATTACTGACCCGCGAATGTGGCATCGCGAGAGCAATCGACTCGGTTGGAAGGCGTATCTGGGACGTGACGGCGGCGGCGCGGACGTGTCGCCTTACGCAGCAGCGTCGCGGGCTACCGATTTGAGCAAGCTACCACCGGCTTACATTCCGGTTGGCGCACTTGATTTGTTTGTCGACGAGAATATCGAATACGCTCAGCGCTTGATTCAGGCGGGCGTGCCGACTGAGCTCCACGTCTATCCAGGGGCGTTCCATGGGTTTGACCTGTTCGCTCCTTCAGCGAAGGTCTCAAAGCAATTCAAGGCCGACCGCGACAACGCGCTCAAGCGTGCATTGCACGATAACTTCACACGATAACTTCAAATGATCGTGATTATCTCGAAGTAGGGTGGTCGTCGAAGATATAGTGCGGATCGGCCGGCCAGTTGGGCTTCGCTTGGGAATCTCGCGAAGTGGCGGCTATTAATATGAGCTTTTAGTGGCGACGTTACTGAGGCTCTCGAGCCATTTTTGGTGCTGGCGGGAAAGCGCGCGGCGCAGATACCATCGCGCGATCCAAACCAGCGAGCCGTTTTGAGTTTCTTCGGTAACGATACGGCAACCGCCTTGATCGAGCGGCTCGATCAGCCAGCCGTGAAAGGCGCGTAAGCCAATAGCATAAGCGTCCCAGCCGATTTCTCGCATCGGATCGAAGACCGCGACCGTGCTGCGCACCGTGGCGCCGAAAGTCTTCCAGACGAAATGAGTATCCTGCTTGAGGTCCGGGCCATCGCCGTTGGGGAAATTGAGCCATGCACAGTTGCTGTACCATTGCGGCCAAGCGCTTGCTCGACAAAGAGACCGCCAGATGCGTTCAGGTGATGCAGTAGTTACGATCTCATTGTGCACATGGACCAGCGCATGCTCAGGTTCCATCCCGCTCGGCCACCGAATGCGCATCAATTTTTGAAAATCTCCTTTGTGGCAGATTTCTTTACTAAGGAAGTTGGGGGCTGGGAAGGTCCCAGCCCCCTGCCATCCCCGCATCCGCCAGCCCCGCACCACACTCGTTAAAGCGGACCAGGAGGTGCCCGCCTCAACCTCTTTGAACCTCGTTAAACCGCCCCACTCACCATTCCGTCACCGCCTCCGCATGCCAGACCGCCGCTCCATCCGCCCCTTCGACGGCACTCCTCCGAGGCCCTGAGTCTTTAAGCCGATCCCGAACTTCACTAATCCCGTCATCTCTGACCCGAACTTTCAACGTCGCGAGGCACCGGCAACAGCCGTGCTTATCGGGTGATCAATCGGTTCGCCGACGATGCGTCCTCGGCAAATCTGCGCACCGTGCTCGCGCGATTCCGCGTGCAGCCGCCATCGTTGCGATCCTTTATCCTCAAACCACAGCGTCACGCCGCATCGCGAACATTTGAAACTCATCTCGAACGGCTGATCGGTGACCGAGGTTAGAATCGGTCCGTCTTTGAGATCGTGGCCGAGCCTGACTTGCAGCGCGAAAGCTTCGCATTCACGCAAGCGTCTGCGAGTCTCGGCCAGTTTCACTCCTGCTTCGATCATGCGCTTTCCCCCTATTCGCCAGAATCAAAGAAAAGTTCACGAACATCCGCTGGTTGCTCCACAATTCATGCATTTGTAGCAGGTGCCATTACGCACCATGATGCATCCGCAGTCCGGGCACGGCGGTGCGTCCGCTTGATTGATAAACGCAGCGCGCAAGCTCGCTTCAGAGCTCTTGCCGTTATCATCGCCGCTGAGCGAATTACTTGCAGGCGCGAGAGCCATGCGCGACGGCGCTGGAGTTTCGGCTAGGGTAGATAGCGGGGCAACTACACCCACTTCCTGTTTGGCCTGTTCGTCGAGAAACTTCGAGGCGAGCCATCGAAACAAATAGTCAACAATCGACTTCGCGTACGGGATTTGCGGGTTCTTAGTGAAGCCCGACGGCTCAAAGCGCATGTGGGCGAATTTGTCTACCAGGAACTGTAGTGGCACACCGTATTGGAGCGCGTACGAGATTGCTGTCGCGAAGGAATCCATCAGCCCGGAGATTGTTGAACCCTGTTTCGACATCGAGACGAAAATCTCGCCGGGCGTGCCGTCTTCATACATCCCAACTGTCAAGTAGCCTTCATGGCCGGCGATATCGAACTTGTGGGTAATTGAGCGGCGTTCGTCAGGCAGCTTCCGACGATAAGGCCGGAACTCGTCAGTTGCGGCGATCGCTGCGGCCGCGAGCGCGTTCTTTTGCGCATCGCCAGCTTCGGCCGCTTTGCCAGTATTGAGTGGCTGGGTCCGCTTGGAGCCGTCGCGATAGATTGCTACCGCCTTCAGCCCTAGCCGCCATGCGGTCAGATAGGCCTCGGCGACTTCTTCAACTGAGGCGCTGGCGGGCATGTTGATGGTTTTGGAGATAGCCCCTGAGATGAACGGCTGGACCGCGCCCATCATCTTGAGATGGCCGTGATAGTGAATCGTGCGCGAGCCGGAGCGCGGTTTGAAGGCGCAATCGAAGATCGCCAGATGCGCATCTGGCAGATGGGGCGCGCCCTCAATCGTCTCATGCTCGTCGAGATACTCGACGATTTCCTGAACCTCGCGCGAATCGTAGCCGAGCCGTTTGAGTGCCCGCGGCACCGTGTTGTTGACGATTTTGAGCATACCGCCGCCGACCAGCTTTTTGTATTTGATCAGGGCGATGTCGGGTTCGATACCGGTGGTGTCGCAATCCATCATGAAGGCGATGGTGCCGGTCGGCGCGATAACCGTTGCTTGCGAATTGCGATAACCGGCGCGTTGGCCAAGCTTGAGCGCGTCGTCCCACGCCTCGCGTGACGCCCGCAGCAAGTCCAACGGCACATAAGCGGTTTCGAGCTTATGCGCGTACTCGCGATGACGTTCGATCACGCGCAGCATTGGCTCACGGTTGCGCGCGTAACCTTCAAAGGGACCCATTGCTTCGGCGACACGCGCCGACTGCAGATAGGCCTCGCCAGTCATCAGAGCGGTGATGGCACCAGCGTAGCTGCGGCCCTGATCGGAATCGTAGGGCATCCCAAGCGCCATTAGAGTGGCGCCGAGATTGGCGTAGCCGAGGCCCAATTCGCGGAAATCGCGGGCGTTGCGGCCGATCTCGTCGGTCGGATACGAGGAATTATCGACCAGGATGTCCTGGGCCGTGATCATCACGTCCACAGCATGGCGAAACGACTTCACATCGAATTCGCCGCTGTCGTCGAGAAAAGTCAGCAGGTTGAGCGACGCCAGATTGCAGGCCGAGTTATCGAGATGCATGTACTCGCTGCATGGATTCGACGCATTGATCCGGCCGGAGTTTGGGCAGGTATGCCACAAATTGATAGTGGTATCGAACTGCATCCCCGGATCGCCGCAGGCCCACGCCGCTTCAGCAATCATCTTGATCAGATCACGGGCGCGGAATTCCTCGGCGACTTCGCCGGACTTGATGAAGTGAGTGCGCCAGTTGCCATCATCGACCACCGCCTGCATGAAGTCGTCGGTGGCGCGAACGGAATTGTTAGCGTTCTGGAAGAAGACCGAGCTATAGGCCGCACCGTCCAGCGAGGCATCATAGCCCGCTTCGATCAGCGCCCAGGCTTTTTTTTCCTCGTCGACCTTGCAGGTAATAAACTCCTTAACATCCGGATGGTCGGCGTTAAGGACCACCATCTTGGCCGCCCGGCGGGTCTTGCCGCCCGACTTGATCACGCCAGCTGAGGCGTCAGCGGCCTTCATGAACGATAGCGGTCCGGACGCGGTGCCGCCGGCCGAGAGCTTTTCCCGGCACGAACGCAAGGCCGACAGATTCACTCCTGAGCCGGAGCCGCCTTTGAAAATCATCCCCTCATTGCGATACCAGCCGAGAATAGATTCCATGCTGTCCTCAACTTTGAGGATGAAGCAGGCCGAGCATTGCGGCTTCGATTCGATACCGACGTTGAAATAGACCGGACTGTTGAAGGCGGCCTGCTGATGAAGGAGCAGATAGGTTAGTTCGGCCTTGAAGCTTTCGCGATCGGAATCGGAAGCAAAATAATACTGGCGCTCGCCCCATGCACTGATCGTATCGACGACCCGGGCGATAAGCTGACGCACGCTGGTTTCACGACGAGGACTGCCAAGAGGGCCACGAAAATACTTCGATACGACCACATTGGTGGCGGTCTGCGACCAAATCCGAGGCACCTCGACGTCGCGTTGCTCGAAGACCACACGGCCGTCCTCACCAGAGATTAGGGCGGAGCGTAAATCCCATTCCACTTCGGCCATCGGATCGACGCCCGGCCGAGTGAAGTAGCGCTCGATCGTGAGGCCGCGGCCTGCCGTAATCGTTTGCTGACGCCCACCCTCGCGGTCCTGGCCTCGAGCCTCCGTCCCTATGCGAATCTCTGGTCTTTCGATGCTCTGCGCCATTTGGTCGCCCCTTCCCCACCGCCGCTTGCAATTGATGTGTGCCTAGTGGCTTTCAAGTATTACCGGAGAGCTGAATGTGTCAAGCACGACATACTATGGGTAGTGTGGACGGGCCTGTTCATAACAACATATCATGCTGTTGACGGCTTTTCTATTAATGTTCGCCTGATTCATTCTAACTATTTCAAACCTAGCTATGCAGACGCACCGCAACAGCCGCAGCGTCTTGAATTCTGAGCTAAATCACGCGCGTGGCTGAACGCGGGATCGACGCCATGGTGGGGCTTGTGCACCCGAGGTGGGCACCAGCTTGGCGAGGTTTGAATCCGATCTGCCGTTAAGGTTTGTGGACAACCATCTATTTCGGCAGATGTGACCGAGGAGAATAGTGGTTCTCAGACCGGTTATCAGGCTACTCGGTCACGAGGTCCACTCTCTGCTTTTGCCGGCCCTTCGGACGGAGAAGGAACGCGATGTCAGGAAAAGCCCGGTCTAGCGGCAGGCACGGCCCCACGCTTCAATGAGATTGGCAAACGCTCGCCTAAGTTCAGGGTCCTTGAGTTCGGGTAGTTCAATGGCGTGCCGGGGAGCGCGCGGGACGGCGCGGAGACGAGGATGCTCGCGCCGGCTCAACTTGCCCATCACGAAGCGCAAATCGCGCACCGAATCGTCAGCGAGGGCCTCGCGCAGCCGGTTGAGAATTTGCGGCTTCATCAGGTTGAGTTCCTGAATCCACATCGCGCCCCTGACTTTGACAACGGCGGTGTGAAATTTGACGCTCGCTACTTCGGTGCGTCGAGCGATCACATCGCCAACCGTTTCAGGCCAGATTCTGATCAGCCGGATCAGGTCGAAGCGTCCGCCAGAATCGAGTTGGGCAAGAATTCCATGCAGCGCTCCTCCAACCTGCTGAGGGTATGTGCGCTTTGACGCAGGCATCCGGACTCAGCCTAACCTTTTGCCGTTGGCGTGCAAGCCTGTCCGGACGACTGACGAGGGGACTGGGTGCCGAACGGGCTTCAGACTGAAACCCCCTGGTTGCTGCTGCGTATCAAATGATAGGAGGTCATTGAAATGAAACGCTTGTTCACAATCGTTTCGGCGGCGCTTTTTACTGGAAGCCTCGCTCTTCCCGCGATGGCGCAGGGCTTTATGCAGACATGGCCGCAATCCACCAGTTACCGTTTCTACCGTCCGCCAAATGGTTACCCTGTTCGATACGCCGATAATCATCCTTACGTTGCCGACTTCAATAATTATTTCGATAGTCACCCGGAAATACGGCAACAACTTTCGGCCGATCCCCGCCTGATCGACAATCCGGGTTATCTAGCGGCTCATCCGGGACTCCGCGAGTACATATGGGCACATCCACGCGTCGCTGATTCGTTCAGGGATCATCCCAACGGCTTCGTGCATGATGAGTATGTATTCAATCATCAGCGCTGGGACAACGTTCATCATCGTTGGTGCCGCTAAGCCTCGCAACGGCCCGATAGATGATGAGCTGGCTTGAAGGTCGATGGAGCAAGACACTGCGACGAGCACTGAAACGCCGATGTGCGATCATGGCACCGTATCAACGCTTTTTTTCGCAGCGACCGTCTGGAAATCCGATAGAACCGTTATCCAATCAATAGCCAGTTAGTATCTTAGTTAGTAGCTACTCTTCGAGTTCCTTCATTACATTGGCCACCGAGCAGACATACACAAATCCGATCGCCGAAAATCAACGGGCGATCCATCTGCTGAATCGAATCGGCTTCGGACCACGCCCGGGTGATAGCGACGTGATAGGGAATATGGGCGTCCAGGCATATATCGAGCGCCAGCTCGATCCGGCATCAATTCCCGAGCCACCGGAACTGCAACAGCGGATCGATGCGATGCCAACTCTCAGGATGACTCCGGTTCAGCTATTTCAAGAGTTCCAGCAGCCGATTCGTCAAATTCAGAAGGGCGACACGGTGGCCAAGCAGGAGGCGCGGCGCGAGGCCAAGGTAGTGATGATGGAAGCGGTGCAGGCGCGGATTATTCGCGCCCTGTACGGGCCGCGGCAATTACAAGAAGTGATGGCGGCCTTTTGGTTCAATCATTTCAACATCTTCGCATGGAAAGGCCTTTGCTCAATCTGGACCGGCGCATTTGAAGAGGAGGCGATCAGACCGCATACGATGGGCCGCTTTCGCGATCTGCTCGGTGCAACTGCCCATCATCCGGCAATGCTGTTCTATCTCGATAATTGGCAGAACACAGCGCCAGACGCACCCGGAAGCCACGGGAAGTTCGATGGCATAAATGAGAATTACGCGCGCGAGGTAATGGAGCTTCACACACTCGGCGTGAACGGCGGTTATACGCAACAAGATGTGATCGCCTTGGCGCATATCCTGACCGGTTGGAGTATTCAGCGCGAGGGAACAGCGGTAGGCGAAAGTGCTCCGCCACACCCGCATCGAAGCAATTTCAGTGGCATGTTTCCGAAGCTATTTGGAATCCGTCCGTTCCGATTCGCTGGTGCGGGACGGCGGCATCAGGGTCAAGCCCAGGGTGGATCACGTCCAAGATCGGAGCAAATGCAGAATATGGCTGGCCAGTATGGCTTTATGTTTTACGGCCGGCGTCATGACTTTGGCGACAAGATTTTTCTTGGCCGTGAGATTGAAGGACGCGGCCTGGGTGAAGGCGAGGAAGCACTCGACATACTCGCGCGAAGCCAAGCGACCGCCAATCATCTTAGTTACGAACTCGCGCAGTATTTCGTCGCCGACGATCCGCCGCCCGCTCTTGTTGAGCGAATGGCAGCGCGCTATCTCGCAAGCGACGGAAATATCCGGGACGTGCTGGAAGTTGTTTTCGGCAGCGGCGAGTTTTGGGATAAACGCAACTACAGTAACAAGTTCAAGACGCCCTACGAATACGTAATCTCGGCCGCGCGTGCGACCGACGCGCAGGTGCTCAACGTCAATCCACTGGCGGGCACGATGGCCGCTCTCGGCATGCCGCTCTATGGCTGCCAAACTCCCGACGGCTACAAGAACACCACCGAAGCGTGGCTCAATCCCGATGCGATGATGCTGAGGCTCAGCTTCGCGACAGCGCTCGGCAAGGGCCGCCTGCAACTGGGGCACCCGGTTGATCCGGAAACTCGAATGCCGAGTTTCAGGACAGCCGCATTTGCGACAGACGAAACTTCTGCGCCCGAGCCGGCGCAACTCGCGATAACTCTCGGCGACCTCTTCTCGCCACGGACCGCCGAGGTGATCGAGGGCGCGCCACCCAATCTGCGCGCACCACTTATACTGGGTAGTCCTGAGTTCATGATGCGTTAAGGAAATGACTATGAGTAATCAATTTAAGGGAATGGCCCGGCGCTCTGGCATAGCAAGAATGCGATCGATGATTCAAAACTATATGCACCAACTCTTCAGCCTTGAAGGCCGCAGGATATTCCGCCAGATCGCTATCCGCAAAGCGATCGCAAGTCTGATCGAAACCGAGCGGATGCGTCTCGCGATGACGATTGCGCATCGCGATCACAACTGAGCAATGGCCGAGTTGACGTTTCCACTGCAATAGGACTCCAGAAATTCCGATCGGAGATAATCTTTGGCAACAGCGGACGACCTTTGCGATTCGATGACCGCCAACGAGGTCAAGCGGCGTGATTTCCTCCGCGCTACGGCGACGCTCTCGGCGGCTGGTGTTGTGCTGATCGGAAGCCATGGATGGGCCGCATCAAGCTTCGGAAACAGCGGCGGCAATCGACGGCTCGTTGTTGTATTCATGCGCGGGGCAGTCGACGGATTGAACGTGGTCGTGCCGTATGGCGATTCGCAGTATTACGAGCAGCGACCGAATATCGCGATTCCGCGGCCCGGCGGTGGGGATGCCGCAGCAATCGATTTAGACGGCCATTTCGGATTGCATCCGGCACTTGCATCACTGATGCCGCAATGGCGCGATGGTACACTCGCCTTTGTTCATGCATGTGGCTCACCGGATCCGACCCGATCACATTTCGATGCCCAAGACTTCATGGAAAGCGGCACGCCGGGCGTGCGAACAACGCCAGACGGCTGGATGAACCGTGTACTGGCCGCTCTTCCCGGTTTTCATGGCCCAACGGAAGCAGTGAGTATCGGCGCCACCGTGCCGCGGATTCTTTCGGGTCGTATGGCGGTAGCGAATATCCTGCAGGGGCGCGCAGCCGCACGTCCATTGCCGCTCGATAATCCTCAAATCGAGGACGCTTTCGACCAACTCTACAGCGGTACCGATCAACTAAGCGCGACCTTTCGCGACGGGCAGGCCGCGCGCAAGCGGCTGCTCGCGGAATTACAGCAAGACATGACGGAGGCAGACGCGGGAGCGCCGCCAGCAGACGGCTTTTCGGACGATACCGGCCGCCTGGCGCGCCTGATAGCGCGCGATCCGAGCATCCGACTTGCCTTTCTAGCGGTTGGCGGATGGGACACTCATGTCAACGAGGGATCATTCAAAGGCCAACTTGCCAACCATCTGAAGCCGCTCGGGGACGGCCTGGCGAGTTTCGCCAGTCAGCTTGGACCGGCGTACGAAAACACGGTTATTGTCGTGATCTCAGAATTCGGCCGGACCGTTCATGAAAACGGGAACGGCGGAACCGACCATGGGCATGGCAATGTGATGTGGGTGATGGGCGGTCCGATCCGTGGAGCAAGGGTGTACGCCGGCTGGAACGGCTTGGCTCCGGAAGATCTTTATCAGGAACGCGATGTACCCGTGACCACGGATTTTCGCGAGCCTATTGGCAATGTCTTGAGATCACATATGGGCATGCCTGCCCAGCAGATCAGTCTGGTATTCCCCGACCATCCGTCTGACAGCGGAAACGTGAACGGATTGCTTCGAATCTAGCTTCGGTTCAGAGCGGCCGAGATTTTCGGATTTTATCAATATTTATTCTTCTGGATTTCTTCGTCTATCTGGCGCATCTTCGCAAGCTTCTCGTCGGTCGGTTCGAGAGCTTGATCGCGAGCGGCTTCGACTTGTGCTTGATGATTGCTCGGCAGCTCGCCGTCAATCTTTTCAAGGGCTTCCTGCGCAAGCTTCCGCACGGTCGCATTAGGATCATTATCAACGATTTGGATCAGCGTATCGTTGGCGCGCGGATCGGCCATCTCGCCAAGCGCGAATACCGCGGTGCCGCGGCTATCGGAGTCCTGGGTTTCCTTCAAATACTCAATTACTGGCATGGTCCCGCGCTGGTCGCCAATCCGACCCAGTGCTGCAACCAGATGAAGCTTCTCGACGGCGGGCGTTTCGCGCAAGAACAACTCCTGGGACATAGCCGGAACTGCGTCGTTAACGCTGCGGGCACCGAGAACATCAATAGCCTTGATTCGTACGCGCACGTCGGAATCCACGAGGCCGCGAAAGAGCAGATCGTTAGCATCAGTGCTTTGCACGTAGCGCAGTTTTTCAAGGCCTTGAACGCGCACACGTGGATCGGCATCGTCGATGTCCCGCTTCGCGTCCTTGATAACGTCCTCGTCTTTTTCTCCCTGCTTCCGGTTGCCGGAGCTCTCAAGACTTTGGAGCGAAAGGGGACTGTTGGCGGCCGCCATGCCGCGGCCTTCACCCATCTGAGCGAGTGCCGGACTGGCGAGCGCGAGCGCAGCTATAACAGCGGCGATCGCAGCAACCTGAGGGCTTCGTAACATTCCCACGGCCTCCCGGATTGGGCAGAATCAATGGGCCAGTGTATTCGATCTGGATTGCAGGTAAAGGGGTGGCGAGGGTTTCAACACGATTTGGGCCATCTCTTAGACAGGCGATGGCGGTTCTAATTCTGCTTGCGCTTGCCTTGTTCTCGACAATAGCTGCTAGCAGTCCTTTTGTACGTCTATCGGGTGCTCACGCCGCCATGCCTAATCACGAGCATCCGAAAGCTTCGCCGACCCCGATGCCACTGCCTGACAGTCTAAAGATCCCCACATATCCTCCGGGTCCGCCAACTTTTCACGATGGTGAGACCTTATTCTACAATGCCACCTGGCTAGGCGCGCCTGCTGCGTCAGCACGCGTGATTGTCAGCCATAACCGGTCGCATCCTGAATGGTGGCGCGGAGAGATGTGGATCACGAGCAGCCCGATCGTAGATCTGGTCTATCGGATGCGAGACTACTTTCGCGAGGACTTCTCGCGCGATTCTTACCAACCCGACAATATCTATATCCAGCAGCACGAAAAAAAGCGCTTCGACGAATGGCATACAACCTTCGACCATCAAGACCGCCTGATCACCGCGATCAAACGGAACCGGCGGGGCGAGATCACCGAGCGCCTGTTCAGTGGGGGCGATCCGCTGGGACCATTTTCGGGCGCGATGATGGCGCTCTCGCAGCCGCTCAAACCCGGCGATGATCTCACTTTTGACGTTTTCAGCGGCGGCAATCGCTATGTCTTTGCTTTCAACGTCATCGACCGCGAGCGGATCACGACGCCGTTGGGCACCTTCAATACGCTCAAGATCGAACCCTCAGTCATATGGCTCAGCCAAGGGAATTTCCGCAGCCAGGCGAGGGAGACGACGATCTGGGTAACGGACGATGGCCGTCATCTGCCGGTGCAGATGGCAGCCGATGTTTACTTCGGCTACATCTACGTCGAACTCGTTAAAGTCGAGGCCAAGGGTTCGAAGACGGCTGGTGCTTCACAATCGGTTGATCCGGACGGGGATGCTGGCAATGATGCAAATCCATCGGACGCGACGCCTGTTGCACCATCTCCTTAATGCCAACTTTTGACGTCGTAGCGTGAGCCTGTCGCCGGATCGTGCTATGGTCGCCAAAGCTTTGTCCGATAGGAGAGCCGCGATGGGCAAAAAACTTGAATTCTTTTACGATTGCTCCAGCCCATGGACTTACCTGGCATTCAGCCAGATCGAAAAGGTCGCGATGCGCCATCAGGCTGATTTGATCTGGCGTCCGATTCTTGTCGGCGGAGTGTTCAACGCGGTCAATCCTTCCGTGTACGAGCAACGCGCCAATCCGGTCAAGATAAAAGCGCGTTACATGAAGAAGGATCTGCAGGATTGGGCGCATCTCTATGGCCTGAAGATCACCGATATGAACGACCTCGTCGTCTTCCCGGTTAATTCCGTCAAGGCGATGCGTGGCGCGTTTGTGGCCCAAGAGCATGGCAAGATCGCACCCTACTCCAAGCTGGTTTTCGAGACCTATTGGGGCGCCAATCGTGATATCAGCCAGGACGAGGTTTTGCGCGATATTGTGCGTGGCAGCGGCCTCGAAGAAGCCGAATACTTCCGAAAAATCACCGCGTCCGAATACAAGGATATGCTCAAAGCGAACACCACCGAACTAATCGAGCGTGGAGGTTTTGGGTCGCCGACGATCTTCGTCGATGGGGTGATGTTCTTCGGTAACGACCGTCTGCCATTGGTGGAGCATTCGCTCGTGCATAGTCATTAGACTTTCAAGGTGGGACTGCCGCCAACCGTCGGGTGAATTCGCTTCCGGATAAAATTCGGGCGTTCGTCGCGCTACGGATGAGCACTCAGACCGACGCGGCAATTGAACGATTCATCGATCCGCTTAGATCTATCTACGATGGCGTGCGATGGGTGTCACGAACCAACCTCCATTTGACGCTCCGCTTCCTCGGCAACGAAGCTCCGCTGGCGCAGTTGGCGACGATGGCCACCAAGTTGGCCATCGTCGCCAAGGAAACTCAGCCGTTCTCGATAATTGCGGAGGGAATCGGCGGTTTTCCAAACTTGGCTCGTCCGCGTGTGATCTGGATTGGCTTAAAGAGTGATGAATTGATCGAGCTAGCCGCCGAAGTGCGCGCTGCTGCGTTGCGTGCTGGCTTCGGCGATGAGGATTATCCTTATGCGCCCCATCTGACGATCGCTCGCGTGCGAGATCCCAAAAGATTGACCAGTTTGCGCGCCATTCTAAAGGACGCGCACCAGCGCAACTTTGGGTTATCAAAGATCGCTTCGATGGCGCTTTTTCGCAGCGTGGTCGGAGCGGCTGGACCGAAATATATCGAGCTAAAGCGTTGGAACCTCGGCGACAGTTAGAAGGTTTGTGGCTATTTTGCACAGAACGCGATTGGCTTCCGGTGCTTTTCGATTCTGATCTGTTGATAAGCGCTGTAGAGCTGCTCTGGCTGTCAGCTTAATGTCATCGGCCATAGCGCTAAGCCCTTCCGTTTGTGGCAAGATCGGCACGGGGCACCCTAGGCCCGCAATGCGGGGACATCGATGGCGCAGGAAATTAAGACCAAAGCATTAGATCTGGCTCTCAGCCAGATAGAAAAGCAGTTCGGTAAGGGCTCAATCATGAAACTGGGCGAGCAAGCGATCGCGACCGATATCGCCGTGATTCCCACAGGATCGCTCGGCCTCGACCTGGCACTTGGCGTTGGCGGATTGCCGCGCGGCCGGGTGATCGAGATCTATGGGCCTGAATCGTCGGGCAAGACTACGCTGGCGCTCGAATGTATCGCCGAAGCACAGAAGCTGGGCGGTATTGGAGCTTTTATCGACGCCGAACATGCACTCGATGCCGCTTACGCTCGGAAGCTCGGCGTGGTTGTCGAGGATCTTTTGATCTCGCAGCCCGACAATGGCGAGCAGGCGCTTGAAATCGCGGAGACGCTAGTGCAGTCGGGTGCAATCGATGTACTGGTGATCGACTCGGTAGCCGCGCTGGTACCACGAGCCGAAATCGAAGGCGAGATGGGCGAGCCGCAGATGGGGCTGCAGGCGCGCCTAATGTCGCAAGCATTGCGCAAGCTGACTTCGATCATTGCGCGCTCGCGTACAGTGGTGATTTTCATCAATCAGATCCGCATGAAGATCGGCGTGATGTTCGGCAATCCTGAAACCACTACGGGTGGCAATGCGCTGAAGTTTTATTCGTCGGTGCGCATCGACATTCGCCGTATAGGTACCATCAAGAGCGGCACCGACATCATCGGCTCACGCACGAAGACCAAGGTCGTTAAAAATAAAGTCGCACCGCCCTTCCGTGAAGCCGAATTCGACATCCTGTATGGCTCGGGGATTTCCAAGGAAGGCGAACTGGTCGACCTGGCTTCCGAACATAACATCATCGAGAAGTTGGGCGCATGGTACTCGTACGGCGGCGAGCGGATCGGGCAAGGCCGTGAGAATGCGCGCGATTTGTTGAAAGCAAATCCGGCAATCGCAGAAGAGGTCGAGGCGAAGGTACGAGCCAAGCTCGCCGTCAAGATCGCACCCGTTCCCAATGGCGCGGATGTTAACAACGACGAAGCCGAACAAGCTCCCGTTGCCCCCACGTCCAAGCGCAAAGGGTGAGAGCAAGCAGTCGCCAGACCATCGACGCAAGAAACCAAAACGCGTCAACGATTCCTTCAAAATAGATAGCGAGTGATCGCGCAAGTAGCGCGATCACCTAACTCTTGGGTCGATCTCACTTGGTTACGGCGCCGTTGGCGCTATCGGTCTCGGATGCCAAATGCTCACCGTCCGCTGAATCGGATTCGCCCGCATCGTCCGGCAGCGATGCTCCCTCACTAGCTTCTAATTCTTCGACTTCGTTTTCATTCGCGACCTCGCCGTTCCCATCCTCAATTTCCTCGTCAGCGGCGGCGGCCAGCGCGCGCGTGCGTTTGGTCTCGACCCACTCGCGGGCGGCATGGACCACCTGGCGCGCGCGTTCAGGGCTGATACCTTCGACCTCGAAGTTTTCCTCGTCGGCTTCAGACAACTGCTCGGCCGAACGATAGCCCCATTGGTAGAGCAGTTCGGCGTTGATGTCGCCAATACCGGGGATCGCGTTGAGCGAAGCTCGAGCGGCGCGCGCCTCTTCTTCGGCTTCAGAATCGCTGCGCACGTCGAGTTTCCATCCGGATAGGCGATGGGCGAGGCGTACGTTCTGGCCGCGCTTGCCGATCGCGAGTGAAAGCTGATCATCAGGGACGATCACTTCCATCGCATGCTCGTCCTCATCGATTATGACCTTAGAGACTTTTGCAGGAGCCAGCGCTCGGCATACTAGCTCTGCCTGATCATCGGTCCACGGGACGATATCGATCTTTTCGCCACGCAACTCCTGCACGACCGACTGGACGCGCGTACCCTTCATGCCAACGCATGCACCGACCGGATCGACGTCGTTATCCTTGGAATACACTGCGACCTTGGCGCGGCCTCCGGGCTCACGGGCGCATTGCCGAATCTCGACGATTCCTTCGTAGATTTCTGGAACTTCCTGCTCGAACAATTTCATGAGGAAGAGGTTCGAGGTGCGCGATAGAATAATCGCGAGTCCCTTTTCAGAGAGGTCGACGTCAAGAATCAGGGCACGAATACGGTCGCCCTGACGATAGCGTTCGTGCGGAATCTGCTCTTTTTCAGGCAGAATCGCCTCGGTACGGCCAAGGTTAACGATCATGTTCTTGCGCTCGAAACGCTGCACGATGCCGGAGACGACTTCGCTCTTTCGATCCTTGAACTCGTTATAAATCTGCTTGCGCTCGGCGTCGCGGATATGCTGGATGAGGTTTTGCTTCGCCGCCTGCGCAGCGATTCGGCCCATCGTGGCGGTATCAAGCTTGATCAGGATTTCGTCGCCGGCCTGGGCCTCGGGATCGTAGCGCTTATGCGCTTCTTCGACATCAACTTCGGATGCAGCGTTGGTGACATGGCTGACGACCGTTTTGATCTCGAATAATTCGACTTCGCCGAGATCGGGGTTGTAGCGGGACTCGATATTGCGATCCTGGCCAAAGGTGCGGCGCGCCGCCGAATGCATCATCTCTTCGATCGCGCTTACCACGATCGCTTTGTCGATGCCTTTTTCTTTGGAAACCTGATCAATTACGCGATTCAGATCGACCGCCATTTCACCCTCCGAAAGCGCGGATGACCGCGCCGCTACCGTTTTGGCATCCCATTGTTAATGGGACCGCCTTCGGTTTACGTTGGAACTCAGTCGAATTTATGCTCGTAGTTCGCCGCCTGGATTTCGCCGAATGAAAATCTCTCCCGGGTGTGAGTGTTTTCTTCCTCGACTTCGACGCCGCCCGCATCAGCCGCCGCCAGAATGCCAACAAAAACCTTGCGCCCTGCGCGCGGCTGGTAAGACCGAATTTTTACGCGGCGCCCCCGATGAGCCTGGAAGTGGTCGAGTTTAGTCAGTGGCCGGTTGATTCCGGGTGAAGAGACCTCAAGTGTGTAGCGTCCTTCGACCGGGTCATAGACGTCAAGCAGATCGCCGAGCATCGGGCTCAGAACTTCGAGGTCGCTCAGCGCAATTCCGCCTTCTGGCTTGTCCACCAGCAGGCGCAGGAGCGAACTCCGAGTGCCCTTGCGATACTCAACGCCGACCAACTCATATCCCTGCCGTTCGATATGGGGCTCAAGCGTTTCTGCAACCTTTTTTGCAACCGGACTCAACTGCAACACTATCGCCACAGACGTTATCTCCGCCGGTCCCCCGCCGGGCGTCTCATAACCATTGATTTTCCCGGGAACGGCAGCGAACCAACAAAAAAGTGGGCATCAGCCCACGTCCGAAACACTATCATCGCATGCGCGCGCCCACAAGCCACCGATGCAACGACATGTTAAAGCTCGTAACTAATGACCACTTGGCGCTGATGCACTCAACATGTCTTGCGCAAAGTCATTCGTAGGCCGCCCGACTTCCGGACAGGCATCCGACTCGTTACCAAGTCCGGAAGGCACGCAGGGATTATCACCCATCGATCTCAAGACCTCATTCGTCATCCTCACGCAATTTCGAGAGTACGGAGAGATCTTCTAACGTTGTAGTATCGCCGAGCGTCTGATCCCCTGAAGCAATCTGGCGCAACAACCGCCTCATGATCTTGCCGCTGCGCGTCTTGGGCAACGCATCGCTGAAGCGGAGATCGTCGGGACGGGCCAACGCGCCAATCTCCTTGACGACGTGCTGGCGTAATTCGTCACGCAGTTTGCCGTCACCCTTGCGCCCGCCCTCTAATGTTACGAAGGCAACCACCGCCTGCCCCTTCATATCGTCCGGCCGTCCAACCACCGCAGCCTCTGCAACCATCGGATGGGACACCAAGGCGCTTTCGATTTCCATCGTGCCCAGCCGATGACCGGAAACGTTAATTACGTCGTCGACCCGACCCATAATCCAGAAGTAGCCATCGTCGTCACGCCGGGCGCCATCGCCGGTGAAGTAAGTATTTTCAATCTGGCTGAAATATTGTTTTTCGTAGCGCTCTGGATCGCGGAATATGGTCCGCAGCATCCCGGGCCATGGCCGCTTGACCACAAGCAGCCCGCCCTCATTGGGGCCGACCGATTGACCTTCCCGCGTGACGATATCAGCGGCAATGCCAGGCAGCGGGCGCGTCGCTGAGCCCGGCTTGGTGGCGATTGCTCCCGGCACTGGGGCGATCATGATGCCGCCTGTCTCGGTTTGCCACCAGGTATCGACGATCGGGCAACGTTTGCCACCAATGGTTTCGTGGTACCAAATCCAGGCCTCCGGGTTGATTGGCTCACCGACGGTGCCCAGCAGCCGCAGGGTCGAAAGGTCATGTTTCTTGACCCACGAATCGCCCCATTTGATAAAAGTGCGGATGGCGGTCGGGGCGGTATAGAGGATATTGACGCGGTACTTTTCGATAATCGCCCAAAAGCGATCGTTCTCGGGGAAATTCGGCGCGCCCTCGTACATCATAACTGTTGCACCGGCGGCCAGCGGTCCGTAGGCGACATAGCTATGGCCGGTAATCCAGCCGATATCGGCGGTGCACCAGTAGATGTCATCTTCCTTGATGTCGAATACCCACTTCATCGTCGCGGCAACGTGGACAAGGTAACCGCCAGTGGTGTGGACGACGCCTTTCGGCTTGCCGGTCGTGCCAGAAGTATAAAGCGTGAACAGCGGATGCTCAGAATCGACCGCGACCGGTTCGCAATTCGGACTCTGGCGGGAGACCAGTTCATCCCACCAAACGTCGCGTCCATGGTGCATATCGATCTTGTTACCGGTGCGCTTCAAGACGACGCACTTCGCGACGGTTGGGCAGCGTTTTAGTGCCTGGTCGACGTTATCCTTCAAATCGACGATTGAACCACGGCGCCATCCGCCATCAGCGGTGATGACGAGCTTAGCTTCAGCGTCATTGATGCGATCAACCAGCGCTTCCGATGAGAAACCACCAAAAATGACCGAGTGGATCGCACCGATCCGCGCACACGCCAGCATCGCGATTACGGCCTCGGGCACCAACGGCATATAGATAGCGACGCGATCTCCGTCCTGGATACCAAGGCTTTTGAGGGCGTTGGCGCAACGCGAAACCTCGTCGGCTAGCATTTGGTAGGTCAGCACCCGCGAATCGCCGGGCTCGCCCTCCCAAACCAGGGCTACTTTGTTTCGGCGCGGTCCTTTGAGATGCCGATCGAGGCAATTGTAGGAAGCATTAAGTTCGCCACCTATGAACCATTTGGCGAAGGGCGGCTTCCATTCCAGCACACGATTGAAAGGCTTGTACCACGCCAATTCGCTAGCCCGTTCAGCCCAGAAGCCCTCTGGATCGCGGTCGGCCTGGCGCTGCAATTCGTCATAAGCATCGAGCCCTTTGACTTCGGCGTGACCGACAAAATCGGCGGGAGGCGGGAACTTCCGCTCTTCGCGGAGCATAGATTGAATTTCATGTGCGCCATCGTTGGAAGCCATCGAACTAAACCCTCCCGCGCGCTTCGCGCGTCTTCAGACTCAAATACAATGTAGCGGCGTCGCCGACCTCGCGGCGGTTCGAATGGATCGCGCGCAGCCGCGCCAACAGTTCATTTTCAATACTTGGCGCGACTTCAGCGGCCAGTTCCACTGCGCGGGCCGCCCACTTTAGCGCCACGCGACCTTCCGGCCCGCCGAAGTCGTCAAAAAACCATGCGCAACTAGTCATTGCCGCATGCGCCGCTCGTTCCATCTCAAACAAACGCATCAGGCGAATCTGCTTTTCCTCGCCGGCAACCTTATGTTGCTTGAAGAAGCCATCGCTGATGACGCTGTCAGGATTTACCATAACGCGCATCGATTCCATCAACGCGGCCATAGCGTCTGAAACAATTTCAGCGGCGAACCGATCGTAGACGTCCGACGAGTGATACTTGACGAACTCCATCGCCTCGCGGAGTGGCTGGCGCCAGTGCTGGGTAGTGACCGCGTCTATTCGGCAGCCACAATCCCTCCGCCAACGATCGACGCCATGGGGGCAACTCCACGAAGATGCACCGTCTATCGTGAAGGTACCGGACGGCCGGTGCGTGACCAGGTATTGCGCGCAATTCGTCAGAACAATCCCGTCGCGTTCCTGCAAGGTTGCAACCGCGCGCGCAAGTTCCGCCGCGCCCATCCGCTTATGATGACCGAAGGTTTCGCCGTCAGTGGCAATCATCAGTGCGGCGCCCGGAGCCAGATCGGCAGCGCAGGCAGCGATCTTATTGGCCAGAGCGAGTCCGTCATTCAGGGCTTCACCGAAGGATACCTGAGCCGAAAGCTCCCGGCTGTATCGGAATATGGCAACTTCTTCGCCACCGCGTTGCCACAGAAATGGTCCGGCGGTATGGATCGAGTTGATACTTGAGTCGAAGTGGCCCTGCTCCGGCGCGAGAATCGTAAAGTTAAGGCCAGCGTTTGCGATAGAAGCTAGAGTGGCGTCGTCGACGGCACACTCCGGCAGCCAGATTCCTTCCGGACGGCGCTTGAAGCGGTAGAGAAAGTCGCGGATACCCCACTCGATTTGGATTGCGCGGTCGCGGTCATTCAGCAGCGGCAAGATCGAGTGGCTATATGACTGAGCGATGGCGTTGCCGTGGCCGCCGTAAAGTTCGACGCTGAGTTCATCGCCGCGCTGGAAAGCCCGATAGGCGAGTTTCCCGTGATGTTCCAGCCATCCTGCGAGAGTAGGCCCGAGGTCAAAGTTAAGAGCCTCGTAATTGTTGCAGATCCGGACGAGCCGGTCGGCCGTCACGTGGGCGCGGGCGTTGGCATTGTAGCATTCACTCAGAATGCGTTCGTTCCAATTAGCGAATGGCGCGGCGCCGGCTTCGGGCAGAATCAGGCCAGTCCAAGGGCTGTCGCGCGGCGGCTGATAAAAGTGGCCGTGTATGATCACATAGCGTGGCTGGTCCATTCCGTACCGTAACCGTCGCGCCGGGACTCTGAAAGTTGATTACGCGCCGACAAGGTCGGCCCGAAAAGCCAGCCCGTTCTTGCCAAGCGCGAATAACCACTAGTGACAGGTCTGGTATAGCGGTTATGCCAGCGCGATGCAGCAATCAAGTGTACGAGCAAATTGCGTGGCTAATTGCACGCAATAAGCGGCTATGCTTCGGCCATATAGCCGACTTGAATCTGAATTAGGCAGCAGTCACGACAAATGCGCCCTTGACGGTCGCTTCGCCCTTTTGATTGACCACCTCGAGATCGCCTTCGATTAATTTCTCGCCGTTCTTGTCGCTCTTAGAGGTAACTTTGCCACGGCACGTCAACGTATCCCCCGGCCACACCTGGCGTGCGAAGCGAACCTTGAAGCGGCGGACTTGGCCTGCGCCGGCGAAATCGGTGAGGCATCGCGAGAGACACCCTGCCGTCCACATCCCTTGGGCAAAGACCGTGGGAATACCGGCGGCTTCGACAAACGTCTGATCGTAATGAAGGGGAACGAAATCGCCTGATGCGCCCGCATAGCGGACGAAGTCCGGCCGCGCGACATGATCGATCACAATCGCCGGTATCTCGTCGCCAACTTTAACCGCGTCATATTTAATTTTGGATGCCATGCTTATTTCCTCATCGCTGGCTCAGCAGCAACAAATCGAATCAAGGAAGCGGGTCGTTAGCCAGTGACCGCCTGGCCGGTCTCGATCAAGGTGCCGCGCGCCACGGCGACTTTCTCGCCTTTCTGATTCTTGTATTCAATTTCGGTGACCATGAAGGTCATCTTGCCGCCGCGACCGCCCTCGCGCTCGAACACATCGGCAATGCGGGCGGTTCCGGTCAGCACGTCACCGACATAGATCGGTTTGAAGAATTCGAATTCCTGTTCGCCATGGAGGATTCGCCGGATATCAAACTGCGCGGTCGGCACCGACTCGCTGTCCTGCCAAAAGGCGGCGACCTGCAAAAAGGTCGGTGGTATTGGGATGCCGCCAGCCTCGATTTTTGCGAGTTCAGGATCGAAATAGACCGGATTGGGGTCGCGAATCGCGCGGGCGAACTCGCGCACTTTGCTCCATTCGATCGGCATCGTGAACGGCTTGCCGGTCTTTCCTACAAGACTCTTGTCGATTGCCATTGAGCTATCTTCCTTGCCTGCACGCGCCCACGCGCTTACTTATTGCCGGGGCCATCCAAAGTCGTAGTTATTAGAGATTAATCGCCTGGGCGACCAGTTCGCGATTCCAGGCACCATCGCCGAAGGTGAATTCGGCCGATTTCGCGCGCTTGAAATAGAGATGGAGGTCGTGGTCCCAAGTGAAGCCGATGCCGCCATGAAGCTGGATGCCTTCCGCAGAAACACGCCGATAAGCGTCGGACGCAGCCGCCTTCGCGACCGAGGCGGCCAGCGCCGCCTCCGGATGGTCGTTACTCACCGCCCACGATGCGTAGTAGACCGCAGACTTGGCGCCCTCGATATCCACCATCATATTCGCACACTTGTGCTGCACCGCTTGAAAGCCGCCGATCGGGCGTCCGAACTGGACCCGTACTTTGGCGTAGTCCACCGTCATGTCGAGGACCTTTTGCGCGCCCCCCATCATCTCAGCGGCGAGCATCACCTTGCCGCGATCCAGTACCGCGGCGAGGGTTTGCCATCCAGTATCGACGCTGCCGACGATGTCATCCGCAGCCGCCTTGACACCGCTGAATTTTAGCTCGGTGAGTTTGCGAGTCTGGTCCATGGTCTTGAGCGGTGTCGCGGAGATTCCTATACGCTCGGAGTCGAGGGCGAATAGGGTTATGCCGTCCTCACCATGCCCGCTGGTGCGCGCAGCCACCAGAATATAGTCGGCGACATGACCGTCATTGACAAAAAGTTTGACGCCGTCGAGCGCGAAACCACCGCCTACGGGACGTGCAGCCATTGCGATGCCGTCCGCACTCCATGATCCTGACGGTTCCTGCCATGCGACGGTGCCAATCAGATTGGCGCCTGCGATTTCAGGGAGGAGAGAGCGTTTTTGCTCGGCGCTTCCAGCACGCTTGATCGCTTCGGCAAACATCACCGTCCAGATAAACGGTGAGGGCAGCAGCACGCTGCCCATCTCCTCGAGCACGAGAACCAGATCAACATAGGAAAGGCCCGCGCCGCCG
Source organism: Binataceae bacterium (SeqCode) (assembly GCA_035524095.1). Taxonomy (GTDB): domain Bacteria; phylum Desulfobacterota; class Binatia; order Binatales; family Binataceae; genus DATJUF01. The sequence goes on along the minus strand of DATKPK010000264.1, from coordinate 39,697 downwards.
TGATCTTCCGGAATGACCAAACCGAGCCATCCGAGTTCAGCAAGTTTCTGCCATAAGGCTGGATCATAGCCCCGCTCGTCTTCCATCAGATGGCGGACCAGTGTGCTCGGACATTCTTTTTCCAGCAGGCTGCGAGCGCTCTGCCGCAGCATCTCCTGCTCTTCGCTGAATCCAAAATCCAAGCTGAATCACACTCCTTGCGCCGCCAATGCGCAATTGAATTCAGGCGCTCCGTCAATACGCTTGCGGGTTTTCGGATACCATGCGGAGTCTCTTCCGACAAGCGAATGATGGCGCTCAGACACTTAAAGGCCGAGTGAGACGGCGTCGGAATCGCGGATGTCGCCGCCATCAATGACCATCGTCGCGCCGTTCATCCAGGAGGCGGCCTCGGAGGCGAGGAAGAGACAAGGATAGGCGATATCCTCCGGGACTCCGAATCGGCCTAACGCCCGCGCTCGCAATTGGCTGTTCTTGACCGCCTCGTTAGGCCAGATGCGTTCAGCGGCTCCGGCGGTCGTGACCGGTCCTGGCGCGATACAGTTGACGCGGATCTGATAACGTCCCCATTCCGCCGCATGCGACTCCGTCAACTTGGCGATCGCAGCCTTCGAGGCGGCATAGGGAAGCATCGTGGCCGAGCCGCGTACTCCGGCTGTAGAACCCAAGTTGATTATGCAACCGCCGCTCTTCTGTTCCATAAACTGGCGCGCGGCCGCTTTAGAGCAATGGAAAGTGCCATCCAAATTGATCGCGACGACCGTTCGCCAAGCATTCGCTGAGAGCTTCATGCTCGGGGCAGTTATACTCGCGCCATGGTTATTGATCATCACGTCGAGTCGCCCGAAGTGCTTCACAGCTTCGGCAATCATCGCGTCGCATTGGGCCGCGTCACGAACGTCGCAGACAGTCATCTCGCAATTCCCGCCGAGCTTGCGAATCTCGTCGCGAACCGGCTCGAGGTGCTCGGCGTTACGGCTCGCGATTAGAACCGGCGCATCGCGCAACGCGAATTCACGGGCGATCGCGATACCGATTCCAGTGCCGCCACCGGTGATGACCGTCACTTTGCCGGCGACGCTGAATACGTCCTTAACGTTGCTCAAGTGGAAAATCCTCCTGCCTCGGACACTTCAAAGACTGGCTAATCAAACCGAATGCTCAGCCATCGCCTTGATTTACCGCACCGCAGAGGGAATGACCAAACGCAACGAGAGTGCTTTGTCTGTCAGCGGATGAGACAGATCCACGCCACTGCGCAGACCGAGGGGACCCGACACAATCTGTTTCTGACAACTTCCGCGCTCTTCTTCCTTGCGAGGCGCCGAGAATCTACTTGAGCGATACCTAATTGCTTGAAATCTGGCGCGGTGCGAGGGGGCGGCGCTCCCGATGGGGCGTTTGGAAGTGCAATGCCGAGCGATCGCCATGCTGATGGCGCAGTGAATACTTCCAGTCAAGCAGGCGTCGGCGCAGGCGCGTAGCGTTAATCCCGAGCGCTTCGCATACGGTGGGAAAGGCCAGCCCGCACAGCCCCGGCCGGTCGGTCATAATCCATTGCTCAGCGTCGGCGTAGAGCCTCCGGGCCCGCAACGCTCCGGAAAGTGCGCCTTTCTGATAGACATTAATCGCATCGGCCAGCAGCGCCAGCATCAGCCGCTGTTCACCGGTTAGCCGGTAACCTCCGCCCGAGAGGTCATGGTACTGGCAGGGCAGAATCACCCCAGCTTCGCCGGCCTGGCCGGCCGCTTCAGACGACACCGAACACAGTCGCGAACTCATGCTCTATCCCCTTAGCGGCTCGGTCCCTCCATCACGGTGCGCCTCTCCCCAGAAGCTCACCCAAGGGTCTCACGCCGAACTAGCTCGATCGGTAAACGGCGGAACTAAAGTTTGGTTCCCGCCGACAGCGGAAGTTCCATTAGGAGGAGCTCAAGCGAGTAATGGCGTCGCGAGCCTTCTTTACGGCTGCGGGATTGGCATTCGGTCCCGATGCGGCGGCGGCCAGCCGATAGTGCTGAAGGGCGGCAGGATTGTCACCGGTGATCTCATAAGCATGGGCGAGGTTGAGCTGTGCCTCGGCACTGCCCGGGCACGCGGTCACCGCGTCCTGATAGTAACCAACCGCGTCCGCGGGATTGCCCGAAGCCATCCGCTCACCACCCTTACGGGTGGCGTCTTTCATCACATCGGAGTCGCAAGCATTGGGGGCGATCGGCGGAGTTGTGTAGGAACCTTGACCGCTCTGGTTCTGTAGGACCTTTACCTGCTGTCTGAGCTGATCCAGTTCAGTTTGCTCAGCCTCAAGTTGACGATTGTTGGCGTCAATTTGATTCTGCATGCATCCTGTGAGAGCAACGACGGTCAACAAAACGATCGAAGCCATCCGCTGAGATATCGGCGTCCGCATGCTCTTACAGGTTAGCGGAAACGGGCCGCACTGAGTCAATTGTTGGCTCACCGTGCGCGGGTCGGCTACTTTCAGTGAGATGGTACAGGGGGGTTAAGGCTGATGGGTGATTATCGGAAACAAGTCGTGAGACGGACGCGAGGCATGATGCTAGTTGGAATTTTGGGTTCGGTACTTTCGCTGGTAATGGTAATGGGGGTCGCAACTTCAGCGCTGCCTGACGCATCAGCGCCGTCGGTTCCGCCGGACAAGGCCCTGCAACAACTGCTCGATGGCAACCGGCGCTATGTGAGTAACGCTGCGGAACATCCGGATCAGCGACCGTCGGCGGCGGATCAGCATCCGATTGCGGCGATCTTATCCTGCTCAGATTCGCGGGTTCCGCCTGAGATTATCTTTGATCAAGGGATTGGGACGATTTTCGTCTCACGGGTCGCGGGCAATACCTACAACAACCTTGTGTTGGAAAGCCTGGCCTATTCGGTCATGCATCTGGGCGTACGGCTGATTGTTGTGATGGGTCACGATCAGTGCGGCGCGGTCAAAGCGGCGATTAGCTCGTATCCTGAGCGGATGGCGGGCACGATGTTGAAGAATATCTATCCAGCGGTGCGAGAGGCCAAGGGGATGAGCGGCGATCTTCTGAACAATGCGATCAACGTTAATGCCGAGTTGATCGCGAAACAGCTTGCTGCTGAGACCTCATTTGCGCCATTGGTAAAGAGCGGCCAGCTAAAGATCGTTGCGGCACGCTATGCATTGGCAAGCGGAAAGGTGACCGTTCTGCCTATCGCCGGAAACTGACGCCGGGTCGGCGGGTAGATCTTAGAGGGAAACCAAGCGCACGCTCGTAAGAGGGTGCGCCTGAAGTGAGGAGAGAATGGCTGAGAGCAAGCCCGTAGCAGTTGTTACCGGAGTCGGACCAGGGCTCGGCGCCGCGCTAGTACGCCGCTTCGCCAAGCAATACAACGTCGCGATGGTCGCCCGTAGCGGCGATTACCTAAGGTCGCTAGCGAACGATGTCAAAGCCTCAGGTGAACTTGCGCTTGCCGTACCGGCGGACGTCGGCGATAGCGTGCAACTCAAAGCGGCCTTCCGCCAAATCCGCGATCGCCTTGGTGATCCTGAAGTATTGCTCTACAACGCCGGTTCCGGGACCTGGGGCTCTGTTCTGGAGATTTCGCCCGAGCAATTCGAGACCAGCTGGCGCGTGAACAGTTACGGAGCATTCATCGCGGCGAAGGAAGTCGCCTCTCCGATGATCGCGGGGGGCCATGGCGTAATGCTCTTTACTGGCGCGACCGCCGGGGTTAAGGCTGGGCCGAAATCGGTCGCGTTTGGGCCCGCGAAGTTCGCGATGCGCGGCTTAGCGCAGGCGCTCGCCCGCGACCTCGGTCCAAAGGGCATTCACGTAGCGTGGATCAATGTTGATGGCATCATAGACTTGCCACGTCTGCGCGAGCGTCTGCCGAACGTCAAAGACGAAGACTTACTCAAGCCGGATGCGATTGCCGAGACTTACTGGCACCTGGCTCATCAGGACCGCAGTGCTTGGACGATGGAGCTCGAAGTGCGGCCCTTCAAAGAAAAGTTCTAGCGCGTTCAAGCAGGCGCCTGGACGTCTACACCCTGGACGAAGGTCTTTGAGCGACCGTCAACCGTCTTGATCGTCAGCGTACAGACATAGGTTCCTGCACTATTATAGGTGTGGAAGATATACAGTTCGGGCGGTAACGACGAGACGGTGCCGTCGCCGAAATTCCATGAATACGTAAGAAAGCCAATTCCTTCGGGATCGTTCGCTAACACAAAGAAGCCGACCTTCAAGGGCGCAACTCCATACGGCGGCGCCACCGCCATCGAGCCGGTAATCGGCTGCATAATGCGCATCGGCTGCATCGGCGGTGGTTGCGTTGGATTCGGTGCTGACCCGGCTCCCGGTGGCGGCAGCATCATGCTGCCCGAGTCACTGGAATCCATGTTCATGTCTTGGGCAACAGCGCGACCACCCGCCGGAATCACGAGGCCGATCAGCGCTATCAGGCTGATAGCTACAATGAGTCGGGCCCACCGCTTCAATGGCAAATAACTACACTCCATTCTTATTCCGCTGTGCGGAAACGGATTTCGAGGCGCTCATTTTACTGCATGACAAAGCCGCCATCGGGATGGAGAATCGAACCGGTGAAGTAGCGGCCTTCCTCACTAGCGAGAAATAAAGCCGTATTGGCGACATCGACCGGCTGACCCATCCGGCGCAGAGGAACCTGGCCGATCATCCTCTCGAAATTGCGACTGCTCTGCAGATCCTTAGTCATCGGCGTATCGATCACGCCTGGACCGATCGCGTTGGCCGTGATGTTGTAACGGCCGAGTTCGAGCGCCATGTTTTTCATCAGCATCCACACGCCCGCCTTGCTGACTGCGTATTCGCCCGATCCTTTGATAGGAACCTTGGCTGCTCCTGAGGCGATCGCGATGATGCGTCCGCCGCGATTCTGCTTTATCATCTCGCGAGCCACTGCCTGACAGGTCAAAAAGCAGCCGTCAAGGTTGATCGCCATCAGGCGGCGCCATTCCTCAAAAGATAACTCATGCAGCAGCTTGTGCTTGACTTGACCCTCGCCGTAGCGAGCATGTGAGACGCCAGCGGCGGCCAGCAGGACATCTACTCCGCCGAGTTCTTTGAGGGTTCGCTCGACCATCGCATTGACTTGCGCGGGATCGCTCACGTCTACCTCGAGTGCGATCCCTTTACGGCCAAGTTTGCGCACCTCGGCGGACGTTTCTTCAGCGGCAGATTGATTGCGATCCGCAACCGCGACATTCGCGCCCTCTTCGGCAAAGCGGATCGCGGAGGCGCGGCCGATACCGCTCGCGGCTCCAGTTATCAGAGCGTTCTTCCCATCAAGCCTGAGGCTCATACTTCAAACTCCTGCAGCATCGCTATCGCCTGTGACTGGCTTTGCCGCGAACCAATTCTGTTATCATGCGTCGCGCAGATTGCGCCAGAGGATGACCCTCCGTCTTCCCTGGTCCTCGAGTAACGTCGGCGAACGATTCCCTTCGATCCGAGCCGGGAAAGGAATGTCAGGCCCCAAGCGAGGTTGACGGCTTGTCGGGACGAATGCCGCTGTGCTTTGATTCTATCAAATTCAAGAATGCAGAGGTGTGCGCTATGGCCCAAACCTACAACGTCATCGACGCGGATGGGCACATCCTCGAGCCACCCGATTTGTGGGAACGCTACATGGAGCCCAAGTTCCGCGAAGGATGCCCCAAGCTGATCGTACTCGAGAATGGCGCTGAAATCTTTCGCGTCGAGTACGACGACGCGGTTGACTTGAGTCGTGGTAAGAAACGCGTCAGCTTCGGCGCTGTCGGCGCCTATGGATCACGCGACGGCAAAACCTCTCCGAAGATGCCTTATAGCGAAGGCCGGAAAGGCGGCTTCGATCCGCACGCGCGCATCCCGGACATGGATGCCGAGGGCGTCGATGCGGCCTTCCTCTATCCAAGCCTGGGGCTGTTCCTGGGTTCGATCAAAGAGCCAGTATTTGCCGCAGCCGCCTGCCGTGCCTACAATCGCTGGCTCGCAGACTATTGTCATTCGTATCCAGAGCGGCTGTTCGGCGCGGCGATGCTGCCGATGCAAAGCGTGGAGTACGCCATCGAGGAAATGGATTTCGCAGTCAACGAACTGGGCTTCCGTGCCGGTTTCATTCGCCCGAATCCTTATAACGGGCGGGCGTTGCATGACCCCGCCAACGACCCGTTATGGGAACAGGCTCAGGCGCTAGGGTTCGGGATAGGGATTCACGGCGGTTCTGAAAGCGGCCAGCCGACGCTGGGGATGGATCGTTTCACTCGCGGCGGTGCGGTACGGCATTGCGTAGCGCATACATTCGAGATGATGGCTGCGGCGACCAGCCTAATCATGTGCGGCGTCTGCGATCGCTTTCCGAACCTCAGAATCGCATTGCTGGAGTCCGGCGGCGGCTGGATGGCGGGATGGCTCGACCGGATGGATCGTCATTTCGACGATCAAGGCATGAATGATACCCGGCTTAACACCCGGCCGTCTGAGATATTCCGGCGCCAATGCTTTATCTCATTCGAGCCGGTCGAGGGCTCTTTGCCGTTGCTCGCCGACTACATCGGTTCAGACAACATCCTTTGGGCGACCGACTATCCGCATTTGGATGGCTTTCCCGACGCGCCCAAAATGATCAAGGCAATGGGGATGCCGCCTGCGATTGAGGCTAACGTACTGGCCGGGGGAGCCAAGCGCTATTACGCGCTGAATTAGCGCCGAGCCTATGCCTGTTCAGCTGGCGGGCGGCTGCGATGATCGCGGCTGCCAGCTTTATCTTCAGAACCAGTTTGTCCACGAATAACTGGTACTGTTGTGAAGCCTCGCCCAGCTTTCGGTGTTGGGAGTTTGAGTGTTTTGAGGCGTGACCAGTGCAATTCGTTGCGATGGGGGCGTTGCTGGAGCCGCTGCACACCCTGCCAGTCCGGCCATCGCGATAGCGATGCCTAAGTTGAATAGCCAGTGGGTCGAACGAGTTGCTCGCCGCTTCCTATCCGTTGTTTGCACCTCGGTTTGTTCTATAGAGACGGCCTCCGGCGGGGTTGAACGCGTTTGGTGCCGCCAAGGGCAGCCTGCGTCATTCCTTAATCAGAGCGCTCGAGGTTGAGGAATTCAAGATTTATAAACTAAATCGTAATACTTTCGCAAATTATAAGCTTGACTGAAGGTCTGAACAATGATTCGTGTTTCAGCTGAGACGAGGATCGTTGGGCGGCTTAGGCGGACGCCGAACAGTAGACGGGGTCAGCCGCAACGGAGAATTCTCTTTGTTACGCGTTCCGGCTGGACCAGCAGCGGCGGGCGGTCCGACTACGTTAGATCGTGGCCGCGCGCGGGGCGCCGTACGCCCCATCTGCGGCACCGAACGCAGGCGTCCAGTACTGGAGGCTACTAACTGACCCAGGATGTCCGGACGTCCAATGACCGTGTTCTCGGAAGCCAGCGGCACAATCGCGAGTCTGGTAATCAGATTTTGCAGCTCACGGACATTACCCGGAAAAGGATAGTCGGTCAGAGTTTTGAGAGCTCCGCCACTCAATGCCAGCGCAGGATTGGTATTGCGCAGAAAATACGAAGCCAACATCGCCACGTCTGCAGGACGCTCGCGCAATGGCGAAAGCGCAACTGCGACCTCGAAGAGATTGTGCAGTTCAGGAACGAACAACCCGCGCGCCATTAGATCGCCAAGCGGTTGCGTTGAGGTTGCAAGGTAACGGATACGCGGGCGTATCACCGGCGCGGAATGGATCCCGTTGAGTAATCGCCGCTGAGCCGAAAGTGGTAATTCGTCGACCCGATTGAGGAAGAGAATCCCGCCGTGGGCGGCTTCCCCTGATATGACATCGGAACCAGTGCCCGCGAGGACTTTAATCGCCGCTGAAAATTCTTTGTCGGCGGAAGCCTCGTCAAACGAAGCACAATCGACGCGCACAATTTGGCCGGTGCCTGCCGCGGCCAAGACAATACGAATTAGCGCTTGCTTACCCACCCCAGTCTCACCTTCAATCACCAAGCGCGCCGGTCCGCGCGTCAGTGTTAGCACTGAGCGAACGACTTCGAACACGCTCGCCTCAGCAGTGAGAAAAGGCGCAGATAGGCAAAGCGCCCGGGAAAGAATGAAGCAAGCCACAGCATGAACGCTCGGCGAAGCGAAATCAGCGGGCAGCGCATCGTTAGGGATGGCGCGCATCGCGATCCGGGCTATCGGTACTCCAGTGTTGCGCTGCCCCACCTCGCCATCGAACTCAACCGCGAAGTCGGCCAGATGCCAGTTGCGTTCCGGCACCGATTCGAGACCGATCGCCGCCAAGCGGTGTGCGAGTTCGGCGGGAGCTCCTCTACCAAGTGCGATACGCGCGAAAGGCTCCATACTACTTTGTACCTTCACTCCTCAGCGAAACGCTCGTTGACCGATCGCTCATTGACTAATGACTGACGCGAGCGTCTGTCACGAAGAGAAAGATCGTGAGCAAACCCGATACCAGATTCGCGCTGGTCGTTGTCGCCGTTTTGAGCGTCTCCTCCTAGAAGGGATCAACTCATCAGCCGTCTTTGACTCATCTGGCTAAAGCACAGAGTCTGTACCTAATTGACTCACTGCCTGCCTCGGTTTGTCGTGAATCATGCAACCTTCCAAAGACTGTAGAATCGGCTTTCGCTGTCTCGATGGAATTCTGCTGCGAGGTCCTACGAACCTTCGCGGCGAAGATAGCCGAAACAAAGACGGCCGAGGGCTCGAGAAGCCCTTAGCGCTGTTCAAGGAGAGCGATAGTCAGGTGAGACGACTCGTCGGACGACTATGTGTCGCTTCGAGACATAGTCGCTGAGCAGATTCAGATGAGCGTGGCCGATCCGCAGCAACGCAACTTGAAAGGTCACGGACTGGGATCGCGTTGAGAGACATAGTCACGACGCCACTATACGGAGTACTGACGTTTATTGGCCAGATGCTAGTGGCAAATTTCCGGTGGTTTTTATGATGAAAGTTCGATGAACCAAGCCTCGGCTGATGATCGACACGCGATAGTTTGCGGAGGAGTCATTCCGCGCACAAGCTAGTCTCCTCTAAACCGACCTCAGACATGCCAAATCGGATTAATCTTGCATTCAAGACTCCTTTGCTCGACTAATCAATCATTAAGGGCCGATCATTTCGTCCAGTTCGGATCGCATCCGTACGATTCCGTCATCTAGATCGCATGCAACCTCTCCGAATCGTTCGAGTCACGACGATCTCCATGACGGTGTGTCTCCAGGCAAGGTTAAATTGTAACTCACCTCAAAGCACAGTATTGACAACAACTTAACATCGTATTGAAGGCTCAGCTTAAGGTCGCTATTCCCGATCGAGTTGCAAAATAGCAGTTGAACCTGCTGCACGCTTCGCGTTCTTCACCCTTTGCCGGACCTATCCTACACGAAGTAGCGTGGCTCTATCTTGTTGAAGATCGGCCATGTTGAGTAAATATGAATCTCGCTCGATGATTCCGCGCGTAGTCGTCTTTCGCAGCTCCTGAAGCGCCGGAATCGGACCACCGCTCGATTACCCAACAGCTCTGGGATGGCGGACGCGTGGATCGATAGTCAACGATAACAACTGAATCGAATCTGGCAGCGTACTACCACTATCCTCTCAAGACTACTTACTCCGATGGCTAGGCTTATTCTGCCTTTGTTTCTACTATTCGCTGCTGTTGAGTCGTTGATTTGCCGTACTGCCAACGGCCAATCTGCATTGAGAGATGAGTCATCCTATCTGCCACCGGCTGCCGATGTAGCGAGCTCCATATCAGACTGCCGGACTTCGTCCGAATTTCGACAACTCTGGAACAGCCGCAGCTCTCAGATCAGTCAAACCGACTACCCGATTGGTCCAGGTGACTTGCTCCGCATCACCGTCGTGGGTGTCGATCAGTTGGAGAAACTTGAGGTGCGCGTGAGCGGCGATAGCACGATTGCCTTTCCTTTTGCCGGAACTGTTTCCGTGACGCATATGACCGACGATGATCTTGAGCGCGAACTCGAACGGCGGCTCAGCAAGTACATTCGTAATCCCGAAGTGAGCGTTTTCAACGAAGAAGATAAGAGCCGCACCGTCCGCGTAATGGGCCTGGTGAATAAACCCGGTTTGATTGTTCTTTCGAGCCAGAACGAAACGATTATGGACACGATTGCGGAAGCGGGAGGCCTACGCGATGATGCGTCTCAGCGTGTCTTGTTCATTCCAGGGTCGGCATGGCGGCCCGGCCTGCGTATAGGCGGTCTCTCCGCTTCGAGTACCTATTCCATTAAGGCGTCTCCCGAGACCTCCGGGCGCAGTGTAAAGGGCGACACGCCCATTCACAGTGATTCATCTGATGGTGAATTACTTGCGCCGGCGTCGCATACCGATGGGGTACCCTCGCCGATCGTTATGAACATGCATGATGATAACGAGCGCCGCTGCCTCGAGCTGCCTGCGCGGCCTGGGGATACCGTAATCGTGCCCGTCGCTGGGAACGTTACGGTTGAAGGATGGGTCAACACCCCAGGCGCAGTAAATCTCACCCCCGGAATGACCGTATTAGGTGCGATCGCGGCTGCAGGAGGGGCACTTTTCAGCTCGAACGCCAGGATTCTCCGTTCAGGCTCGGGAAACCAAAGAGCCAAGCTGTCAGTTAATCTATCAGCGATCCGGTCAGGAGCGTCGCCCGACATACCGCTTGAAGCTGGCGATGTTGTAATAGTCGATCGCTCGGTTGTCGGCGCGGTTCCTTATGCAGTCTACTCCATCCTGGGCCGCTTTTCGCCGGGGCTCGCGATACCGATCCCATAAGGGCGAGCCACTCCACGGCGTCTGCTTCTACAACAAGTGAACCTCCCAATGTCCGAGCCAGATGGTTTGCCAGTCGCTCCGATCATTCCCCCGTCTTCGCAAGACCGGCCACACGCAGAACTTTATCGACAGGAATTCAACGAGCAGCATGGCCTGGGTCTTTGGGAATGCTGGCTGACCCTCCGCAAGCGGCTCGTACTATTGCTCGGTACTGTCGCCGGCGCTTTGATCGTAGCCCTAATAGTTATTCTAGTGCAGACGCCGCGCTATACGGCGACAGCGACGTTACTGATTCAACCCTCAATTCCACAGATACTCGACGTCACACAGTTGGTCGCGACGACGCCAAACAGCGATGAGCACGATTTTTACAAGACCCAAGAGAATCTGCTGCAGAGTCCAGCACTCGCAGCTAAAGTCATCCGCAGTCTGGCTCTTGATCGCATCCCTTTGCTTGGACCAAAAGGAAACTTTGAGCTTGTGCAGCTTGTTCGTCAATGGCCAGGACGATTACTAAGCATCTTTCACCCCAACTTTGCAGCTTCTCTTCCGGATACTGCCGACCTCGGCGCCAGTTCTGACGCTATAACGCACTACCTTAAGATGCTTTCCGTTACACCGGTCCTGGGGACACAATTGGTAACCGTCTCGTTTACTACTACCGACCCAACGCTAGCCGCTCGAATCGCTAACGCACACACCCACTGCTATATCGACTGGGGCCTGGACCTACGTCATCAGGCTAGCGCACGTGCGCAGCTATTTCTCCGCAATCAACTCGTAGAGATCAAGCAACAAGTAGAAGCCTCTGAAGCCGCGCTGAACAGCTATCGTCACGCCAAAGGCATCATATACTTCACAAGTGACGACAAAGAGCAGATCGCCGAAACCCGCATGGCGGCGCTCTCCACTGCGTTGACGGACGCGGAAACCAACCGCATCAGGCTCGAAGCCGAAATGCAACTCATTCACGGCGGTGACTATGATTCCTTGCCTCCAGTGATCAGCAACCCAATGATTGAGGCCCTAAAGCCGCAAACCGATGAGCTGGCAGCCCAATATGCGGCGATGGCTAGCCACTTTACTGATCAGTGGCCGGATATGGCGAAACTCAAAGCCCAGCTAAACGAATCGCGAGCACGGCTCAACGGAGAAATCGCTAATGTCACGAAAGGCATCGACCGCGAATATCAGGAATCTCTTAGCCGTGAACACGCGTTGCGCCAAGCCGTTGACGAGGAAAAGGAACGCGACCTAGAGCAAAATGACGCGGCGCTCCAGGATGCTGTGCTCGAGCGCGAGGCAGAAACCAATCGCAAGCTATACGAGGACGTTCTTAAGCGCATGCAGGAGATGGGCGTGGCTGAGCAGGCTCCCGTATCTAATGAGACTGTCGTTACGCCCGCGATCGCGCCTCGCGCTCCATCTGATCCTAAGGTCTTCAAGACTATATCAATCACTGGGTTGATCGCATCCCTCACTGGAATCGGGTTCGCCTTTTTTCTTGAGAACAGCGACCACCGTTTCAAAGACGTTGAAGAAATCGACCGGGTCCTGCATCTGCCTCGCCTTGCGGTCGCGCCTGACTACTCAAGGTTGAAACCCGGGAGGCCATCCAAGAGGCACTCGCGCCGAAAACCAGATGACAGCGGGCCTCAGGAATTGATCACTTTAAACACGGTTGATTCTGCTAACTATACTGAGCCCTACCGGATGATCAGAGTGGCTTTACTTTTTTCTCGCGCTGGCGGCTCTCCTCGGTCGATACTCTTCACCAGCTCGATCCCTCAAGAGGGCAAAACTCTGACCGTTTCCAACACAGCATTGATTTCAGCACAGATGGGTGCACGCACGGTTCTCGTCGACGCCGACCTACGCCGTCCCCGATGTCATCAGCTCTTTTCCATCCGTTCGACGGCCGGCCTTACTGATGTGCTCGCGGGTCAGATCACGCTAGGTGAAGGAGTCATTTCTCCGGTCACCAATCTCTCCTTGCTTTCTGCCGGTTCATCCACACCGAATCCTTCGGCATTGCTGGTGTCGTCTCACATGCGCGCTCTACTAGAGGATCTGAGCCGCCAGCATGATTGCGTCCTAGTCGATTCGGCCCCAGTAATGAGTGCTAGTGACACTACCGCGCTATCCACGATGGTCGATGGCGTCGTTCTTGTAATTGGGCAAGATACTCCTCGCCAAGCTGTCGTTGAATCGTATGGGCGCCTAATTCATGCCGGTGCGCGCGTACTCGGTTTCGTCTTCAATCGGGTCGACTTCAACCGTCCGCAGCATAGGAGCCACAAACGCTACTATCGTTATTCTAACTACTATACTGAACGAAACCCAAAGACCTACTCGTAATAGCTTTTTATTCGAACTAAGTTCTTATCGTTCTTAGGCAAAAGCGTCACATCCAATCACAAGCGGTGGAAGTAATACTGGTGAAAGTAGTAATACTGGCCGGAGGACTGGGCACCAGATTGCGAGAAGAGACTGATTATCGACCAAAACCGATGGTTGACATCGGTGGCCGGCCAATAATCTGGCACATAATGAAGATTTTCGCAGCTCATGGTCACACCGATTTTGTCGTTTGCCTCGGTTACAAAGGAGACACGATCCGCGATTACTTTTTTAATTATGAAATGAACAATAGCGATTTCACCGTGACTCTAGGCCAGCGGCGCCTCGAGATACTCAATAGACATGAGGAATGCGGTTGGCGCGTGACCTTGGCCGAAACCGGTGAACTGACTAACACTGGAGGGCGAATCCGGCGCATCGCGAAGTACCTCGATAACCAACCATTTATGGTGACGTACGGCGACGGCGTCGCTGATATTAATCTAGACCAGCTTTTGGCCTTTCATAGCCTTCAAAATAAATTGGCAACCGTAACCGGAGTTCATCCATCGTCGCGTTTCGGCGAGCTCTCAATCGAGAATGGCTTGGTCAAACTGTTTCGCGAAAAGCCGCAGGTTGCCGACGGTTGGATCAATGGCGGCTTCTTTATTTTCGAACCTGGAGCGCTCGAACTAATCGATGGAGACGACGATAATCTCGAGGCCGATCTTTTGATGCGTCTGACCGAGCGCAACGAATTGGCTGTCTATCAGCATCAAGGCTTTTGGCAGTGCATGGATACCTATCGCGAAATGAAGCTACTAAACGACCTTTGGGCGACGGGCAGCGCGCCATGGGCCTTCTGGCTGAAGCAATAGTATCGCCGGCCAGAACCACCATGTTCGCACGTTTCACGAAGCGTCGCCGACTGATGCTCACGTCCCTGGTCTGATCGCTATGCGGTTTTCAACTTTCGGAATTACTTCAGTCCGGCGGAATCTTTCCGCCAACCTTATATCGAGAATTCTATCAGGCCTAGTTAATCTTGCTTGTGTACCGATCTTTCTGCGGGTTCTCGGCGTGAGCGGCTATGGTCTAATCGGTGTCTGGGCGTTGCTGGAGACCTTCGCCAATCTTCTAGACTTTGGTCTCAGTTCAACTATAACTCGCGAAATGGCAGCTTCGTCGCGCAAAGCCGGAAACGCCGATCATATTCGCGATCTAGTCCGTACATTAGAGCTCGGCTATTGGAGCATCGGAGCAATATTGGCCGGAGTGATTGTGCTAGCCGCACCCGTTCTTGCTAGGAGCTGGCTTCACAGTAATACGGTTGCGGAGAGCAGTTTGCGCTCGGTTGTAGTCTTGATTGGCTTTTTGATTTTCTCTCGATGGCCGATGAGCTTTTACGGAGGAGGCCTCAGTGGCCTCGAACGCCAGGTATTGCTCTCGTGGATATCGCTATTTTTTACCGCGACCCGGAACTTAGGCGCCGCTGTCGTGATCCTTTTGGCGTCCCCTACGACGTGGGCTTTTTTCGCCTGGCAACTAATAATCAACAGCATACAAACTGTCATTCTTGCAGTTTTGCTGTGGCATTGTTTGCCCGCGGGGTCTAAGCCAATCCCTCGGCTCAGCCTTATCCGCAGCATCCGCCGCTTTGCCGGCGGTGTCACTGCGGTGACCATAGTCTCAATGGTACTGACGGAACTAGATAAGATCGTCATCAGCAAGCAACTCTCATTGGAGGCGTTCGGATACTACAGTCTGGCTTGGCAAATCGCGGGGAGTCTCTATCTCGTTTCCACACCGGTCTTCACCGCTCTCTTTCCTGCCTTCGCTCGTCACGTCACGGCCCAGGACACGCCCAGGCTGACGGAGATTTATCACCATGCTGCGCAAGTTATTTCGATCCTAGTTTTACCTGCTGCGACGACTTTTATTTTTCTGGCCAGGCAGCTCGTCTTCGCATGGACCGGGAGCCAGCAAACTGCAGCGCATACTTGGCTGGCAGCTTCGCTTTTGACGGCTGGCACGGCCTTTAATTGTATTGTCAGTATACCGTACGCCTTGCAACTCGCGTATGGCTGTACAGCCATCGCCTTCTGGACGAATTTAGCATCGGCTTTCGTTACCGTGCCCCTATTGTTGCTATTGACGGCGCGCTTTGGAAGTTCAGGCGCCGCCGCCGTTTGGCTTCTGATCAACGTGAGTTACCTAGTGACTCAGGTCCAACTGATGCATCGTCGCTTTCTTAGCCGAGAATGCCTACGCTGGTATCTCCATGATTTAGCTATTCCGCTGTTCGCCTGCGTCGTCGTGAGCTGCCTTGTCGCTAGATTTAGTTTCACGGTTACCACGCGAATGGGAATTCTATCGCTGGCTCTTTTGAATGGAGTGCTCGCTTTCGGCGCTGCCTCACTGTCGATCCCTTTGATACGAAAGCAAATTCGAGAATTGGCGGCCTCCACACGTCACGCATTTTCGTTGTGATCAAGAGTCGGCTCATCCGGCTACTGTCTTTGGTTTACCACTAATGGAATCTTTGTTTAACAACACGCGCGCATACGTTGGGCTTCTGATCCGATCTTTGCGCCATCGCAATGTCGTTCGTGGTGTTCATTGTACCCTTTCTCGGCGATGCTCTATCTCTGACGATACGACACTTGGTAAAGCTGTGATGCTCGGACCTGGTGTATGTCTGCGCAAGGCACAGATAGGCGACTATTCTTATCTCGGGCGTAGTTGCAACGTCAGCGCCGCTGCGATTGGCAAATTTTGTTCGATCGCTTCTGAAGTTTACATCGGCCTAGGGAGCCATCCGCTGGAGCCTTTTGTTTCGACCCATCCAATCTTTTATCTTCGTAAGCCGGACCAGCACTGGAACTTAGCCGACCGCGATTGTAGAGAAGAATACGCTGATACCGCGATTGGCAACGATGTCTGGATCGGGCTGCGTGCGGCGATTCGCGACGGGATCACAGTCGGCGACGGGGCGATTATAGCCTCCGGTGCGATTGTGACCAAGGATGTACCGCCCTATGCAATCGTCGCTGGGGTACCGGCGCGAATAGTACGTTACCGCTTTCCACCCGAGACAGTAGAGCAGTTACTGGAATTCAAGTGGTGGGACCGCGACGAGAATTGGCTAATGGAGAATTGGCGGATGTTCCACGACGCGATGCGCTTCATCCAGCAATGTCATTCGGAAGGCTCGAATTCTCATTCAAGGATTGCGGCTAATGGTCGTGCGGTAAGCTAGCCAACTCCGGCAGCATCGCCTTGACATCGTGATGGCGCCCGAAATCACCACAATTATTCCAACCTTCAGACGCCCACGCCTGCTAAAACGAGCAATACGTTCGGTTCTGGCGCAGAATTATGACGCTTTTCAAATTTGCGTCTACGACAATGGTTCAGGCGATGACACCTCCGCGGTGGTCGCGGAGTTTGCTCGGGAAGACTCTCGGGTTGGCTACTATTGCCATTCGAGTAACATTGGAGCCTGGAACAACTTCAAATACGGAATCGACAGAGTAAGCACCCCTTATTTTAATCTTCTAAGTGATGATGATGCACTTTTGCCGGGGTTTTTCGAAACCGCGACACATGCTCTTGAATCGCACCCAGCGGCAGGCCTTTTCGCGGGAGCAACAGTGCGCTTTGGCCAGAGTTTCATCGCAACACCAGTCGTTCGCTGGCCTGAACGCTTCTACCCTGCGCCGCTGGGCTTCATGGAGATTCTCCGCCGCGATTTTCCTGATTGGAATGCGATTTTGTTTCGTCAGTCCGCGCTTAGCCGCGTTGGCAGCATCGATGTTAGCTTTGAGCACGGCATCGACCTCGACTTCATCTGCCGCTATGCCGTGAACTGCGGCATGATAGTTTGTCCTGTGCCTTACGCTATCTTGACGCTCGGGCATGATCATCTCAGCAAACAACTGTATTCCCCTGCCATCCATGCGAGTCATTGGCTGCGTATTCTCGACCGATACGAGTTCGCGCCGTGGATAGACAGCGAAGCACGCGAAGCGTTTGCAAGTGCCCGCGCCTGGATAGGCCGTAAGATTCTCAAAAATGCGATCGATGCCGCCGCTGCATCGCAGAACACCCAGGCGCTCGCTGCCGCCGCCTGCTTGAAGGAATCTTTCGCGTTGTCGAGGGCACCTCTGCTATTAACGCTGATGACCGCTGACTCAGTGTTGGGTGAGACCTTGCGAGGCGCCTACCGTTCGCTTCATTCGTTAGTCCGGGCAATTAGGTCGCCAATCCAGTTTTATTTGCACAAGCACGATATCCGCTCTGTAACAGCGGCGCTCACTCTCTAACAGCGGACACTCGATAACATTTTGAGAATTAGATTTTCGCGTTGACTCGTTGCGCGGGCTGACCCGAAATATTTCCGGACGCGGCAACCGTCATCTGCATGCGCTGGACCGGTATGCGGGGATTCCGCTTTTGCTGGCCCTGGGTGCCGGACGGCGTCGCCGATCAGTGCCTTCAGCAGTCCGGACTATCGGTGTACTCAACACCGCGGCGATTGGTGACACGATCTTGATGGGTGCTGCGATCGCTGATCTGCGATCAGCTTATCCAGAGGCTCAGCTGATCGCTTTCTCAGCCAAAGGAAATGCCGAGGCAACCGGGCTACTAACAGGTCTCGACGGCAAAATCACTCTTTCGCTAGGCAATCTCGCCGCGTCCATCCAACAGTTACGCAGATACCGTTTAGATCTACTTTTGGATTTTGGTCCCTGGCCGAGGATCAACGCGGTGCTGTGTGCACTTGCCGGCGCCAATTTCACGGTCGGCTTTCGCACGGCGAAACAACATCGCCACTACGCTTACGACGCTGGCGTAGAACATCGTAGTGACGTACACGAATTAGACAATCATCGAAATCTTGTGCGCGCAATTGGGCTCGAAGCCTGGCACCTGCCTTTAGTCAACTGTCGGTCTGAATCTGCTCCGCGACAAACCGAAAAATTGATCGTCTTCCACTTGTGGCCAGGCGGGATGCGGGCTGAACTCAAGGAATGGCCGCTCGAACGCTGGGCCCGACTCGCAAGCGAGCTCATCACGGAATGCGATCGGATCATCTTGACCGGAGCTCCTGGCCAATTCAGTGCCAACGAAACCCTCCTCGCAATGATAAAGTCGCCGCTTCGCTCACGCTTTAAGAACGCGGCCGGCTTACCTCTCGATGCAACTGCTTCATTGCTCGAGCACGCAAGTCTAGTCGTCTCAGTCAATACCGGTATCATGCATCTCGCTGCCGCGCTTGGTGCGCCTGTCGTTGCCTTGCACGGGCCGACCTCGGTACGCCGCTGGGGTCCAATTGGTCCGCGAGCGCTCGCCATAGAGTCACCGTGCCGGGGTTGCGGCTTTCTGGATCTCGGTTTCGAATATCGCCACAAACCCCGCCGATGCATGGAGGCCATTCCATATCGAATGGTTCGCGAGGCCTGCGCGCGATTCTTGAACTGCTAAGTTCGCCTTTTTTGAGCAATCCGGATCGCTATTTTTTAGCAAATTGTCGGCACAATCGTCCTCTAATGCCGAGTTTAGGGGCGGTTTCGATCAATTATTTAGCAAGCGGCGAGACCCAAGATGCAATTTGACTCACGCACTCCCGTCGTCAGCTTTCTTTCGCGGCTACTCGACTATTGCTGTATCGTTGCAGCGTTCGGGCTCGCAGCTAAGACAGCCTCCAGGATGCAGCAGTCTGGGGCTTTCATATGGCCACAACACCATCGAGGCGACATCATCGGTTGGCCCTCATCATACGCGATTTTACTTTCCGCGAGTCTTCTGTTGTGGGCAGTAACCACCAGCTATCTGCGCGTCTACAAGTGGGACGACGACGTGTGGCTGGCACGCTCATGGCGGCACTTACTACGCGCAATCACCTTGTGGCTGGGGTTTATCGCGGTCGCAATCTTCATATTGAAACTGCGAGGCCTTAGTCGTGAATTTACACTCGGATTTCTGACGGCTGCGGCCCTCGCGATGATTCTCAAGTGCCTTTTCGAGAATCACGCGTTACGCCAGTTCGTCCGCCCGGCTCATTACCGCAACGCGATAATCTTGGGTGAACCCTCAACTGGTATGGGGCTACTGAATCTACTCAGGCGCCTGCATGCTTATGAGTCAGTCGCCCTTAGAACAGATACTCGAACGACAAAAATGTCACTGTTGAGTGATTCTCAACTGAGTCCTCCTACCGACGTATTCGTTATGCCGTCCGAAAACCATAGCACTCCTACCGGCGACACCATCGTGTCTTTGCTGAAGCAATGCAACGCGGTGCATATAGTTCCTGCTTTGCTGGATAGTGCCTTGTTTCGCTACTCAGTGAGCGAGGTGGGAGGAATCCCGGTAATCACCCTAAGACCTGGATCTTTGGCTCCTTGGCAAGCGATCCTCAAGCGCTTCTTTGATATTGTCCTTGCCGCAATAGCCTTGCTAGTCTTCGCTCCGCTGATGTGTCTGATCGGAATCGCAGTAAAATTAACTTCGTCGGGACCAGTCTTCTTCCGCCAACAGCGACTCGGTAAAGACGCCAGCTATTTCCGCATATTTAAGTTCCGTACCATGCGTGCTGACGCAGAAGCCGTCCTTAAAGCGGACACTAAGCTGTATAGCAGATATCGCGAAGGGAACTTTAAACTTGCAACAGAAGATGACTTCCGGATTACCCCGCTAGGTCGTTTTCTGCGAACCTTCAGCCTGGATGAATTGCCACAATTATTCAACGTTCTTAGCGGGGAGATGAGTCTCGTGGGACCTCGACCAATTGTTCCTGACGAGATCAAACAGTACGACGACTACGCTAAGTTGCTCTTGTCAGTCAAACCCGGAATGACTGGCTATTGGCAAGTCAACGGCCGCAGCTTGATCACTGATTATGCCGATCGAGTCAGGCTAGACATGGAATACATCCGCGATCAGTCTTTGCGGGGCGACCTCCAGATCATGCTCAAGACCGTCAGCGCAGTGACCCGTGCGGAAGGTGCTCATTGAGGAGTTTTGCCTCAAGTCCGTTGGTAGCTGGCCGCAGGCCGTGGCTCACACACACCTGTGAGCGCCTTCTCCGGAATTTACCCTTGTCTCCTAGGGTCGTAATGGGACAGCCCTTGCCATCGCCTCCTTCCCGATTGCTAGTCGTAAAGGTACACGGCATGGGCGACGCTGTTTTGGTGCGATCGGCAATCGAACATCTTCGATGTCGAAATGAATCGCTCTCGCTAGGCATCCTGGCCGGTGATGCGACAGAAGAGGTGCTCGCGGTTGGCGGTAATTTCCGTCTTCATCGATATAGTCAAAAGAATCTAACGCTCCGCTCGGCCTTGCGAACACTCCATGAAATCAGAGCTTGCTCTTACGATGCATTGGTAAACTTCGAGCAGGCTTCCCTCGCCGGCAGTGGTTTTCTTCACGCTACCGGTATTCCGACTCGAATCGGTTTTGTAGGCAATGAATCTAGAGCCAAGATACGGTTTCTGACCCACGCGATCGGCTTTCGTGGCGGGGTTTCGATGTGGCAATCATTCCTCGCAATCGCTCGGCTAATCGATAGGCGCCTGCCAGATTTGCTTGTACCCCTGCCGTTACCCTTGTCTGAAGAACAACTCCGCGCGGGCCGCTCATGGCTGATGAGTCGAGTGACAAATCCGCGGGCGCGCAAGATTGCCTTTCATCTTGGATGCGGCAGTGGTCAACCCTTCAAGCGTTGGCCACTCCTCAACTTTGCCTCATTGGCCGACGGGTTTTCACATTGCGATCCCAACCCGGCGATTATCCTGACCGGTCAACCTCATGAGCGTGCGCTGCTTGCTCAGTTCCGATCGATTTACAAGGGTCCAAGCATCGACGGAACTGGACTGGATTCAATCACTATGACAGCCAGCGTTTTGAAGGAATGCGATTTGCTGGTAAGCAACGACACGGGCGTGATGCACCTCGGCGCGGCCATGGGCACGCCAACTGTCGGTCTCTTCGGTGCAACTTCAGCCGAGCAATGGGCACCAGCAGGCACAAGGGTAACGCATGTTTACGAAACCACTGCGCAATGCAGTCCCTGCGTCGACAGCTATCGTAATATAGTGCCCACTCGCTGCGCCAATCCTGATTACGGGCGTTGCATGGCGGAAATCCAGATAGACTCAGTATTGAATGCCGCACGCCGAGTAGTTGTTGGCGGATGGCTAACTTGATGGGAGCCGCCAAGCTGGTGTTCCGGTAGCGACTGCTTGAGCTTTCCTTAGACCCATCAGCAAATTCCGATATCGCTCCTTACTTTCTGATATGGCAATTCCACCGAGCGGAATCGCGCTAGTACCTATAGGGCTCGCGTTTTTTTTCTTCGCTCCCCATAAACTCGCGCAAGTCGCGATCATAGCCGCGGTCTTCGCAGCCGCTTCTGTATTCAGTCTGAGCGGCGGAACTTTTCCAGTGGGAATAGCCCCTTTCTATTTTATCGCTCTTCTGATCGCGCTTCACTCGATTCCAAGATGGCTGAACTATGGACTGAATGTCCGATTGAGCGTGCCGCTTCGTGTCTACCTTCAGATAGTGACTGCATTTGTTGGATGGGCAGTTTTGTCGGCATTCATTCTTCCAATCCTCTTTCGCGGCCTGCCAGTTGACCTGGGCCGCGCCGGTCCCGATGCCACTTACTATACGCGCCTACCATTGCACTGGAGTCTGAGCAACGCTGGCCAAGCCGGCTACCTGCTGCTCGATCTAATCGTTGTTTTTCATTTGGTCGAAGCGAGTCGAACCCCTGCAGACATGCAAGCCTTTTGCACGAGGTTCTGTTTGTCAGGCCTAATAGTTGTCGCGGTCGGTGCTTATCAGTTCGTCGCTCGCCATTGCGGACTGCCTTTTCCACGAGAGCTCTTCAACAGTAATCCGGCATGGGCTCAGCTTACCAGCCAAGACTTGAACGGAGCTACACGCATCAGCGCAACCTTTGACGAATCCTCCGGGGCGGGATCTTTTCTCTCGGCTTGGGTAGGCTTCGAATTAGCTCTGGCATCCAGTCACGATGGGCGCCGTTGGCTGCATTTGGCCTTTGGTCTTGCCGGAATCGTGGTGGTGATTGGTACTACTTCGACGACTGGCTACATCACGACCGCGGTCGTACTGCTCTGGATGTTTTGGCGTCAATTAATCGACTTATCAGCAAAGCGTGGCTCTGCTTTAATCATCGCGACTATCGGCTTGCTTGCGATCGCTGTAACCGTTGCGTGTCTGATAACCTACGAAGGCCGAGTTCTTCTTTCCGATGTCCTTCTCGACAAAGCTCAGTCGGGCTCGTCACTACATCGTATGGCTACCGTGGCTCGGAGCTTTGACACTCTCATGGCCACCTACGGGCTTGGCGCTGGATTAGGCTCCGACCGAGCGATGAGTATGGCGGCTTATATTATGAGCAATCTAGGGCTGGCGGGAGTACTGCTTTTCTCTTGGCTGATGTATTCTTTAGTCAGAATGAGCCGTGTAGTTCAAAGCGCAGTCCCCGCACAAGCCTCTGCAACAATCTGTCATCGCGCATTTGCAGTGGCTTTCGCCGCCCATTTGCTCGCACTCGTTGAGTCAGGCGCCGAAATCAGCGATCCAGTCTTGTGGCTGTTGTGGGGCATCCTAATAGCTTCAATCCGTCAAAGATGGCCTGCACCAACGGGTTTTGAAGCCGCGAGGCCCGACGACTCGCCTGTTCTAGATTTTGACCCGGCCTCGCTCAACACAGTTTACCGACGCATCTGAGCCACGGTACGATCTCTCTTTCTCACTGGAAAACTGTGAAAACGTATTTACCATACGGCTATCACTACGCCCAAGGCGGCGGATGGTCTATCCTTTGTTCAGAAGACGGAGAGGAGAGTCTCCTCGCTGAGCTATTTCGTCGAATGCTGGGACGGCTTCTGGGATTTGACCTCCTCCACGCCTGGCGAAACCGCGAAGCCTTGCGAGCGGCTGACGTCGTGTGGACCCATACTGAGCGCGAGCATCTGGCAGCCTCCGTTATTCTTTCTCTTAGCCACCCACCAGTGCCGAAACTGCTGGCTCAATGCGTTTGGCTGTTCGACAGTTGGAGCAATTTCTCAACGGTCAAACGCGCGTTGTATCGCTACTTGCTAAAGTATGCGGACATCATTACTACACAGTCACCTGAAGACTTTGATGCGGCCCGCACTCTTTTTCCGAATCGTCCAACCGCGTGCGTCTTGTCAGGCGGAGCAGTCGAATGGATGATTGAACCGCGCGGAGATCCCATTCATCGCCCTGTAAGGATAGCCGCGCTAGGAAACGACATGCATCGCGATTGGAAAACCTTGCTGCGCGCTTTCGGGGGACGAAGTGAATACGAATTAATGATCGCGTCCCGGCAAGTGACTCAACGGCAGTTGCGTAATGTTTCAAATGTCCGACTGGCTAAAGCGCAGACCGAGACAGATGTCCGCCAAGTCTATCAATGGGCAGATCTCGTGGTCGTGCCACTCAAGTACAATCGCCACGCCTCAGGAATCACAGTGATTTTTGAAGGGACCATTTCAGGTCTGCCGGTCGTCGCCACAGATACCGGAGGACTACGTGCTTATTTCTCTGATGACGAGATCGCTTTTGTTCCGTTGGGTTCACCGGACGCCATGCGCGAGATGGTGGACTCGCTTTGCGCTGATCGCGCCCGAGGTCTCGCTATGGTCGAGAGCGCGCAGCGTCGCATGCTGACCGGCGAATTGACCAAGCAAGGATATGCCAAACGCCATCGCAAATTGACCGAAGGTCTGTTGCGGGAGCGCGATTCTTCGTTACTGAGAAATCCTGGCTATAAGGTGTCCGACGGCCATAAAGTTTCTCGCGAAGTAAGGATCTTTGTCCTGCTCGGTCATGGTTTTGGCGCAAATCGATGGCGCGAACGTTATGAATGCGGCTTGATCCCAGGGTTGAACTAGGAGCTCGTCTCTCAGACAGCTGTCCTGAAAACTGACGGTGCTCAACCATCTTCTCCAGGCTGCCTGGCCATCTGGCAGAGCCTGTAATCTTTCCAGGCCGATGTGCCGAGCACTGCGCGCACTATTCGTTCTGCCTTCTCTCGACGGCGGAGGGGCCGAGCGCGTCACTCTAGATTTATTGCGCCTGCTGGGGCGTGATCGCGTGCGGCCCTGCCTGTTTCTCTTTCAGCATAAAGGCGCGTTGCTCTCAGAAGCTTCGCCTGAACACTTAGTGTCTAATGCCGTCGACAGAAGCGGCGACAAAGCCTTCTTCAGCCCTTTGCCTCGTTTAATCGCGAGCGCGCAGGCCGTTGACGTGATCGTCGCCTGCCTGCAATGCCGCACTACTTACCTCGCCTGGCTCGCAGGCATTGTCACACGCCGGCCAGTTATCGGATGGGTGCAAAATGCCGCCGTTCCCGGCTCTCCGATGGATAGCGTACGTCACCGGTTTTTGATGAGACTGGTTCAGCCGAGGCTCGCGGCCAGCGTGTTTCCATGCGAACGCGCATATGAAGTGCTGGCGAAACGGATCCCATTCGCGCGCACGCGAGTCGAGTTCATCCCCAATTTCATTAACCATGAGCGCGTA
Organism: Binataceae bacterium (SeqCode); assembly: GCA_035524095.1. Taxonomy (GTDB): domain Bacteria; phylum Desulfobacterota; class Binatia; order Binatales; family Binataceae; genus DATJUF01. The sequence goes on along the minus strand of DATKPK010000264.1, from coordinate 14,950 downwards.
CGGCAGCTTGCCGGTGGTGATCGGGCCGTTGAACTTGGTCACCCTGGCGGCGATGCCATGTTAACGGCGGTTGGAAGACTCGCGCCACAAAAGGGCTTCGACATTCTGCTCCGGGCGGTCCACGAACTTCATGCGCGGGGCAACCGGTGCCGTCTTATCATCCTTGGCGAGGGACCGGAACGTTCCAAGCTTATGCAGCTGGTGACCGATTTATCATTGCAAGGATACGTTGAGATGCCGGGTTTCACGGCGAATCCGTACTCAATAATGCGGCGATCTGATGTTTTCGTTCTGGCGTCGCGTTTTGAGGGTCTGCCGCTCGCGTTAATGGAAGCTCGAGCCTTGGGAATACCGATCGTTTCCACTGACTGTGTCGCTGGTCCGCGCGAGATTCTCGATGGAGGCAGTTACGGCTTACTCGTGCCAGTCGACGATCACATAGCGATGGCTGATGCGATCGGCTCAGTAATCGACAAGCGACAGTGTCGTCTGTCCCAGACAGTCTCTCTGCATGAAGATCTAGCGGACAGCGGCGCTCGAACTGCCGTCGCAGCCTGGGAAGCACTTTTAGACGACGTCGCTGCACGCACTTAAGCGGCTTGTAGCTATTTGAATCAACGCAATCATCGAAAGCGTCAGACTTTTCCGCGGCTGATTTTTCAACCGCGTGCCTTAAAGTTTCTCTTATTAGTTTTGGCCGCCGCCCTGATTAACGCGCATGCGTCCGAAACCCGCGCTCAGCTTGGTAATGGCGGAGGCGTTGAGGTACTGCGTTACGGTGCAAAGTGTGACGGCCGCACGGACGACACGCTCGCGCTTGGCCGAGCGATCAAGGCCGCAGCTTCCAAATGCGTTATCGCTGCCAGCCAGGACGCCACCAATCAAAACTATATTAGTCTCCCCGCCGGACGCACTTGTGTAGTCAAGTCGACGCTCATCTTCCCTGGTTCATGCGTCGGCATCCGGGGCAATGGCGCCGTTCTCGACTTCCACGCGTTGTCGTTCAGCGCTGCTTCGACCGTCGCAATCTCCATTGTTTCCAGTCACCCATCCAGTCCTTATGGCGATAATCTCGTTCCGTGGGATGAGCTTCATCTGATTGGTCCGGGGTCCTCCAGCGCGACGGTCGGGATACGTATCGAGACCGGGCAGACAGTGATCGAGCGGCCCGATATTAATGGGTTCGGAGTAGGCGTCCAGTTCGGGAATTTCGCCTTCGTGGATCAGATTGACCATCCGTCCATTTGGAATACTGGCGTCGGCGTGGATTGTCCGGCAGGGCTCAAGAACGCCGGCGAGAATATTACGATCAACCAGGGCGTCATTTTCAACTCTGAGATCGGTGTCAGGAGTTACGGCTGCGGCATCACAATGAATGAGACTTCCTTCGACGGACTCGGCAACAGTGCCATCATCACGGGCGCGGGCTTCCGATGCTTCGGTTGTTACATCGAATACTTCGCTGCCATCTCCGCACCGGTTTTCGATATCTCCAACTGTAATGCCTGGTCATTCGTCGACTTTCACGGCGGCCAGATTCAAAATGATCATCCAAGCGCCAATATCCGCGCCTTGGTATCCATTCATCCCGAACATATCTGCGGAGGATCGGGACCGTGGGCATCCTTCGAGGATGTCTTCTTCGCGAATCTAAATCCTCGCGCCAGATGTGATCGAGGCGCGGGACCCACCTGCATCATCGGCTCGAATTCCCGTGATGTCCGGATTCTCGACTCTACCAGCGGATCCGGCGGAGGAGGCATGGGCAACGTCCACCTACCATGACATGAATGACCTCAGGTCGTTATTCGCGATTTTATTTCGCGCGATTGATCAAAGTCCAAACGCCCATTGCTTGCCGGGTTATGAAATGCTGCCGAACACCTATTGTAGGTTAAAATACCCTCTCGCCAGATCCCGACGAATCCCACCTCGGCCACGTCGCGCCAGCTAAACACTCCGGCTCGTTTTCTCGTCTCGACACTCTCTACACTTCGTGTTTGCTCGCACTATGCGAAGCAAATAGCGAAGATCCCTCCTCGACTGCCTCATTCTTCACGCAATCCCACGCTTTTCTTTGTGGTTCGATATATGCTTCCTTGCATATACAAGCGATTCTGGTAAAGATGCGGTGATGCTCTAGTCCCGGCGCATCGGCGGACTGACAACGACGTGCAAAGACCACTCAAGTGGATGAGTGAGGCTTATTCACCAGTAAGGAAAGGCCGATGACTTCTGAAAGTAGATCTGGAGTTGCAGTCGTAGTGGGCGTCGGCGAGGGCCTCGGTGCGGCGCTCGCGAAGCGCTTCGCCTCAGCCTACAAAGTGGCGCTGATCGCACGCGGCAATGAAGTTGTCGCGAAGGTCGCAAGCGAGATCACGGCTGCGGGTGGCATCGCTCAGCCGATCCAAAGTGACGCGACTCTTGCCGATCAGATCGCCGATGCGCATCACCGGATCGCGCGTGATCTCGGCCCGATCGATATCTTGATTTTCAACGGCGGACGCCGTCCCATCGGACGGTTGATGGAAACCACGCCGAAAGTTTTCGAAGAGACCTGGCGCCTTCATACTTTCGGCGCCTTTCTGTGGTCGCGCGAGGTCGTTCCCGAGATGCTTTCGCGCGGAGCCGGTACAATTCTTATTACTGGCGCTACCGCAGGAATTCGGCCCTGGCCGAATTCAGCCGCATTCGCGCCTGCCAAGTTTGCCGTCCGCGGCCTCGCGCAGGTGATGGCTCGCGACCTCCATCCGCAAGGGATTCACGTTGCATATGTCAACGTCGATGGCGGCATCGATATGCCACTCCTGCGAAACCTGCGGCCCAACGCCAAAGAAGAGGATCTTCTGAAGCCTTCGGCTATAGCAGATGCCTTCTGGTACCTCGCGCATCAAGATCGCAGCGTTTGGAGCCACGAACTCGACCTGCGCCCGTTCAAAGAGAATTTCTAGCGGCGGGATTACAAGCTGATGCCGCATGATCTGACTATATGGGGAGTCGGCTCCAGCCGCACTATGCGAGTCCATTGGATGCTGCTGGAGTTGGGACTCGAATACGAATTCCATCCTTGGCCACCGCGTAGCAGCGAGACTTTGACTAACCAGTTTGAGCACCTCAATCCCCGGCTTAAGATTCCTGTCCTCCGGCATCGATCGTTCGTTCTGACCGAAAGCGCGGCGATCGTGCAGTACCTCGCCGACACCTTTGGCAACCCTAACGCCTTTTACCTTCCGGCCAATCCTGCGGAGCGAGCCCCCGTCAACGAATGGAATTATTTCGTCATCTCGGAACTGGACGCGGCTTCTCTCTACATCATCCGCCGCCACCAGGGATTGAAAGACATTTACGGCGATGCGCCGATCGCCGTCGCCAGCGCGCAAAACTATTTCATCAGAAACCTTGAAGCCATGGCTCCGCGACTCCAGAGCAGCAAACCGTATTTGTTCGGCGACCTCTTAAGTGTAGCCGATCTTCTCCTGACAACTTGCCTCGATTGGGCGCTGTCACTGAAGATTCTTCTCCCCGAATCGTTCCGTCAATACCGAGAACGGGTGTCCTCGCGTCCAGTCTATAAGGCGGCGTTGAAACGTAATTTTCCAGCCAAACAATAACTGACTATTCCATTGGTATAGCAATATGGCAGGACCGCTTGACGGAGTACGCGTACTGGACTTGACCTCGATGGTTGCGGGTCCGGTCGCAACAATGATCCTCGCTGACCAGGGCGCGGACGTCATCAAGATCGAGCCGCCCGGTGGTGACCTGATGCGCCATCTTAGCCTGCGCCGCAATGGGATGTCGGCGTTCTTTCTCTCGTGCAATCGCAACAAGCGGTCATTGTCCGTCGATCTTAAATCACATGATGGCATCGAGATCATGCACAAGCTCATCCCGACTGCCGATGTGCTGGTGCATAACTTCCGCCCCGGCACCGCGGAACGAATCGGCTTGAGCGAGGTGACGGTACGCGCTCTTCGCAAGGACCTTGTATACGTCTCGATTAGCGGTTATGGCGAGAGCGGCCCATACTCTGCCCAACGCGCCTACGACCCAGTGATTCAGGCGATGTCCGGTCTGGCGGACATTCAGGCCGATAAAGAAACGGGCCGGCCACGCATGGTCCGCACTATTGTTGCCGACAACGTCACCGCGCTGACCGCCGCCCAGGCGATTACCGCCGCGCTTTTCGCTCGCGGACGATCGGGTCAAGGCCAGCACGTCCGGCTCGCGATGCTCGACGCGATGATTGCCTTCCTCTGGCCCGAGGCGATGCCGGGTCTCACATTAGTGGGCGACGAACGCGATCCTTCGATGGGTGAGGAGGGTCCAGACCTCGTTTTCGCCACGCAAGATCGCTACATCACGGCGGCCGCCTTGTCAGACGACGAATGGGCCGGGATGTGCCGCGCACTCAAGCGCGAAGACTTGCTCGATGATCCACGGTTCAAGACGTCGCGGGCGCGCGCTTACAATTCAGCCGAGCGCCGGGCACTGGTCGCCAGTGAATTGGAGCAATGGCGAGCGGACGAAATCCTTCCTCGCTTGATGGCGAACGATGTCCCCTCAGCGCCAGTGCTAAGACGCTATGAGCTACTCAACGATCAGCAAGTCAGCGCCAATCATTTGTTACAAGAATATGAAAGCCCGGCATATGGGCGAGTGCGACAGCCACGGCCAGCGGCGAGCTTCGAGCGCACTGCGTCGAGCATCCGGACCCTCGCCCCTTATCTCGGTGCAGATAACGCCGCGATCTTGAGCGGGCTCGGCTATACCACGCACGCGATTTCACGCCTGACGCGTGATCACGTGATCCATGAGCAACCCGCACCCGCGGCGAGCGACTCCGCCGACTAAACCCCTTCACTCTTAAATTTAAAAGGAACTGCAATATGAATCAGAGCAATCCAGTCGCTGTCGTCACCGGTGTCGGTCCGGGTACTGGCGCGGCTATCGTGCGCCGCTTCGCCGAGGGCGGATACTCGGTCGCAATGATTGCGCGGGATCACGATCGACTGGACGCGCTGGCGCGTGATATTCCAGGAGCCCGGCCTTATCCATGCGACGTCACCGATCAGACTCGCCTCAATAGTACGCTGGACGCGGTTCGCAGTGATCTCGGCGATGCAAAAGTGCTGATCCATAACGCGGTCGGAGGCGCCTTCGGTAATTTCATGGAAATCGATCCCGAGGTTCTCAACCGCAATTTCCAGGTCAACACGATGGCCCTGCTCTATCTCGCTCGCAAGCTGGCACCCGCGATGGTAGCGGCAGGCGAAGGTTCGATCATAGCGAGCGGCAATACCTCGGCCCTGCGCGGCAAGGCCAACTTTGCTGGATTCGCACCGACTAAAGCTGCACAACGGATTCTCGCCGAATCGCTCGCTCGCGACCTCGGCCCCAAAGGTGTGCACGTCGCCTACGTCCTGATCGACGCTGTGATCGATCTCGAATGGACGCGCAAGCGCTGGCCTGACGCTCCCAGCTCTTTCTTTATTAGACCGGCCGCGATCGCAGATGAAATCTGGCACATCGCCCATCAGGATCGCAGCGCGTGGTCGTTCAATGTCGAAGTCCGGCCTTTTGGAGAAAACTGGTAGTCGCTGCCCTTGCTCGGGTGAAGCTTCGGTGACTGACTTGAGGAGTACATCCATGAGTGATTTACGGATCTTTTCGTATCTGCCGAATCCTCGCATTTGGAAGGCAACGATCGCCGCGCGGTTGTGCGGCGTTGATATCGAGATACGAGGCACCTCGCCGAAGGAGATAGGAGGCTGGCTGTGGGATTTCGACGCGCGGCCGCTCAGTAGTGCTAGTTCCTCCGATGGCTCTGAGGCTATCGCCGGCAAAGTCGGCTTCAAAGGCACGCTACATAAAACCCGCGCCTTCATTGAGACCCAGCCGTTTGCTACCGTTCCTGCCGCGTTCAGTCCGGACGGCAAAATCGGCATCTTTGAATCGAACAGTATCATGCGGGCGGTTGCGCGAATCGGCGAAACCCGCTTCCCGCTCTATGGCCACGGACCGTATGAAGCCGCACGCGTCGACAGTTTTCTGGACGCGAGCCTGGTCTTTGCCCGCGACTCGCAAATCTACCTTCTGGCTTTGATGAGTGCCATTATGACGGGTGAAATCCATGCACGAATGCGCGAGGCCTTCGCGGTCTATGCCGGCGGTATCAATCAGGCGCTCGGACCTGGTCGCACCTTCATCACAGGCGATAATCTCACGCTCGCAGATATTTGCTTCGTCGCCGAGTTGAGCCTGTTTCATAACGAAAGGGCGCGTGTTCACAATCTCGAAGCGATTGGAGCCGCACCGATTCTACGCGGATGGGAATCATCGCATCCCCTAGCCTTCATGCACTTTGAGAGATTGCGCAAACATCCAGCCTTCGCGCCCGACGTCGAGCCCTACTTGAAAAAGCTTGAAACGCCAAGCCCCGGCGTCTCTTGGGAATGACTATCTCCTTCCGCAACCAATCAGCCCCGGATGGTGGACTAAGCATGGACAAAGTACACTTTACTACAGAAGACGGTCTCGGCATCCTCACCCTAACCAATCCTCCACTCAATCTGTTCAGTAGCGAACTGATCGCCGACCTCCGCTCGGCGGTCGACACGATTAAGCAGGCGCCCCTGCGCGTATTGCTGGTCCGCGCCGAAGGCAAAGTATTTTCAGGCGGCGCCGAAGTCAGCGTCTTCTCTGGTGTAACACCGGTTCAAGCACGCGAACGCTTCACCGGTCATCTGCGATTGATTGCCGATCTTGAGGATTTGCCATTCCCAACAATCGCGGCAGTTCAAGGCCTTTGCATTGCAGCCGGCCTTGAGCTTGCGCTCGCGTGCGATCTTATCTGGGCTGCGTCCTCAGCCAGCTTTGGCCAGGCTGAGGCGTCGATTGGAACTACGACGCTTCTCGGCGGCGTGCAGCGATTGGCCGAGCGAGCCGGTCCAGCCCGTGCCCGCGAAATCATATATACTGCGGCCCAATACGATGCGGCTACCTTCGAGCGCTGGAACATCGTCAACCGGGTCATTCCTGACGAGCATTTCGAGGCCGAGAGCCGGGCCTTCGCCGCACGACTCGCGAAGGGTCCGACGGTCGCTTTCGCGGCCGGGAAGCGCTTCGTGCGCGCTTATCTCGACGGTGGCATTCGTGCCGCCGATCGCGCAGTCGACGATCTGGCTCCCGCGCTCTTCGCCACTGAGGATATGCAGGCGGGGGTCAGGGGCGTACTCGAATATGGTGTCCGCAAGTTCCGCGACAAAGTCGTCTTTCGCGGGCGTTGAGCAAATTTTTTACAAGCTTTCGCGCGCCTTGACGAAGCATCAATAGTTGCATTTACAATTACTCATGGGCGATGACACCAAACACATCGGACGTGAATGCATCGGCTTTCGTGTCCGCATGCTTAATCGCATGGTCACATCGATTTATGACGATGCTTTGGCGAAGGCCGGAGTGAAGACCAGCCAGTTCAATGTGCTGGTAGCCGTCAGCAATCGCTCTGAAATGAGGCCCTCGGAGCTAGCCAAAATCCTTGCCATGGATGAGTCAACACTCAGCCGCAATGTCGATCGTATGTGCGCCAAGGGGCTGTTGCGGCTGGAAGCTGATGAGGACCGTCGGAGCCATCGCATAACGATAACCGAGCAAGGGACGGCGATAATTCGCAAAGCCTACCCCGCCTGGCGAAAGGCGCAAGATCAAGTCAGTCAGCTTCTGGGCCCGGAAAACGTAGCTGCGCTCCGGTCTTCGCTGAAGAAGCTTAACGGCTAATTTTTTTGGCAGTATATTTGTATATACATCTATTCTGAGGCGGTTAAACATGGACATTGCATCCGAAAATCAAACCGACGCCTTCGCAAGCGGCCAAAGTCTTCGCGAATTGCCCGATGGCGCTGCCGATTCACCGGCACCGCTCGAAGCGCTCCAATCCGGCGGAACTGGTTCCCACAACTTCGCTGGTGAGTCGATTGCTCCCTCGCATGATAGAGCAGACGCTTCCAGTGACGGCGGACATCCCCGACGGATCAACTGGCGAATTCTGCTCGTCGCCGTGGTCCTCGTGGGAACAGCCACCATTGCGCCCTTCGCCTGGGATTACCTGCAATCCTTCCAGTCGACCGATGACGCCCAGATCGACGGTCATATCGATCCGCTGAGCTCGCGCATCGACGGCACCGTGATCGCCGTCCATGCGGAAGATGATGACCGTGTTCGTAAGGGCGAATTATTGGTTGAGATCGATCCGCGAGATTTCGAGGTTGCCGTTGCTCAGGCCAAGGCCCGGTTGGAACTTGCCCAAGCACAAGTTGCCTCGGCCGAGCAGGACTATGCCGCCGCTCTGGCTTCGATTCGCGAGAGTGATGCAGCCAACTTTAAGGCGCAACGCGATCTCCGAAGATATGCGACTCTCCTAACACAGCAGGTCGCCTCGCAAGAGCAATACGATCAGTACAACTCAGTCGCGCAGATCGAGGCAGCGAATACTGACGCGCTGCGCGAAGCGGCTGGCTCGGCCTTCAAGGCGATTGCTGCACGCCAGGCTCAGGTTGACGCGGCGCAAGCGGCGCTCGATCAGGCGTTGCTAAATTTAAGCTATACGCACATCTATGCACCCGCTGACGGAATCATCGGCAAGCGCAGCGTTCAGCTCGGTTCGCGCATTGAGCCGGGCCAAAGCTTGATGTTCCTAACCGAGACCGGTCTTATCTGGGTAACGGCCGACTTTAAGGAAACGCAACTTGCGCGGATGCGTCCCGGCCAGGCAGTCACGATACGTGTCGACACTTTTGGCCGCGATTACCGCGGCTACGTTGAGAACCTTCCAGGCGCGAGCGGCGATCGTTTCAGCCTGCTGCCGCCTGAGAACGCAACCGGCAACTACGTCAAAGTCGTCCAGCGCCTACCCGTGCGCATCGGTTTCGCTCCTCGCCAGGACCCAGGCCATCTGCTTCACCCAGGCATGTCAGTGGAGCCCAAAGTATGGCTGCGCTAATCGCACGATCAGGAGCTGAACGGTTATCCCCGTCCGTCACGCCAGCCCCGTCTCGGATTAGCCACAATCCATGGGCGATTGCTCTCACGGTCACGATGGCGACCTTCATGGAACTGCTCGACACGAGTATCTCCAACGTCTCGCTACCCCATATCGCTGGAGGGCTGGGCACCAGTTATGACGAAAGCACTTGGGTGCTCACCAGTTATCTCGTCGCCAATGCCGTGATCCTCCCGATGAGCGCGTGGCTGAGCCGCGTGTTCGGGCGCAAGCACTACTACATGATGTGCGTGGCGCTCTTCACAGCGAGCTCGCTGTTATGCGGTCTTGCACCGAGCCTCGGAATGCTGATCTTTTTCCGCATCCTTCAGGGAGTTGGCGGTGGTGGGCTGGCGCCAGTCGAACAGGCAATACTTGTCGATACGTTTCCAGCATCGAAGCGAGCCGCCGCATTCGCGCTCTATAGCATGGCGATCGTGACCGCGCCCGCAATCGGTCCCCCGCTGGGCGGCTGGATTACCGACAGCTTCTCATGGCGCTGGGTCTTCTTTATCAACGTGCCGATCGGCCTGCTCTCGTTGATGCTATCCAGCCGGCTGGTTCACGATCCCGTCGAGTTCACTGAGGAGCGTAAACGGGCGCGCAGCGGCGGCAAACTTCGCATCGACTATATCGGTATCACATTGATCGCGCTGGGCTTCGCCTGCCTCGAAGTAGTCCTGGATCGCGGAGAACGCGACGACTGGCTCGGCAGCCACTTGATTGTCACTTTTCTGACTATCGCGTTTGCGGCTATCGCACTTGCGATTTGGTGGGAGTGGCGTCACGACGATCCCGTAGTCGAGCTGACCCTGTTGCGCGAACGCAATTTTGCACTCTCGTGCGTATACTATTTTCTTTTCGCCTTTGGACTTTTCGGCAGCACTGTGATGATCCCTGAAATGCTGCAAACCTTATTCGGCTACACTGCCACTGATGCCGGCCTGGTGCTGGGTCCGGGTGCGGCGGTAATCACTGTTCTAGCACCTTTCGTTGTAAGGATGGTGCCGAGGATCGGAACATCTCGGTTGCTCGGCGCCAGTTTTACCTTTGCATCCTTGTCATTCCTGTACTTCGCGAGCTTCACACCGCAGACCGACTATGCTCATTTCGCCGTGGCCCGTGGCTTTCAGGGCTTTGGCTATGCCTTCATGTTCGTGCCGGTCAGCCAGCTCGCTTATTCATATCTTCCGAAAAACAAAAACAACAAAGGCTCGAGCCTGACTAATCTATGCCGTAATTGGGGCGGCAGCTTTGGTATCGCCTTTGTCACCACAATGCTGGAGCGCCGCACTGAGTACCATCAGAGCGTGCTTGTTAGCAATGTCACTTCGGCGGGCGGCTCCGTTCGCCAATTCGTGCATAATTCCAGCCTCTACTTCGTAACTCGGGGATCGACCACTCCTGACGCTGTCCATCAGGCTTATGGCTTGATTGGCAACAGTGTCGCGCAGCAGGCCAGTATGCTCGCTTTCATGGATTGCTTCCGCTTGCTCGCGATGGTTGTGATTATAGGCCTTCCGCTGGCGTTCTTCATCCGCCGGTTCACTATCGGTGGGACCGCTGCCGCCGCTGAATAGTTACAGCGCGTAGCAATAGTAATTCGATACCGATCATTAGTAATTGAGCAATATGGAGGAATGCAATGGCTGATCTGAATTCAAACGGAAATGTCGGTCTAGTCCCGCGTGTCGATGCTGTAGCTGTTTCAGGCTTGGAATTTCTCCGCCGCCTGCTCGATGGAACTTATCCCCGGCCGCCGTTCAGCAAGGAAACCGATATCTGGCCCATATCCGCTGAGGCTGGACATGTGATCTTCGAGGCGATGCCGTCTGCGCGTTTTTACAACCCAATGGGCATCGTTCACGGCGGTTGGATCGCAACTTTGCTCGATACGGCACTGGCATGCGCGGTACATTCGTCATTACCGCCCGGCCAAACCTTCGTGACACTCGAGATGAAAACTGTTTTCGTCAAGGCTGTCCTCGAAAAAACCGGTAAATTGCGATGCGAGGGCACTTTGCTCCATACTGGCGGGCGTGTGGCCAGTTCCGAAGGCCGAATCTACGACGCTCGAGGCACCCTGATGGCGCATGGCTCCGAGACCTGCTTGATTAGCCATGTTTGACTGTGCCAGTCGCTGCCCTGGAACGTGTTAGAGTCGAAGCCGGTCGTTGCCGTGCCATGAAAAGCTAGTTGCGTATCGTAAGCCATACTTGCTCCAACACGGAGATTGTTTGCGCGCTCGGATGCGCCGAGATGCTCGTAGGTGTAGACGATCATTCCGACTATCCAACCGAAGTCGTGCAAAGCTTGCCGCGTATAGGCCCCGACCTCAACGTCGACGTCGACCGCGTTAAGCGGCTCAATCCCGACCTGGTGCTTACTTCCTTGACCGTACCTGGCCACGAACGCATCGTCGAAGCTCTCGAGTGTGCTCGCTTGCCGATTTTGGTTATGGAGCCTGTGAGCCTTGACGATGTCTACAGCGACATCACGCGAATCGCTCACGCGCTGAACGTCGATCAGCGGGGCTATGAATTGGTCGCCCGGATGCGCGCCGAGACCGCCAGCATCGCATACGAAACAGAAATGCCGCCTCGCATACTGGTTGAATGGTGGCCAAAACCGGTCATCGTTCCCGGCAGGCGCTCCTGGGTGTCAGATATGATCGATCGTGCCGGTGCCACAAACCCGTGGTCGAATCGCGATTGCAAAAGCACACCGGTGAGTGACGACGAGGTCGTCGCCGCTGCTCCGGACGCGATAGTCCTCTCCTGGTGCGGCATCGCTCCCGCCAAGGTACGTCCGGCTTTCGTGCAGCGTCGGCAGTCATGGCGCGCGATTCCCGCCGTCGCTAACGGCCGAATCATTTGCGTGCCCGAAGCCTGGCTGGGACGCCCCGGCCCGCGCCTCAGTTATGGTATGCGGGCGTTACGTGAGATCGTTGTTACTCTCGCAGAGAATCGGACTTCATTCCAACGCGTCACAGCCTGACCCCATCGCCTGTTTAATTTCCCTCCACCCTGACGCTTGAGTTTAGGCTCCAGGCTTGTTCGTTCCAGCGCTTAGTATCATCTGGGAATGAACCAAAAGAATAGTGAGATATCGCCACTGTCGAGAAATGTTATTTTATGCTATGCTGTGTAAAACGTAAAGTAGTGGTATATGACTCTCAGTTAGACTAGTCTGAAGCAACATCGGCCTAAACACCTCATCCATCTGAGGAGCCGCAGCCATGTCCAAGCCCGGTGCCCGGATCACTATCCCTCCCCTGCGTCTCATTTTCGCCGAGGGTTTCGTGCCACCCGGCCTACCCTGCAGCTTTGCCTTCGCGCCCTTCCATAGCTCGGGAGCACACAACGGTCCAAGTCGATTCTCGCTTATCAGCAAAGCTTCTTGCACAACTGGACCGACAAGCCGTCAGCGCTGACCGACGAACGAAGGCCGACGAGCAGTTCGGCGGTGGTCAATTATCCCGCTACTGGTACAGCAGCAATCGTGCTGCCAATGCCTTCGGCGTGATCCAGCCCACTGAAGATCGCAAACATCTGCTCGGTATCGTCGGATCGCGCGATCAGACTGGTACCGTGACGCTTGCATTCGTTAAAGACGACCTAACGCCCGAAAAACCGGCGCTTATAGCTGCGCCCGGCGGTAACATCCCTGCGCCTGCTCTCGACATCCATGAACTGTTGACCATGGAATTCCCTGGCCTCGCCGACGCTACTTGCGATGCCATGGGCGATAACTTCAATTGGGCTCTGGATGAACCGTGGCAGTCGAAGCTAGCCGGCAAGACGCGCTTCGAGCCAACTGTGCCGGGCTCTCCCGGCGCGCCGCTCACTAACACGCTTGATCTCGAACGAATTCAAGTCCTCGACGCCGCAGCCGAATGGTACACTGTGAGCTTCGGGCTTGCCGTCTTGGGAGATCAACTGTGAGCCGACGCCCAGCCAAGTCCAACCAACAAAAAGCCACTGAAACTCAGCTGATCCAGATCTTCAAGACGCGGCACTACGCCTGTCCACGCGCTACGCAAGCGTTTTGGCGGCGCTTGATCCGTCGGAACTCGCAGGAATTTCGTCTCGATCTCTTGGCCGCCCAAATGGCTATGATGACGTTCAGCTCCAAGTTCAACGACGTCGATGATATGAGCGAGACCTTCTCATCGGCATTCGACCAGATGCACCAAAGCCCGAGCGGTAACGCCGTACTCGATTCCCTCGTGAAGGCAGGCACCAATGCCGCCAACCCCCTCACCGTACTGCGTTCAATGCGACTCTGGCCAAGTCGCTTGCGATCGAGTTCTTTAAGTCTGCGCCGTCCGCGAACGCTAAGTCGTCCACAAGGATCGATAAGCTCGAAGCGGCTCTCATGGCGCGCCTGAACATTGTCAAGACCAATCTCCCGAAAGTACCGGGCATCGAGCTCGGTGGTGATGCCGCACCAACCCTCTTGCCTGCAGCGTCCTTTGGTTACGGCATCTACCAGTCAATCTGCGCGATGATGAATGTGAAAAAACTGCCGCCGGCGCAGGCTGCAACCACTATCGCGAGCACCGCGCAATCGGTCTTTCAGGGAATCAAAAGAAACGGTGACATCTACAAAGGGGCACTTGCTCTGATCGAAGGCGGCTTGTCCGATGCCGAGAAGGCTGCTTACGAAGCTGCACTGAAGGCCTCGATGATAGTCTCGAAAAGCGAGCTCGGTGAAGTCGTCAAAGACAGCCTCAAACTGGTCGGCACCGGCGAGAATATTTTCCTTAAGAGCGGAGCCTGGTTCGAGACCGTGGTGAAAGCCGGCGGGCGTTTCGACGCCGAGGGGACATTATCGGCAAAGTACCGGGACCGCTGGTCGCCGCTGCGGCCTTAGCACAGGCCGTCGTATCGCTAGTGAAAGCGATTAAAGGGAACGAGGAGGTCTGCAAATCGGCGAAGATGCTTTCAATATGTCCGCTGCCGCTGCCTGCTTCATCCTGGCTGTCCTCGCCCTTAGCGCGGCATGCGGGCCAGCATTGGTCGTAGGTATTGTCGTGGCCGTGTGGTCGTCGCCATCGTCGATTCGATCCTTATGCTATTCATGCGCAAGCGAAAACCCGAGATCCCGCCTGACGATTACATGAAGCATGTCGTTATTCCATTCGTGAGTGCTCTTCCGCCGCCCTCGACTCCGGCCGCCGTTCAATCCGAGGTCGCTCAGGCTGCGCCGATCACTCACACTCCGACAGCCTCACGGCACCGACCCCAAGATAGCCGCCGATCTTCTATCCGTTCCCGATGCAGGCGCGCTTGCGCGGCTATAGCTTCGGCCTGGTTGGGGCGGCGATTTAATGATCGATCCTATTTGGAACAACAGCACATGCGCCGGCGGGGACGCCACACCTGCTCCAGCCGCACTTGCCCGCGTGTGGCGTGGCTGCATCCCTTGCGCCTATCTCGACAGCAAGGCGCATTCCGACAAGGTTCATATGACGCTGTTCGATCCGTATATGCATCAGCCCTGGGACGAATCACCGAATTATTCCGGCGCCCGATCGCGATATCGTACGTAGCCTGATGCCGCCGGACCTCGGTTGCAACGGTCTCTCGACTATCATCGTCACGTGTGGCACTGAAAAAGCTCTTCATGCCACGCAGCCGGTCGCACGCGTCATCGGCTACCCCCTCAGTGCCGATTCATTCGGCGATTTTCAGAAACTCAGTGCAGGCGAGCCATTTCCGATGCCTGTTACTGACTGCGATACAAAGACCCGCCCGGCGCTAGCCTTTGGTAACGGCGACACGGTCTTCGCTTATCGCTCATCCAGCGGAATTCTCCGCGTCGACTTCGGCACTTCTGAAAGGGTTCCGCGATGGAGCGATGAGGCCAGCCTCACGGACTATCCAATCAATGATCGTCCGTCGCTGA
>DATKPK010000263.1:0-4688 GCA_035524095.1 Binataceae bacterium (SeqCode) | reverse complement strand
GGAAATGGGCGTCAGCGAGGGCCTCGAATTCGGGCGGCTCGGTCATGCGGTGATGAGCGCGATTGAGGATCTGCCGATTCCGGTGATAGCGGCGGTCAACGGATTTGCTTTGGGTGGCGGATTAGAACTGGCACTGGCGTGCGATTTGATCGTCGCGAGTGAGAAGGCGCGCTTCGGTCAGCCGGAAATCAACCTAGGGATAATTCCGGGGTTCGGCGGGACGCAGCGATTGCCCCATCGGATCGGCCATGCGCGTGCGCGCGCGTTGATCTTGACCGGCGACATGTTCGACGCAAGGACCGGGCTCGAATGGGGTCTCGTCAACAAGGTCGTCGCGCCCGAACAATTGTTGGACGAGGCGCGCAAGCTGGCAGACAAGATCGCAACGAAGTCCGGCTTTGCGCTGAGGCAGGCCAAGGCGGCGTTGCGGGCGGCGTCGACGATGGAAGAAGACGCCGGCCTGCGCTACGAGCAGAATGCCTTCGGCGTCTGCTTCGGCAGCGAGGATCGGGTCGAAGGAATGAAAGCCTTTGTCGGCAAGCGCGAGGCGAAGTGGCAACATAAGTAGCCGTTAGTGTAGTGAGCGCTGAAATATTAGCGCTGCTGAGCGTTAAATCGGCCAAAGATCAGCCGTTTCTATCGACCGTGGATTAAGTCTAAGCTACAAAGAGGGTGCGGAATGAGGAAGCGGGAGCCGAATGGTTTGGGGACGCTACTCGCGTTCAGATTCTTTAGGAACGCCACTCGCAGACTCGTGCGCGCACGGCCTCGCAGGCTCGCCCTATGATGGACCTGGAACTGACAGAAGCGCAAAGCAGCGCACGGGATACGGCACGGCGCTTTGCGCGCGAACGGCTTTCGAGTGTCGGCGTCGAAATTGATCGAACGCATGAGTTCCCTAAGGAGGCGGTCGCTGAACTGGGACGGCTTGGGATGCTCGGCGTGTTTATCCCTGAGGAATATGGCGGGGCGGGGCTCGATAACGTCGCCTACGCGCTGGTTGTCGAGGAGCTATCGGTCGAATGCGCCTCGACCGGCGTGATCGTGTCGGCCCATTCCTCGCTCGGATCGTGGCCGATTCTGGGCACGGGTACCGAAGCGCAACGCCGGCAGTATTTGCCGAAAATGGCGACCGGCGAATGGCTCGGATGCTTTGCGCTAACGGAACCACAGGCCGGATCGGATGCCGCCGGGCAGAAGACGCGCGCGGTTCGGGACGGCGACAGTTACGTGATCAATGGCACCAAGAATTTTATTACCAACGGCCCGGAGGCTGGGGTTTGCATCCTGTTCGCGAATACCGATCCCGCGAAAGGAAACCACGGGATTAGCGCGTTTATCGTCGAAACCTCGTCGCCCGGATTTGCGGTGACGCGGATCGAGGACAAGATGGGGATTCACGGGTCCCATAGCGCGCAGCTCGCATTTTCCGATTTGCGGGTCCCACGCGAGAACCTGTTGATGAACGAGGGTGAGGGCTTCAAAGTCGCGATGAAGACGCTCGACGGCGGGCGGATCGGTATCGCCGCACAAGCGATCGGGATCGCGCGGGCCGCGCTCGAAGCCTCGCTCAAGTACTCGCAAGAACGGCAGAGCTTCGGGCGGGCACTGGCATCGAATCAGGCGATTCAGTGGAAACTCGCGGATATGGCGGTCGAGATCGATGCGGCCCGGCTGCTCGCGTTACAAGCAGCGTCATATAAGGACGCCGGCCTGCCGTCGACGAAACAATCGGCAATGGCGAAACTGTTTGCTGCTGAGACGGCGATGAAGGCCGCAACTGAAGCTGTGCAGATTCATGGCGGCTATGGCTATACTAAGGAATTCAAGGTGGAGCGTTATTTCCGCGACGCCAAGATTACCGAAATTTACGAGGGAACCTCGGAAATCCAGCGGCTCGTGATTGCGAGCCAGGTATTGATGAACCGGTGACATGCGATGACGACCAAGCAGGAATGGCTGGAACAAGTCTATAAGCGCGGCAAGGAGCGGCCGGTCCGCTTCACGACGTTGTCGGACATGCCGATTGAACCGTTGTATACGCCCGAAGATAGCAAAGCCAGTTATGCGGATGCGCTGGGCCAGCCGGGCGAGTATCCGTACACCCGCGGCGTTTACGAGTCGATGTATCGCGGGCGGCTGTGGACCATGCGCCAGTTTGCCGGTTTTGGTCTCGCCGAGGACACGAATCAGCGGTTCCACTTTTTGCTCGGACAGGGTCAGGACGGGCTTTCGACGGCGTTCGATATGCCGACGCTGATGGGTTACGACGCCGACCATGAGCGGGCGATGGGCGAAGTCGGGCGCGAGGGCGTCTCGGTCAGCTCGATCCATGATATGGGGCGACTGTTCGATCGGATTCCGATCGGCAAGGTCTCGACCTCGATGACGGTCAACTGTTCGGCGTCAGCATTGCTGGCGATGTACCTGGTGCAGGCCGAACGGACGGGCGTGCCGTGGAATCAAGTGAGCGGCACGATCCAAAACGATATGCTGAAGGAGTTTATCGCGCAGAAGGAATGGATCAGTCCGCCAGCGCCGTCGTTGCGGGTGGTCACGGACATGGTGCAGTTTTGCGCGAAGAAGGCACCGCGATTCCATCCGGTTTCGATTTCGGGGTACCACATCCGTGAGGCGGGGGCGACGGCGGTGCAGGAGCTCGCGTTCACAATCGCGGACGGCATCTGTTATGTGCAGGATGCGGTTGACCGGGGACTCGACGTCGATGAATTCGCGCCGCATCTGTCGTTCTTTTGGGATCTGCATAGCGACTTTCTCGAAGAGGTCGCCAAGCTGCGGGCGGGGCGTCGGCTGTGGGCACGGCTGATGCGCGAACGGTTCGGCGCGAAGAATCCGAAATCAATGATGTTGCGCACGCATGCGCAGACGGCGGGCGTTTCGCTAACCGCGCAGCAGCCGATGAACAATATTGTGCGGGTCGCATTGCAGGCGCTGGCCGGCGTGATGGGCGGGGTGCAATCGCTCCATACGAACTCGATGGACGAAACACTGGCACTGCCGACCGAGGCAGCGGTGATGGTCGCGTTGCGCACGCAGCAGATTATTGCGGAAGAGACGGGCGTCACGAATACGATCGACCCGATGGGCGGCAGTTATGCGGTCGAAGCGTTGACCGATCGGATGGAAAGCGAGGCGATGGACTATATCCGCCGAATCGACGAGCTGGGCGGAATGCTGCACGCGATCGAGATCGGTTATCCGCAGCGCGAAATCGCTGAGGCGGCTTTCAACTATCAGCGGCAGCTCGAACAGAACGTTAAGACCGTGGTCGGCGTGAACAAGTATCAGGTGCCGGAAGAGATTCCGATACCGATGCTAAAAATCGATCATGAACTGGAGGAGCGCCAGATTCAGCGGGTGCGCAAGATGAAACGCGAGCGCAATTCAGTCGCGGTCAAGGAAGCGCTGGCGCGCGTGTCCGAGGCCTGCCGCTCGGGCGAGAATCTGATGGAGCCGATCTGCGAGGCGATTCGGCGCGAAACAACGGTCGGCGAGATCAGCGACGTGTTTCGCAGCGAATTTGGCGTTTACAAAGATCCGGGCTGGATTTAAGCGGTGGAAAAGAGACTACGTATTCTGGTCGCGAAGCCCGGACTCGACGGGCATGACCGTGGAGCGAAGATCATCGCGCGGGCGCTGCGTGACGGCGGCTTCGAAGTGATCTACACGGGGCTCCATCAGACACCCGAGATGATCGCAGAGGCGGCGGTACAGGAAGACGCCGATGCGGTCGGACTGAGTATCCTGTCCGGCGCGCATATGACGCTGTTTCCGGAAGTGATGCGGCTGCTTAAGGAAAAAGGGGCAGGCGACGTGGCGGTGTTTGGCGGCGGTATCATTCCCGATGAGGACAGTACAAAACTCAAGACGATGGGCGTAAAGCAGGTCTTTACGCCGGGCGCGTCCACCGAAGATATCGTCAAGTGGGTGCGCGAGAATGTCGCACCACGTGAATAGAGCGAATCGCGCCGGGTCAAAAATGGATTTTCAGCTAAGCGACGAGCAACGGCAGATCCGCGATACGCTGGCGGATTTTGCCGAGCGTGAGATCAAACCCAATTCGGCAGGCTGGGATAAGGACGCCACGTTTCCACGCGAGGTGATCGCACAGCTCGGCGAGTTGGGTTTTCTCGGCGTGTCGTTTCCGGAGAAATATGGCGGCGGCGGGGCCGATACGCTATCGCAAGTATTGGTGGTCGAGGGCATCTCGCGCTACGACGCGGGAATTGGGCTGACCTGCGCGGCGCAGATGTCGCTATCTTCGGGTCATATCGCGATGTTCGCGAATGATGCTCAGCGGGAACGGTATACCCCGGCGATGATTCGTGCGCAGAAGCTCGGCGCATGGTGCCTGACTGAGCCGAGCGCCGGTTCCGACGCCGCGGCGATGAAGACTCGCGCGGTCCGATCGGGCGACAATTATGTAATCAATGGCGCCAAGATGTTTATCACTAACGGCAGCGTCGCCGATGTCTACGTGGTGATGGCAGTGACCGATAGCGGCGCGGCGCGTGATGGCGTTTCGGCGTTTATCGTTGATCGTGGGACGCCGGGACTGAGTAATGGGCGGAAGATCGAAAAACTGGGACTGCATTCGTCGGACACCGCAGAAGTAGTGTTCGACAATGTCTCGGTGCCGGCCACCAATCTGATTGGCGAGCCCGGTA
>DATKPK010000262.1:0-5319 GCA_035524095.1 Binataceae bacterium (SeqCode) | reverse complement strand
TAAGAGGACCGGCCCGGCCTATCACGCGAACGTCAGCTTAACAGGTGAGTCCAGTCAAGTATATTATTACCCAAATTAGGGTAAGTATCCCCTTGACGGACAAGCCACCGATGACGTCATGATGACTTGCCCAGTGGTACCCTGACAGCTACTTGCGCTAGCTTCTTGGCTTCCTGGCCCAGACCGACTAATCACATTGACGGGGCCAAGTGGGAGGACTCCATGAAACTCGAAGGCGGTTGCTATTGTAAAGCGCTGCGCTACGTCGCCGAGGGAGACCCGGTGATGAAAGCCCAATGCCATTGCCGCGAATGCCAATACATCACTGGCGGAGCGCCGAACGTCTTCGTCGCGATGCCGAAAGCCGGATTCAAGTACACTAAGGGTACGCCGAAGAAGTTCACGCGAACTGATCTCGAACGGCCGGTCACGCGCGAGTTTTGCGGAGAATGCGGCACTCACGTCACGACCCTGCCGCAAGGATTTCCCGCCGTTGTTATTAAGGTCGGGACGCTCGACGATCCAAGCCTGTTTAGCGGTCCTGAGATGGCGATTTATACTGTCGACAAGCAGCCCTACCATCAAATCCCTCAAGGAATGCCTTCGTTCGAACGGCTCCCTGGGTAATCATCAGCTGACTCGTCCAATCGCCCATCGCCAGGATTAGCGGCGGTGAGCAGTCGGGTGGCTGCTCATCGCTTCTATCTTTGCAAGGTACTTCGACTCGGTCAGACTTTCACCTCCTCCGTCAAATCACTTTGAGTTCGCGCTCGGCGAAATCCTTTACCGCCAGGTCCCAAACGAACGCGGCCGCCCGTACAAATCTGCCACCCCGCACGGACAACACAACATGGAAGGTGTCCGGATAGTCCGGTTCCTGAGGATCGAATAGACAGGCCTGCGCGCGATCGGTCGCCGAAAAATAGGCTTCGTGGTCAGGATGAGAATGATAGACCGCGATCAATTCGAGCTTGCGACGATCAACCTCGTTGAGCACAGCCAGGTGCTCCTTCGGATCCATCAGAAATGCGGTGCGCGCGTCGCGCGCGAACTTTTCCGGATCCTCCGCATGCTTGGCGTTTTGAATATTCGTTATTGGCCGCACTTCCTGGGTGATCTCTTGCCCGGCTTGAGCACCGATAATAAAGCCGCAGGTCTCATCCGGAAAATCACGCTCCGCTCGAGCGATTATCGCGTCGAAAACAGCGCGTGTCAGCTTCGGGTCGTTCATCGAGTCCAGCGTTCCCTTCGGCGCAATCGGTAAGCAGTGGCGCCGATCATTTCAATAGCACGAGGATACCCCTCGGCGCGCTTGCCCATCACCGCCCGGTCGCTGTAGGAAGTACGTCATGCAACGGACATCGATTGAACTGGGCGGAGTGCCGCTGGCTTCCACCGTGATGAACGCTTCGGGACCGCATTCGGCGGAAAAAGACGAGATTCTCGAATTGAGTGGGCGCCACCGCGGCGCCATCGTCTTCAAATCGTGCAATATCGCCGGCTTGGAGACACCTGACAACCTGAAGAATCGTGGCGTCGCGCACTTTACCGCTCTCGCGCGCGAACTCAGCGCCAGCGGCAAGCCGGTCATAGGCAGCGTGGTCGGCAAGACCGACGAGGAAATTATCCAGGTCGCGACCGAACTCGACCGCGCCGGAGTCAAAATCATCGAACTCAATCTCGCCGACGATTACGTGCAGAATTCCGTCGCGCCGTTCGCTACGTTCGACCGCCTCAAGGCGCTCGTCGGCCGGGTACGCGGCGAAGTCGGCGCAGTGTTGGCGGTCAAGGTCCCGCCCAGGCTCGCGATGGAACCGCGTGCGGTCGCCGACCTCTTCAAGTTATTACAAGTGCGAATTGCGGTATGCGCTAACGACCTGCCGAAGGACCTCAAAGCTGACCTCGGAACAGCGGCGGCGGATGGTCCCGCGCGGACGCTCTCGCAAGTTCATGCGTTCTACAAGGAGAGCGAGGGTCTGCTCGATATCGTTGCAGTCGGGGGCATCAATGGAGGGCGGGACGCCTACATCGCTCACCTGACAGGCGCAACTGGCCTGCAAGTTGGTTCGGCGTTGATTAAGGAAGGTGCTGGTGCGTTAGAGCGGATTGATCGTGAACTCGACGAACTCCTGGCCGCCAACGGTAAGGCCAGCGTGAGGGATATCATCGGCCAGATCCGGTTCCAGAATTGAGCCTTGCATAATTTCGCCATTCTAAGGCGCGATGCTCCGAATAACTCCGAGAGCTTTGGGTTTTTATTTCGACGGCTCCCGGTATCATTAATGGCATCGTTACTGGGCCATGTCCGATTGTAACCGGCAGCCCGCTTGCCCAGCTTCTCCGGCCTCTGGTACCTTCGAATGCCCGCCCATCAGGTGGCTTCTTTCGGTCGCGTCCCCGTCGTCTAGCTCGGCCTAGGACACCGGCCTTTCACGTCGGTAACACGGGTTCAAATCCCGTCGGGGACACCATAGACAAAAACCCTTATATATTTATGGTTTATTCCTTGGTTTTGCCCTACAATGTCCATGAATGATTTAGGTTCTTGGGGCAAATCTGGGGCAGTCTTGGCGGCCTTCTTCTGAACGGACCTTCTGCGGCCAAGGAGCTAGCAAAATGGGAACGATTGAGAAGCGCGCAAGAGTGAAGAACGGCGAGGTACTCAGGGACCGCGGTAAACCAGTTTTCCGATGGCGCGCGGTGGTGCGCATGCAAGGCCGAATGATGTCGCAGACGTTCGATCTCAAGGCTGATGCAGACGCTTGGATCGCTCAACAAGAGCGCCTTATTCGGCGTGGACAGAATCCTGACGCGACTACGCTGACTCTGGCTGAAGCAATCGATCGGTATGAGGTTGAAGTTTCACGGAGAAAGAAGGGTTACGAGCAGGAGAAATACCGTTTGGATGCGTGGCGACGTGATGCCTTGGGGAACAAGAGATTGAACGAAATTCGCGCTTGGGAAGTCGCGGCGTATATTCAAGATCGTCAGAACGGGAAATCGAGACCTCCGCGCAGAGAGGGTAAGGAGCATGTAAACGTAAAAGAGAGAGCGGTAGCGCCAGTCAGCGCACAAACGATCTTGTCGGAGGTCACACTGCTGCAAGCCATCTTCGAGACCGCCATAAAGGACTGGGGATTGGAACTTCACAATCCAGTCCGTTCTGTCCGAAAGCCAAGACGCCCGCGTCCGCGAGATCGACGTCTGGAGGCTGGTGAGCTTGAGCGTTTGCTTAGAGCCTGTCGCAAAGATCAGGAGTTGCGAACGTTCATCCTGTTGTCGGTACAGAACGCGATGCGACGCGGCGAGCAATTGAGGCTTAGGTGGCAGGATATGGACCTTGATCGCGGCGTGGCTCATTTGCGGGAGACGAAAGCCGGCGAGCCGCGGAGTATCGCGCTCACACCGGAGGTAGTTGCGTTACTCCGATCTGTCAAAGAAAAGTCAGGAGGATCTGCCGAAGGGCCACTATGGTCGCAGCGTGATCCTAGGAGCTGGTCGCGAGCGGTTGCGCGGGCGATCCGACGTGCCGGACTTAAGGATCTCAGACTTCACGATTTGCGTCACGAAGCTACGTCTCGTCTGTTTGAGAGGAGCCTGACCATTGAGGAAGTGGCGGCGATTACGGGACACAAGACGTGGACTATGCTGCGACGTTACACGCATTTGAGACCCGAGAACATCGCCGCAAAACTGCGGGCGGTCCCAGCATCTGCTTGCAGCGGCGCGGTCGGCGCGTCTGTCGTCGATCAAGAGCCCTAAGAGCAACCGTGTTCGGATCCTGCCCGCAAGAGATAAGGAGAGGAGATCGCGTAGAATACGGCGTCACCGCGCGAGTGAGTATCGTTGCGCACGATGGCGCGAGAATTACCAGGATTTTGCGCATTGTAGGCCTCAACGACGCTTTCTGGTAATTCCTGCGATCGGCCCAGGCTCCAGAACGCAACAAGTACACGAGTACGCACGTATCTGAACGGATAAGGAAGTCTGGTCTCCTCTAGCTGAGTAAGCTTCCTAATCCTGGGGCCGTGGGTTCGAATCCCGCAGGGGGCACCACTAAGCCTATGAAAACAAAAGACAAATCATCGCGTCGGCGATTGCGTCCCAACACATTCCGGTTAATGTAGACGCTGTGTAGACGGATCATCGGATGACCTATCCGGGGTCAGGTCAAGTGTGCGCCGAATGTTCGGAGCTGGCTATCAGCCAAGAGACAGCTTCCGATTGATCGGGAGGACCTTAGCCACTTTTTAGTATTTTAACGAGGCAGGTTTACGCCTGACTCGATGGCAACTCACTCCGCGAAGCGCTCGAAAGTAACGCTCGGTCGATGTTTGGAACCGGTTCGCAAAACGACAATCCATCGAACCAATGCTGCAGAGTGATGCTGTCTTCGGTGCCTCGAACGTCCAGCAGCTTGCGATGCGATTCTTCGAAGAATGCTTGAATTCTCAAGCGTATCGCTCCAACCTGCCTGTCTCTGTTCGCTCACTCAGACGATATAAGGCGAGAGAAGCTTAATAGGCTTTCCTCGATCGGTGAACCGCCCCGCCAGTTCGGTCTACGTCAATCCTAGCTCGTAAGGCGACTTTTTGGCATGGGTGATATCAGTTAAACTGATAATCACGTATATGCGGCTAGGCGCAATAGATTTCCCTGACGAACTCATATCCGCACATAAAGACGGACGCCTTGTTATCTTTGTCGGGAGCGGAGCTTCTCGAGGCGCGCCGTCGAGCCTGCCAACCTTTGACGGGCTGGTGCGCCTGATTACCGCCAGCACATACGACAGGAACGTCGACGGCCCTGAAGATCAGTATTTGGGACGGAGGGCAAAGGCCGGCGCGAAGGTTCACGCCAAGGCGAAAGAGATTCTCGGCGAGAAGTCTTCACAGCCAAACCATTTGCATGAACTGCTCGTTCAGTTGTCCCTTGGCGGCGGTCCGATACGAATCGTTACCACGAACTATGATCGGCACCTCTCAACGGCGATATCTCGCGTCCACGGCGTGGCTCCGGATACCTTTTATGCTCCGGCTCTCCCCCTAGGTTCAAAGTTTACCGGTATGGTGTACTTGCACGGCTCAGTAGATCGCGATGACGATAGCATTGTTTTGACAGATGAAGACTTCGGTCGAGCATACCTGACAGACGGCTGGGCAACTCGGTTTCTCATAGGTCTGTTTCAAACTTACACGGTGCTCTTCGTTGGATACTCTCATAATGACGTAATAGTCAGCTATCTCGCTCGTGGTTTGCCGCCTCATGCGAAACCTCGTTTCGCACTTGTAGACCAGAAAGATTCCCGTTGGGATTTTC
>DATKPK010000261.1:0-6031 GCA_035524095.1 Binataceae bacterium (SeqCode) | reverse complement strand
AAAAGTCTGGGTAGGCCTTACGGCTAAGGGCGAAGAGGAAAGACAGACCGATAACGAAGGTGGCACGCATGGTAATCGGCCGCGAAGTCACTATTTGGACGCCTCCGACAAACATTGAGGAAGCGTTGAAGACCAGCGCTGCGCCAATCACCGGTAGCGGCAAGGCCAGCAGCAACCCGCCAATTTTGGGAAAGCAAGCAAGCACAACAAACCATCCGGCGATGCCATAGGCGATCGTTCGGCTCGATGCGCCAGTTACCTTTTCGAGACCGACCAGACTGGGTGCTGTGCTGAGGCCTGGGGCGGCCAGCAGCCCGCCGATGGCGCATCCGAAACCGTCCGCCATCACCCCGGCACGCACGTTTTTGAGATCCGGTCGGATCCAACCGGCATCATTGATGCGCTCGGCGGTCGTAATCACTCCAATTGTACGGAGCCCCGACGCCATCGCTGCTATAACGAACGGTACGATAAGGTCTGGCACGATGCGATAAGAGAGGATCCAGGGATTCGGAAGAGCGAAAAGCGGAGTGCTATGAAACACGTCGAGACTATGATGGTCGAAAAGACCCATAGGAATTGCGACCATCAGGCCGACGCTAAGACCCAACAAGCCGCATAACAGGCGCGTCAAGCCGCGCCCCCAAACGCCAAGGGTGACCATGATGGCGAGTGTCAGCATCGCTGTTTCGATAGCCCTGATAGCAAAGCCGTTATGCCGGTACACCTCGCCCATCGACGTCGTCGAAGCTAGACCCAACAGAGCTTGAATCCCGATAAGTCCCAGCTCGGCAGCAACCGCCATGACGATTAGTCCAGCGACGACCGGCGAAAAAATTTTGCGCGAATGCGGCAGAATCCACGCAAACATCGCCTCAAACAGTCCGGCTAAAGCCGTCATGCCGCATACCGCCGGTAAGCCTCCTCGTTCGGCGGCATAGAGGGCAGGCACAAAATAAATCGCTGAAACGACTGGTGGTGCGAGGAAGCCCGATCCAATCCAACTGAAACGCTGAGCCTGAAGTACGGTCATTGCCGCGATACCGAGCATCGCCAAACTGACCGCACTCGTTGCGGTTGAAGCGGGAACCCTGGCCTTCTGCAAGATCAAGGTAGCGAACACTAAGTATGGACAAATCACCGCAACGTGCTGAAAGGCGATCAGCAATAGACGATTGAGGGGTGGGTGATCGTCAAGGCAGTAAATGAGGTCAGCAGGACGTACCGCAGAATGCGGAACTTTGGGAGCAGTGGCGCGGGTGGCTCGGGGATTCTCTGCCATGGTGAAATGATAAAACTATGAGCGAAATCGGCTCCTTATATCAAAGTTGCACGCCCCCTGTCTTTTTGAAGTTGAGCACATTCTCAGCCGGGTAGGGTCTGAGCGCGCCTTTTAGCCGACCGATAGAAGGCAGCCCAGCTTTCGATCTGAACCGCTCGCGGTTCGCGAAGCGTCAAGGAAATTGGGACATAGCTGTCCTACGCCAAGCATGTTTTCTGGCCTCCTTGAGTGCGATTATGTAGTGCTAATTGACAAGTTCAGCTCCTAATTGAGGAGGGATAGTCATGAAGAAAGCCATAATTACGCTAACAGCGATCGCAACGCTGCTGATCCTTGCTGATTGTCATTCGTTTGCGTTGGCCCATGAATTATCCAGTGGTGGTACTGAATCCGGCATCGCGGCCTGTTATAGCCGCCAGCTAGCAGGACATCGCACCAGTAGTGGCAAGCGCTACAATCCGAATGCCTTGACCGCGGCTCATCCGACGATACCGCTTGGCACCAAGGTCAAGCTGACAAATCTTGAGAATGGACGAAGCACGGTCGTGACGGTTGATGACCGTCTATCGGCGCATGCCGGGGATATCATAATCGACATCTCGAGGCGGGCCTGCAAAGACCTCGAGTTCCCGCAGGGCGGAGAAGCAAAGGTGAAGCTGGAAGTTTTGCCGCAGAGGACTTAGTTGGCGGTGGCACCACCGTCGAAGCTGGCGGTCTGACCTTGGCCCGCCGAAGTCTCCGGCGTAAACGTCACTAACAGACGGGGCGGCTGATCCAGAGATACGATCGCATAGCGCGCAACCCCAGTAGTATTGACCGTAATTTTGGTGCCGCCAGAGTCGGGCCGGATATCGGCGTCGCGGAAAATCGACTTGTCAAATACCATGTGTTGCGGGACGCTCGCGTCGGGCGTCACCTGATGCAGGTAAAGCGTCAAAGTAGAAGCACTGCCGCTATTGTCGAGATGCTGTTCGTAGGTTACCGGCCCGCTTAAATCCAGGATGACTGAAAGCGGAGGATCGGAAGAGGACAGCCGGACGGTATGTAGCGTAGCTGGACCAGGATTCTGTTGCTGATGTGTGTCGCTATTGGCTTGGGTCGGCAGAATTGGCAGCCCGTTATCGCCGTAGGCGCCGGTGCCATTCGATTGCAGGTCGGCCAGACTCTCGTGGACTGACACCTGATTCTGGTCTTGATCCCCGCCGAAGCCGCTTTCGGCGAGCACGAGCTTGAGCGGATCTTCCTCGGTATCGATCGTCTGGTTCAGCTTCCTGAGTTGATTGTTCGCCTCCACTGCGTAGGGGGTATTAGGGAAGTGGGTTTTGAGGGCGGTAAAGGCCTGCGCCGCCGAATATTTCTTGCCTTGCTTCTCCAAGGTCAAGCCAAGCTGGTAAAGTGCCTCGGGCGCAATTGGCGTATCAGGATAGAGCGCCATCAGTTCGGCCATGCGTGATTCGGCGGCACGGTAATTGGCGCGCTCGACGTAGAATTGGCCAATCAGATAGTCGTGGCGCGCGAGCATTTCACGGCAGATGTCGATTTGCTCACGGGAGAGGGAGGCGAAGTCGCTTTCGGGAAACCGCCGCACAATATCTTGAAACTCTGCAAGCGCGGCCTGGGTGTGGGTCTGATCCTGATCAGGGCGGCCCATCTGGTCGTAATGCGACATCGCGAGATAATAGGATGCCACGTCGAGGTGTTTGCTCGTCGGATGCATCCGGAGGAAGTCGTTGAAGGAGCCAATCGCTTCGGGGTAATTGTGCATTTTGTAGAAAGCGAGGCCGATATTCAGCTCAGCTTCTTCAGCGTAAGGACTGAACGGATACTCATCAATGAGCTTCTGATAATCGTCGACCGAGGCCTGGTAGTAATGCTGTGAGTATTCCTGCGTCGCTTGAACGTAGTAATTCTCGCCGTTGGGCGGCTTGCGCGTGGCACATCCGATGGTGGTCAGAAGTGCACACACCAGCAGCAATGCCGAAGCGCGCTTCATTGAATTAGTTGAGGGTAGACGTTGCCTTTGGTCAAGGCAAGCTTGCATCTCCCTGGCTTACGAAGCTCGAGGACGAATGAAGGTAGCGGAGTGGATGGGACGGCCTTCCGCTATAAACTTGCGGGCGAAGCCGGTCTGCGTGGCGCCCGGAACCGCCAATTCAAGGCGGCGGAAGCCACCGTTGATTAAGAGTGCGAAGATGCGCTCCGCATAGGAAGCGACATCAGTGGCAACATAGAGTGGGGCTTCAGGCCGGAGTGTTCGCGCGAGGCTGCTCGCGAAAGATGGTATAAATAATCGATGTTTTAGATGGCGTTCCTTGGGCCACGGGTCCGGAAAGTAAATGTGATAGGCGCTGACACTCGCGTCGGGAAGCATTAGGTTGACCAGCGTTCGAGCGTCCATACGAATTACGCGCAGATTGATGAGGCTTCGGCGGCTTGCACGGATCGCGATCAATTGGGCGACGGTGGCGTCGGATTCGATCGCGAGAAAGTCATGATTAGGCATAGAGCCCGCCCGATCGATAATGAAATCACCGCGGCCGGCGCCGAGTTCCACTTCAAGCGGTGCGTCGCGGCCAAAAAGCTTTTCGATCTCAACGGCGAAATAGGGTTCGTCGGGGTGCACCATCAAGCGAAGGGCGGCTGGATCCGCTTGACGCCATACGCGGCCTGCGTTGCGCAATCGGCCCATTGACGGGGTTATGCGGCTCCGGTCAAAGATAGAGCAGTTTTCTGAATCGACAGCAGGAGCATCGGCGAGCAGAGCAACTATTCGGCGCGCTTAAGAAGCTCGTCTACGCGCGCGACCAGCGGTGCAAGGTCAGTGTTGTCGACGAGCGCGCTGGCCATTCGTACTGGATCACCGAAGAAAAACCGTTCGTACAGCAATTGGCGACCGGCAAAGGCACTCCCAGCCACGTCCCACGCGAGCCGAAAGAGGGCGACTCGGTCACGAGCAAGAGCACCCGCGGTACCGAGATAGCGCTCGAGGTCGGGCAGCAGCGGGCTGGCGAAATCGGCCTCGGACGGTACAGCCATCAAGCTACTTGACGAATTGAGCTGAAGAATCTCCACCATGCGTGGATAAAGTCGCGGAAACAGATTGCGGGCGGTATCGAGAGGGGCGCGCGCTGGAATCCATTCGGCCCATTTGTCCATGTGCGCGTCAGCCTCAGCGGCGCGCAGGCAAGCGCGCATTACCTCTACGGTCATGATCATCTCAGCGAGGCGTTCGCGGATGTGTGGCAAACTCATCGCGTCGCTTACGGCAGCAATCTTGGCGGCTAATCCGAGCATGAACTCGGCCTTCACAGTGTCCTTGACTACCACCTGATGCATCATATTGATGATGGCGCTGGTCTCGGCATACAGAGCGTTGCAGCGGGTAATATCACCGCACAAAAAGACTCGCTCCCACGGGATATGAACCTGATCAAAGATGACGACGCAATCCATCTCCTCGAAGCGCGAAGCGAGTGGGGCGTCGAAATGGGAACGACCGGTGTCGAAGGCGTCGCGGCAGATGAATTTAAGCCCTCGTGCATTGCAGTTCACTGCAAAGGCCAAGGCGAAAGGTTCGGCAGCTGCTTCTTGCTTGAGCAAAGTCGACGGAAAAACCAATAATTCTTCGGCCAGCGGTCCGAGCGTCGCAAGCATGCGGGCGCCATTAACCACGATGCCATCTTTGCTGCGATCAACCAGCTTCAACGCCAGATCGGCGTCGGTATGCCCGGCCCATCCGGCGGCGCGGCTGGCACGGGGATTCAGCAATGTGTGGGTGGCGCACCAGTCATGTTTGCGCGCTTCGTGATAGTAACTGGTGATATTGGCGCCGAAACGAGGGTCGTTGGCGGCAAAGAATTCGTGAGCCGCGGCCATCGCTGCGATACTGGCGTTAAGGTAATCGGGCGTACGGCCCATCATGCCATGGCTATACTCGGCCCAGCGCCGGAACATCTGCGAGCGTTTGCGGACATCATCGCCGCTTTGGGGTTGTATAAAGGACAGTCCTGCACGATCGCCGTCGGCGGTGCGAAAGGTCATAGCCTCGGGCCGCTCCATCTGCATGTCGTACAATGAGGCGACCGATCGAGCGCAATGAACAAACGCAGGGTGGACGGTGGGGTCGGCGACGCGTTCACCGCTGATCCAGACCTCGGCCTTGAGCTTGCGGATCGCGCTTAAATAGTTGTTGCCGGATCGTGCACCCATCGCTGGTCACTCGCGAAGTTGTTCGGGGATTGCCCGGCGCTGAGCCTTGGTCGATTTTCGCATGGCGGGCAAGATGGCCTACTTTAGCGCAGACGGCAGAGTGTCGGCCATGAGCAGCGTTGCCAATCAGGGAGAAGAGGCCATTGAATTGCCGCGGGCGAGGCTATCCCTTGACGGGTGACGTGCGGCGACTCTAACCTAGAGAACCGTAAAAGGGGTTGCTGTGGCCGACCGCCCGCACATTATCCCGCTCTTTCCCTTGCCCAATTTCGTGCTGTTTCCGGGCGTGAGGGTTCCACTTCATATTTTTGAGCCGCGTTATCGCGAGATGGTGGCCGATGTCGCTGACGGCCACGGGACTATCGGCATGATGCTGCTTAAGGGGCCGTGGGAACGGGACTACTATGGGTACCCTGACGTCTTCCGCATGGGATGCGCGGGTCATATTGAGGAGTTGGTGAGATTGCCGGACGGCCGTTTCAACCTGATCCTGGGTGGGGTCGGCGAGTTCGCGATCGAGCAGGAGATTCGCGAACGCTC
>DATKPK010000260.1:0-21250 GCA_035524095.1 Binataceae bacterium (SeqCode) | reverse complement strand
CTTATGAATTCTACATCGACCAGCCGGGTGCCTGGAACTGGGCCAACTCGAAGATAGCTGAGATAAGCATCTATTAGAGATGCTGAGACTCCTAGAATATCTTGCTTCGAGGAAGTGGCTTCCGATCGCTCCCCGCGCTTCCTTCCACCGAGCGAAGCAAACAATCGATCCAGCGCCGCTATCAATGGGTTTGGACGGATTTGCCGCAGGAATGCCGGATCAGCCTCAAGATTCAGTTGATGGATAACCGTTGCTGCCAACTCGCGGCTTTTGAGTATCTGCTCCTCGGTCTTGTAAAAGTCGTGCTCAGTGTCTGGAAGATCATCTCCGGGATCCGCCGTTTTAGTGTCGAGCAACTGAGGCGTGTCTCTTTGGATTAAGATGACGCTTTTACCCATGTACAACGGCGTCGCCAGAAAAACTCCTATGGCCGTAAGGAAGGGGATTACAATCAAGAGAGTAAGGATGAGTAATCGATGATGCTCGATCGTGCGCCAATAACTCCAGAGATCGAGCCTGTCGTCATCATAAAAAGTTGCACCTCGCTCTTCATTGGTGCTTTGAATTTGCGCTGGCTGCAGATAGATATATTGGGGTACTTCAGGCATAGGCTTTGGCTACCGTCCGCTCTGCTCGAAATAGTCGAGAGGTTAATAAACGATGGGAATGCCTGTGTCGAAATGCTGGAATAAGAAATAGGCCGAGTACGGTACTGCGCCTAATACCGAGCGATTAACCACCACCACGTCACCGGAATGAACCGGCAAGTCCGGCTCTTCAGCCTTTTTTGCTTTCGCCAGGTTCTCCGAGAGCTCAATCCTCTGGCCATCAGGCGTCGTACGGATTAGCCTTGCCGTATCGCTGAATAGTTCGCCCCCGGCCGCAGCCACGCTACTCAATACCGTCATACCGGGTACGATTTTGTAGGCGCCAGGAGTTACTACCCAACCCTGCACCATCACATTGCCGGCTGCCGGAACTAGAATCACGTCTCCCGCCCGGGCCGGCATCGTAAGATGGCTATCGCGGTCGGTGTTGCTCAGGTCAATCACTACGGGGTCTGTCGCATGCTGCAAGATCGAGCCGATATAGTTTCCGGATTGCGCCGGGACGGAGACATTCATCACTTGCGCGGGCCCTTCGGGTTGAACCGCGCCTTCAGTTTCCGGCCCGGTTGACATAGGGTGCCGGCCAGACGCAACGACACCCTGATCAGGCGCATTAGCAGACGAGGCCTGGACCAGATTGGAAGTATTCTCATCATAGAGCCCGTTCGGAACTATTATGACTCTCTCGGCCGCATCCGGAGTCATCCCTCCCGCTTCGCTTATCATTTCCAGTACTGTTCCGTTGCGGCTCGACAAAGTATAAAGCCCGGGCTTCTGCACTGACCCGATTACAGCCACTTGCCGGCTGTGATACTCAGTCACAAACACCGTAACATCCGGATGGTAAACATACTTTCGCAGATTATCGGCGATCTTCTCTCGCAGCTGGTCTTCACTCAAGCCCGCGACTGAAATCTCGCCGAGCATTGGCAGCGAAATATTGCCGTCCTCAGATACTCTTGCCTGAGCGTCTTTGAGCTCATCGATTCGGGGAACCGAGACGGTGATCACATCCCCAGGCCCGATCGCGAAATCTCTATTCGGCGTCTTATCATTTGTTCGCTCATTCCAAAGACTATTGGCGTCTGTGAGTGACGGCCCTGCTGCTGTGTTAGTTGCACCTGGTGCTGAGGCCTGAGGCGAGCAAGCTGCGAGACTCAAGCTAGACATCAACAGCAATCCGAAACCCAGTGTTCGCATTTGGTAAGCACGTGGAAATCGCCGCCCGTTGCTTCTGCTCATACGTTCATCTTGCATCTTGGGCTGTGAAAATTTGGGCACGAACGATGTTGTGGGAGCCACGCGTCCGCCCCTCCTGGATTCAGGCTACTTCTCCATCAGGACTTCAACGCTACTTCCACGACGCCGAATGAAATAGCGTGTCGCCAAAACGCCTAGTTCAAATGAATTACGGATGCGACGGTTTCTAGAACCCAGCAAACTGTATGCCGTGTCAGCTATCGCCGGTCGCTAGAGTCAATCCCGTCTTATAGGGCGAGGTGAGTCACTCAGCCATCGTCGCCATATTGACGTCGGTCGCACATTTTACAAGACCCGGCTCTCTTCCGACCGCTCTCAATCGACGCCGACTTCGGTTATAGAGCCAAAACGGCCCACTAACTGATTTAACAGATAGTTGTTAAATCATAACGGACAGCTATGTATGCTGAGGTGGTCTGCCATCTGCCCGCAAGAGGCGGGCACAATCATTGTACGGATGGGAACGAGACAGGTGTTGCGAGTGAAAAAGGTTGCATTGATCACAGGGATAACCGGACAGGACGGTTCCTATCTGGCCGAATTTCTAGTTCGTAAAGATTACAAGGTACACGGTATCGTCCGCCGAAGTTCGAGCTTTGCCACAGGCCGCATCGATCACCTTCACGATATTTCGATTGACGATGGTCCTTTAACGCTCCATTACGGCGATTTGTGCGACGGGACTAGTCTTGGCCGCCTTATCGATCACATTAAGCCGGACGAGGTCTATAATCTCGGGGCTCAATCTCACGTCCGGATCTCTTTCGACCAATCGGAATACACGGCCGACGTAGTGGGACTCGGCGCGTTGCGCCTGCTTGAGAGTGTGCGCGACTTTTGCCAACGGCAGGAGCGTCAAGTGCGCTATTATCAAGCGGGTTCGTCCGAGATGTTCGGCCGTGTGGAGGAGATTCCCCAGCGCGAGACTACGGCTTTCCGGCCGCGCAGTCCTTATGCCTGCGCCAAATGTTACGCCCATTGGCAGACGGTAAATCATCGCGAGGCTTACGGAATGTTCGCAGTCAATGGCATTCTGTTTAACCATGAATCTCCGCGCCGCGGTGAGAATTTCGTGACGCGCAAAATCACCCGCAGTGCTGCGCGCATCAAGCTGGGTCTCCAGCAAAAGCTCATGCTCGGTAATCTCGAAGCGCGACGCGACTGGGGCTTCGCCGGCGATTACGTAGAAGCAATGTGGTTGATGCTGCAACAAAATGCGCCAGACGATTACATCGTCGCCACCGGCGAAACACATTCGGTACTCGAATTCCTCGAACTCGTATTCGATCGCCTACATATGGATTGGCGGCACTACGTCGCCTTTGACCCGAGGCTGATGCGCCCCACCGAAGTCGATATTTTGATCGGTGATTACAGCAAAGCGCGGACTATTCTCGGCTGGCAGCCGAGAATTAAGTTCCCGCAGTTAGCTGAAATGATGGTAGACGCCGATCTCGAACTCGCCGAACGTGAACGTCGCATGCTGACGAAATGACCGGCAGTTGCTTGTCTAATGGGCAAGAGTATCTGCAAGGAAGATCATTAGGGGGTGGCATTCTGACGTGCTGAAATGCAAGCGAGTGAAAGTTGAAGCTCTCGGATTTGCTTACCGCGAGTAGACTCTTGCCGAATGAGTGGGTCAGTTGTGCGTTGGCTACAAAGACGCATAATAACAGATTGTAGGATTATCGCTTCATGCCTCGGACTTATAGAACGTTTAAGTTGGATCTCGGGCGATGCGAGAGGCCTGTAACTCGAACCTAGTGAAGAGCGTTTCCAAGAGATGCTTTGGCTCGTAACTGCTTTCGAATGTGAGCTGTGAATTCTCAGGAGCCTCCCATGAATGCGCAATCTCGGGCGTGCGCGCGCTCAAGTCTGCCTCCGCTTCTTGACCTGCAAGAATCATTGCGCGTAACGGGGCGGCAGTGAAAACTCCGGCATCTGTGCAAATGGTCAGGTAGTCGAGCCACCGGCCGCAAATTCGCTGCAAGAATTCCAAAAGCGGCTGCAATTCTGCAACCGAATATTCAGTTGGCGACAATTTAACGTTTCCTGCTAGAAAGCCGACTCGCAGCAGCGTACCGGCGGCGTCAATTAGTGCCATCGCATCGATGGCGGCGTCGGCGCCTTCCAGCATCGCATCATTGGCGACCGCAAGAATCGTTTCGATTTCGTAGACGAGTTGGTGTTCAGATTGCGCTATCACCTCAGCCGTCGGTAGCGTTCTAATGTCATCTCCTAGTAACAAGAGAATCGACCTAAGCGGTGACTGGAATTGCTCCGCGAGAGTTCGGGCAGGCCGCTCCTGCCACGCCGCCGACAAGACCGCTCGGATTATCATGCCAAGGCTGATGCCCCAGATAGTCCAGATTGAGCCGACCAGATCGGGGCGCGGCCCAGGTCCACTGAACGCGATTACAAACGCCGTTCCTCCAATCCCTATAAATGAGATGATTCCGCTGCTTTCCGCGACGTACGCCAGCGGTAACGTTCCGGCAAAGATTAGTATTGCGTATGGCAGTAGTGATGCGAAGTTTGGAGCCGTAATCGCTACCGCTATCGCGGCGAGCGACAGCGCCCCCGCCGACCCAATTGCCCGCATCGTGAACTTGCGTACGGTCGCGCCATGACTCGGCGGACCGCCTAGCATTAAGAGCCAAAGCGCTGCATGCAGCGCCGGCGCGTTGTCCCATAGTCCGATCAGGAAAGCGATCGTCAGGGCTAGCGTGTGCCTGATGCTGTACCTGATGAGAAAGCGATCGGCGACGGCCTCCGGCTTGCGCCTTTCATTCGGCCATGGGGCTCCCTTTGCTGGCTGCTCAATTGGATCTGTTGCAACGGCCTCGGCGATGTTCGCATATGATTCTGCGATGGGTGCGATTGAGGGCTCGGCCGCCCCGCGCCGCCTCACCCCTTCGGCCATCGCACGTATTTCTGTCGGCAGCCGGTCGTGCTCGGCGTCCGCTGCCGGAGCCTCCGCTGGATGCAGGGTTTCTTCTAGCAGTCGCTCGACCGCTTCACTTAAAGTGGCTAGTTCTTCTAGCGCGTTGGAGCTAATCCGCCTATCTAGTTCCGGGATCGCTCGCACTAGCTTCTCTATTTCATTGCGGAGCCGCTCCACTGCGATTACGCGTAACAGCAACTCTGCTCCTTCAGCGAGCGTGGATGCTTGCCGAATAGCGGGACCGAGCAGGCCCAGGTGATGGCCCAATCGCGAAGCGGCCGGACGCTCCCATTCGCCAGCCACATCGTTCTCGCTTAGATGATTGCGCAAGGCGTGTAGGTAGAGGCGCGCCTCGTTAAACACGGCCCTGGTCGATTCCTCAAGCGTAACTGCCGCCGATTGCGGCCATAACCATCTGTTACATAAGAGCAGCAGTCCGATCGCCAGCAAAAGTCCGGCGAACATCTGGATGTTATCCATAGCCAGGCTCTTCGGCTGCAGCGCGATCATATAGAAGTCAGTCAGCACCGGAACCTGAATCCATATCCACAGCCGTCCGAGCTGCGGCCGTGCATAGATCAAATAGCTTGTTACGATACTCAGGATGATAAAGGCACTCAGATGGGCCATTGGCGACGTCACCAATGCCCCCGCCAACGCCAGCGTGAGCCATTGGCATAGCGCCGCAAAGCTGAGAAAAGTAACTCCGGTCGCAACCGAGAATGCCATTTCTGGCGCGCCCAGGTTGAACAGCAGTGTCAACCCGAGAGGATCGCTGATTTGCATCAATGCCATCAGCGCGGCGCCAATCGACGTGATCCCGGCTACGCGCGCGGCTCTGCCCCAGCGGCCCGCGGCCGCACGCCCATCATTTGCTGGATTTCTCAGCACATTACCAAGCTGCCGTTTGGCCATTCGCGAATCGCTTGAGTCATCTCAAGTAGAATCACACGGGACATTCTGACCGGCGCCCCCAGCAGACATTATCTGACGAGAAAGACTAAATGACTCCATTTGATTGGCAACTCAATCGGACGAATCCCTGTTGGATCTCTGCACTGAATCGTCGCTATACCCGCCCTCTGCTCCTCGCGTGCCTCGTTGCTGGCCTCTTCGGATGCGCCGCAATGCCACTGCATGACCGCCCGGAATTCAGCGCCTCGCAATGGGCTCCGGCCACAGTTGATCGCGCATGGACGCCTCCAGCGGCTGATCGTGCCGTGCTCGAATCCGACATGCGTGCCTCGGCCGGCGCCATCTCTCTCGCCGCCGATGTGAACGCCAGCCAAACCTATGACCTGCGTGCCCTGATCGGTTTGGCTCTTGCAACCAATCCTGCGACCCGCGCCGACTGGCAGGCGGCCCGTTCCGCTTCATACGAGTGGGCCCGCAGCCGAGCACCTTACTACCCGCTGATCAATCTCGATAGCCAGAACGGCTATGAACGCATCATCGATCAGGTCCCCAACCACTGGGGCACACTCAAGAATTGGCAGAGCACGAGCCTGCTCTCGTTGAACTATGATTTGATTGATTTCGGGCGGCGCGACGCCGCCTCCGCTTCCGCCCGTGAAGATCTCCTCACCGCGAATTTCGCCTTCAATCGGTCGCTCCAGACCGTAGTCTATAATGTTGAACGCGCCTTTTATCTCTTTGACGCCAGCCGCGCGCAGATCACCGCCGCTCAGACGGTCGTTCGTCTCGCCACGACGGACCTTCGCGCCGTGCAACGGCGCCACGATTTGGGTCTGGCGACCGGGCCCGATCTATTACTCGCCCGCCAGCGCGACGCCCAAGCCGAATATGATCTGCAAAATGTCGAGCTTGCGATGCGCGATGCTCAGGCTGATCTTGCCCTCGCCTTGGGCCTCAATCCAACTCAGTTGCCGCGTATAGCTGATTTCCCCAGCCAGTCTCTTCCCACTACTTTGGGTCCCGCTATCGATGAATTACTCAAGCGCGCTGCGGCTGATCGTCCCGATCTTGCGGCCGACGCGGCACAGCTCCAGGGCAAGGAGGCTCAAGTCGCACTGGCGCACGCCGATATGTTTCCTACTCTCGGCGCTTCTGCCTATTATGGCAGCCACGCTTTCAACTACGGTCTCTCCAACCCGCCAACTCCATACTATACTGCGATGGCGCCTGAGTATGCTGCCACTGTCACTTTGAAATGGGATGTCTTCGCCGGCTTTGCCCACGTCAACGCTATCGGCGAGGCTCAAGCTGGACGCGATCAGGCGCGGGCTGAATTGCAGCAAACAACTCTCGAAGTTGCGAGTGAGGTTTGGCGTGCCTATTATGCATTCCAAACCGCGATGGGGAAATATCAGTACGCTCAGGCTCTGCTGCAGGCGTCTCAGTCCTCGTATGATTCCAACTTCAAGTCATTCGGCCACGGACTGGTAAATATTATCGACTTACTAGCTGCCGAACGCGACCTGGCCACGGCGCAATATACTATTATCCAAAGCCGCGCAGATGTCTTGGTTGCCGCCGCCAGCGTTGCCTATTCCACCGGGGCTATTTCCGCGTTTCCGCCCAGATAACCACATTCACGAGTGGACGATCGCTGCGACTCACTTCCCCAGGATAGTCACTACCGCGGTTGCCCCCATCCGGAAGGGAAACTCCCCATCCGGATCGTCGAGCGTAATCCGGACCGGAAAGCGCTGTGCTAGACGTATCCAGTTCAGCGTCGGCGCGACGTCGGGAAGTCCCTGGATTGTCGCCCCATTGGCCTGATACAAGGCCCATCCCACCCCCTGCACGCGGCCATGGAAACGCCGATGCGGATAGCCAATTAGATAAACTTCGGCGTTCATGCCTGGTGCGATATAGGGCAGAAACGTCTCGCGGAAATTCGCCATCACGTACCACACGCGATTATCGACCAGGCTGATGACTTCCTTGCCTTCATTCGCATATTGTCCAACTGCGATATTCAAATTGGTAACGAAGCCGTCGAATGGCGCGCTCACCGTGCAATACCCAACGTTGAGTTTGGCCTTGTACACTGCTGCTTGTGCTTCCGTTCTTCTCGCGTTGATCGCACCGTATTGGCCCAGTTGGCTCTCCGCCTGTTTCACTTGATTGCTCGCATCTTCGACCGCCGCGCGGGCCGCCGCCAGCTTGCTGCGAGCACTGGCTACTTCATTGGCAGTGACAAAATCCTCTTTGAGTAGAGGCTGGACTCGATTCAAGTACTGCTGATCGTATGCTGCGTCCGCTTTAGCCTGGGTCTCACGAGCCTTGGCAGACGCGATCGCATGGTCAAGTGCATCGATCTCCAGATTAGCCAGGGCGAGGCGGGATTCCTCCAAATCGAGTTCCGCCTGATATGGCCGCGGATCAATCGCGAATAGCAACTGCCCCCGATCGACATGTTCATTGTCGTGTACCGCCAGATTGATTATCGTTCCGCTCGCCTGTGGCGCGATTCCCACCGTGTTCGCACGCACGTAGGCGTCATCGGTCCGCGGATAGGCGAAATATTCGCGCATCACATAAGAGCCAAGCAGCGCATCGAGCACGATGATTCCGGCAATAATCGCAATGCCGGCCCGCCGATAGCGCGGATTCCGCCTGAACTGTACATTGACCACCGGTGACGCGCTCATTAATCAGTGCCGATTGAAAAATATCAGCCACGCCGACAATGCGAATAGAATGATCAAGCTGCTATAAAAAATGACTAATGGTCGCAGGTAGCGTTCAAGCCGAAGCACCAGCAGCAGTGGCCGTAACAGTGCTGCCAGTGCTGCGCCGCCAATCAGGCAGATCAACCAGTCCGGAAAGTTCGTACCCCCGATGCTGATTACCGGGTCGCATCCCGCAAAAGATATTACCGCCCAGACGCCGCTGGCTAGCATTCCTCTCCAATGCCGATCGTCGGCGCCTCCCCGTTTCCCCACTCGCAAACCCATGAATCGTAGTCTACCCCTTTATCTCGCACGCCCCGCCATGCCATTGCTCGTCATCACCCGTCGGCATTGTGCCTGTCACCTCGCTTGGACGCCTGACGCGCGTTCGGCATTATCCTTTATATAGCCGCCGGATATGCTAGGGATGAAGTCTCGTGAGAAATCAGGAGGGTAGGGCGTGTCCCCAGCCCATTCGTTTGACTTCAGCGCATCACCCGAAGCACTGCATAAGGAGCAATACCATGGCTAAAGGCCTCGAACAGACTGTCACCGAACTAGCCGACCGCGAAGCGATCCGCGAACTCCCCCTGCGCTACTGTGACTGCGTATGGCGCGGCGACGTCGAGGGCTTGGTTGATCTATTCACCGAGGACGGCACCTTCGCCCAGCTTGGCCGCCGCTCCGAAAACAGCACCACTGGCCGCGCGAATCTGCTTAAAAGCTATCGCGAGGGCCTTACTGCGCTCAGCCCACGTCCTTATATCCACAACCACGTCGTCGAGTTAAAGGACGCCACTCACGCCAGTGGCCGATGCTATGTTGAATTGCGCACCGCCGCCGATAACATGAACTGGATCGGCACTGGCTTCTATCACGACGAATACCTCAAGGTTGGCGATCATTGGAAATTCCAGTCACGCCGCTTCAATGCGGTCCGCTTTGACGAACCGGGCAAAAAATCCTGAGGAGCACTTGAGCGCTCCTGGCGAGCCGCCTCGCCCAGACCATCACCACGACGCCCGTAAGGAGTCCTCTTCAAGAGTTTTCCGTGCGGGCGTTCTCTATGTCGTCGCGACCCCGATCGGTAACCTTGAGGACCTCTCACCGCGCGCCGCGCGCATCCTCGCCGCAGCCGATTTGATCGCCTGCGAGGACACTCGACATACGGCGCGCCTGCTCACTGCTTACAATATCCGCACACCTTCTCTCAGCTATTTCGAGCACAATGAGCTTCGCCGCATCCCCGAACTGCTCGAACGCCTCGTTAATGGTGCCACGATTGCCCTCGTCACCGACGCAGGCACGCCGGCGATTTCGGATCCCGGCTATCGCCTCGTGCGCGCCGCCCTTGATGCTGGCATACGGGTCGTCGCGATTCCCGGGCCTTCTGCCGCGATCGCCGCCTTATCTATTGCCGGACTTCCGACCGATCGCTTCGTTTTCGAGGGCTTCCTGCCCCAGCGCCACAGCCAGCGTCTCGAGCACCTGAAGACCCTGTCGCAAGAGCCGCGCACGATGGTCTTCTACGAGGCCGCCCGCCGTCTGGTGCCAACCCTCGTCACGATGGCCGATGTTTTCGGCGCTGACCGCCCCGCCGCGATCGTTCGCGAAATCACCAAGACTTTTGAGGAAACTTTGCGCGGTACGCTCGCCCAACTGCTGGCGCGTGTTGCCTCAAGCGAACCGCGCGGTGAAATCGTCCTGATCGTCGCCGGCGCGCCTGCGACGACCGCTCCGTCTCAGCCCGTAGCCTCCAGCGTTACGATGGAAACTCTGCGCGAAGCCGGCCTAAGCCTCAAGCAGGCCAGCGCCGTGATCGCCAAATTGACCGGTGCCAGCCGCCGCGAAATCTATCAGCACGCCCTCCGCCAAAACATCGCTGAAGACGGCCATCAGTCCGGCAATCCTCCCATTAACGACGACGACTAACCGCGCCTCTTATTTCGATCTGCTATCCCCGCAGCGGCCGGAAGAACGCCCTCACATCCTCGACCAGTCGCTCAGGCTCTTCCATCGGCGCAAAATGGCCCCCCGACGGCATCACCGTCCACCGCTTCAAATTGTAGTAGCGTTCCGCCCATTTGCGCGGCATCAGGATCACTTCCTTCTGGAACACCGCGATCCCCGTCGGCGCTTCGACCACCGGCGTGCGATTGTGCGACGCCTGCCAGTGATGATGTGCCGCTTCGTAGTAATATCGCGCCGACGTGCCGAAGCTCTGCGTGATCCAATAGATCGTCATCGTCGTGCACAGGTCGTCTTTGCTAAAACGTCGCTCGACCTCGCCACCGCAATCGCTCCAGGTCCGCCGCTTTTCCAGAATCCACGAGCATAATCCCGCTGGCGAATCATTCAACGCGAACGCTAGCGTCTGCGGCTTCGTCATCTGCAACTGGCTGTAACCGCTCTCGTTCGCAAAAAAATTCTGATTGCGCGCGAGCCAGCTCTCTTCGCCCGGCCCAAAATCTTCCGGCTTCGGCCCGTCGCCGCTGAAAAAGCCCAACGGGATCATCAAATTGATATGCACCCCAATCAAATGCTGCCCGTACTTATGCCCCAGTTGCGACGTTATTGCTGCGCCCCAATCTCCGCCCTGCGCCGCGAACTTGTCGTACCCGAGGACGTCGCGCATCAACTTCACCCACAAGTCTGCCGTTCGCCAATAATTGATTCCCGTCTTCGTCAGCGGTGTCGAGAAGCCGTATCCTGGTAGCGACGGTACGATAACGTCGAACGCGTCTGCCGGATCGCCTCCGAATGCCGCCGGATCGCTCAGCGGCCGAATCACTTTATTGAAGTCCCAGAACGTCCACGGCCACCCATGGCTCAGAATCAGCGGAATCGGCTTTGGCCCCTTTCCCGGCTCTTGGATAAAATGAATCGGAATCCCGTCAATCTCGGTCTTATAATTCGCAAACGAATTGATCGCCCGCTCATGCGTGCGCCAGTCGTATCGTTCGCGCCAATATTCCACCAACTCGCGCAAAGCTTCGTATTTGGTCCCGTATTCCCAGTTTGTATTGGCGAAGTCCGGCGCCCATCGCGTACGGCCCAGCCGCTCACGCAGATCCTTCAGAGTCTCATCCGAAACCGAGACGACGAATCGTTCCTTGCTCATCGCAGAACCTTACGGCAGCGGTCTGGCGCCCGCCCGCTCTCTATACAGATGTTATGGCAAGGGGAGGGGAGTGCGTCCCCTCCCGCTAGGACATTCGACTAACGGCCCGCCGCCGCCAGCGACGGCTCTTCGAGCGCGATCCGCCGATGAGGGTTGAAGTACGGCAGCACATGCTTCGCCATTAGCCGTAGCGAATTCATGATATTTCGATGCGGTATTCGTCCCGCCTGCTTGAAGCAGATTGCCTGGTCTTGCCCGGCGCGATTGAGTACGTCGAGCTTGCGGATCACCTCATCGGGATTACCCACAACCACCATCGGATGCTCCTTGAGTTGTGCATCGGTAGCATCGCCCGGGTCGAGATTCATGTTGAACAGATTCCGCAGATACTCGTAGGAATAAAGCTTATTCTTCGTCATCAGCGGCTCGAACAGTTTCGCGACGTTGTGCATGAACCACCGCGCGCCGTCGATTCCAATAGCCTCGTCTTCCTTGTTCTCCGCAACATGGCAGATGACCATTCCCGCGAACTGCTGATTCGGCACCTTCGGAATCTGATCCGTCCGCTTCTCGAAGGCGCTCTTGTAAGCCTCCATCGATTTTTGTGCGCCTTCCCAGTTCAGGCTGAAGCTCAACACGCCGAGCCCGCGGTCACCCGCCATCTGGTAACTATCCGGCGCCACACATGCCATCCACATCGGCGGATGGGGTTTCTGGATCGGCTTCGGCACCACGCGACGAGGCGGGATCTTCAACAGCTTCCCATTGTATTCGAGATACTCTTCCGTCCACGCCTTGACGATTATCTCCTGCGCCTCACGCATCTCTTCGCGTGTGCGATCATAATCCACCCCGAAGCCATCGAGCTCCTGCGACGTGGTCGAGCGCCCGGTGCCGAGTTCCGCGCGCCCGTTGCTCAGGATATCGAGCACCGCGCACTCTTCCGCGATCTGTATCGGATGGTTGAAGTTGAACGGCGTCAGCCGCACGCCATGCGCTATTCGGATATTCTTGGTCCGCTGGCTGACAGCACCGTAAAAGACCTCGGGCGCCGAGCTATGCGAATACTCTTCGAGGAAGTGATGCTCGACTTCCCACACATAATCGATTCCGATCCGGTCCGCGTACTCTATCTGCGCGAGCGCTTCCCAGTAGATGTTATATTCGCTGAGCGCATGCCACGGCCGTGGCGTCTCCATTTCGTAAAGCAGTCCGAACTTCATAAGCGCCATCCCTCCGTCAGTATTTTCGATCCTGAGCCTTGTCCCTAAGCCTAATCGAGTCTCGATCTTTATCCCCGCATCCTCACCGGATTCTGCAACTTTCCTCCCAGATTTGCCAACTCTTAACTCAATTATTGAAGGTGGCTCAAATTGAAACTGATTACCGCATCGAAAACGTCTGTTTCTTCTAGGATTAGCCGTTTCTTTTAGAGATAAAGGCTTGAGAATTTATGCTCAGACTGCGTCCCTCATTCTCACGCGTGTCGGCAGCCGCATGAAGAATCCCTCTCTTTCTGCCGAGAGCCTTTCATGCGCGCGTCGGCCGGAAGGGCTGTTAACCTGGGTGTCGCTTGGTCGGCCCTACCGAACGCGGGAACGACAGCACATCGAATGGATTAGGCCGCTTCTAATGAACTCAACTCTCCTCAATATTCCCGTTAAAGCCTTCGGCTTGAAACTGCTCATCCCCTAGGATTGAATGCCCCATGGCCGCACCCACCACCCAGCGCGCGGACGCCTAACCATGATAGCGCAACGTAAATCACGTCCGATCCCGCACCGCCCTAAAGTCCTCGTGATTCACGGGCCGAATCTCAATCTCCTCGGTGACCGCGAACCCGACGTATACGGACGCACCACCCTAGCCGACATTGACCGCGATCTGCTCGACCTTGCCGCCGAACTCGGCCTCGACCTCGAAACCTTCCAGTCCAACAGCGAAGGCGTGCTCGTTGATCGCATTCAGGCGGCGCGTCGCTCGACCGACGCTCTGATCATCAACCCGGCCGCCTACACCCACACCAGCGTCGCAATTCGCGACGCCATCCTCGGGATCGGCGTCCCCTGCATCGAAGTGCACCTGTCAAACGTCTATAAGCGCGAGCCGTTCCGCCATCATTCGACGATCGCCGATATCGCGGTTGGCCGTATCATGGGCTTCGG
Source organism: Binataceae bacterium (SeqCode) (assembly GCA_035524095.1). Classification (GTDB taxonomy): domain Bacteria; phylum Desulfobacterota; class Binatia; order Binatales; family Binataceae; genus DATJUF01. The sequence continues at coordinate 7,514 of DATKPK010000260.1, read as the reverse complement.
TGCTGACAGTTATATGATTGCGCTCCGCGCGGCGAAAAATCTCATCGCGGCCGCTCCCGCCCGCGCCAATGGTTGACGGACGCGACGATGCCTTTCCGGCCTCGCGCCTCGCGGCATATCATTATCTATCGCCAGTCCTGTCGTCTGGCCTGACTATCTTGGAATAGCTGGATGGAACCACGCGAAATTAAAGCTCTACTTGAACTTATGAAGGAGTACGGCCTCCTCGAACTCGCCATCGAGGATAAAAAGGGCAAAATCCGCCTCGTACGCGGCGATTTGGTACCTGCTGCCCATCACGAATCGGCTCCGCCGCCCGCTCCTCCGGGTAAATCACGAACCCCGCTACCAAAGCGCGAAGCGCCGCCGCCCGCCGCCTCCGAAGATCATGCCTCCGGCAGGTCCAATTCCGCGCCGCCCGCCCTCGCCGACAACCAGAAGCTTGTCACCAGCCCGATGGTCGGTACATTCTATCGCGCCGCCTCTCCCGACGCCGAACCCTTCACCGAGGAGGGCGACCACGTCCGCAAGGGGCAGGCGCTATGTATCATCGAGGCGATGAAGATGATGAACGAGATCGAGGCTGAGGTCAGCGGACGCGTTGTCCGCATCCTTTGCGAAAACGCTCAGCCGGTCGAGTACGGCCAGCCGCTACTTATCCTCGAAACCGCTTGACGGGAAACCGCGTTCTTCGGCGGCAACTCACATTGTTCCTGAATCCGCTTAACTGGGACCGCTTAGCGCAGGCCTCGATAACCGCTACAATGCTTCGATCAATGACGGTGCCATCACTGCGCGCGACTCACGATCAATTCTTCACAGCTCCGGCGAGCCTAAGCCGCACCGCGGCTCTCACATGCTGCCGTCGCGCGGTAACTCGGGGGGAGTTGCCTTAAATGTTCAAAAAGCTACTCGTAGCCAATCGTGGCACGATTGCCATCCGTATCATCCGCGCCTGTCGCGAGCTCGGCATCCAAACCATCGCGATCTATTCCACCGCCGACAAGGATTCGTTGCACATCCGCATGGCCGACGAGTCTGTATGCATCGGGCCAGCCGCCGCAGAGGATAGCTACCTCAATATTCCTTCGATTGTCAGCGCCGCGATGACCTACGGCGCCGATGCTGTCCATCCCGGCTACGGCTTCCTCTCCGAAAATGGCGACTTCGCCGAGGCCTGCAAACGCTCCGGCATCAATTTCGTCGGCCCGCGCGCCCGCCACATCCGCCTGATGGGCGATAAGCCTCGCGCCCGCCGCATCATGAAGCGCGCCGGTGTCCCCGTCCTGCCAGGCAGTGAAGGCATCGGCATCACCGAACTCCGCGACGCTGTCGTCGACGCCAAGCGCCTAGGCTTTCCCGTGTTGATCAAGGCTGCCGCCGGTGGCGGCGGCAAGGGGATGCGTGTGGTACGAGACGAAGCCGAACTCTCGCGCCTCTTTCCGCTCGCCCGTGCCGAAAGCGAAGCCGCCTTCGGTTCGCGCACGATGTATCTCGAGAAATATCTCGAGCGCGCTCGCCACGTCGAATTTCAGATTCTCGCCGATAACAGCCGCAACGCTATCCACCTTGGCGAACGCGACTGTTCGATTCAGCGGCGCCACCAAAAGGTCCTCGAGGAATCGCCCTGCCCAATAATGACCAAGCGTCTGCGCGACAAGATGGGCAAAGCGGCCGTCCGCGCCGCCAAAGTCGTCGGCTATTCCAATGTCGGCACCGTCGAATTTCTCCTCGCTGACGATGGTGAGTTCTATTTCATCGAGATGAACACTCGCATCCAGGTCGAGCATGGCGTTACCGAGATGGTCACCGGTACCGACTTGGTCAAGGAAAGCATCCGCATCGCGGCCGGCGAACCGCTGCCCTACAAGCAGCGCCAGATCGAAATCAACGGTGCTGCCATCGAATGCCGCGTCTACGCCGAAGATCCCGATTCGCATCTGCCATCACCGGGCGTCGTCCGCAGCCATCATGCTCCCGGCGGACTTGGCGTCCGCGTCGAGACCGCTCTCTACGATGGTTATCGCGTGCCCGTCCATTACGATCCACTGATCGCCAAACTCATCGCTCACGCCGATACGCGTGACCTCGTGTTGAGCCGCGCTACCGCCGCCCTGCGCGAATATCTCATCGACGGTATCAAGACCAACATCCCTCTTCACTTGCGCATTCTCGACGATCCCGATTTCCGCTCCGGCCACTTCGCCACCGATTTCCTGAGCCGCTATGAGACCGTCAAACCACGCCGCGAGATCGTCGAAACCCGCACCGCCAAGGCTTCTTAAGGTTTCCGAGATTGCTGCAATGACCATCTCTACAGTCAACCGGTTCTCCAGCTTGAGGCACTGCTTTCGCCTCAGCCCGCTTCTTCTGACGTTTATTGCTTTTGCTGTATTGCCACGCGCCGCTTCGGCGCAGTCCTCCTCCGGCATCGACCTCGGCGCGCCCGCCTCCGGCACCTCAGCCGGTGGCGCCCCCGCCGGCACCGGCCTACAGGATCTTACCGGCTCCGCCACCTCGACAACCGGTGGCCAACCGAAAATCCAGCTCATCGATCCGAGCTACAATTTCGGTAGTGTCACTAACGGCGTCCCCGTCATTCACACCTTCAAGATCCGCAATGCCGGCACCGGCACTCTGATCATCGCTGGAGTAAACACATCCTGCGGATGCACCGCCGCCAAACCAACCAAGTCTACTCTCGCCCCCGGCGAAGACTCCGAGGTCAAGGTCACCTTCGATACCCGCTTCGAAAAAGGACCCGCCACCCGTACGATTACCGTCCTCAGCAATGATCCCAAAGACCCGCAAGCCGAACTGACCATCAAGGGCGACGTCAAGGTTCAGGTCGCCGCGAACCCCTCTGAAGTCGCCTTCGGCAACGTCAAGCACGGCACCGAGCCAACTCGCCAGGTCGTCATCACTGACCTCGTCAACGGCAAGCCGCTCAAAATCACCAGTATCAGCAATGCTAACCCTGATATCAGCGTGACCTCAGTTCCACGCCCCGACGGCAAACCCGGCGCCGCCATCAATGTCACATTGCTCAAATCGATGCCCGCGGGCCCCTTCGACGACACGGTCAAGCTCAAGACCAGCCGCGCACCGCTCGATATCACGGTCTTTGGCGTCGTCCAGGGCGACATCACGATGAACCCGCCTCAGGTTTCGTTCGGCATCGTGGGCCGTCATCAGGCTACTCAGCGCGTGGTTCGTCTCGTCAACGATGGCGATCGCACGATCAACGTCACTGGCGTTTCCAGTAGCAGCAATAATGTCAGCGCTGCCGTCGAGCCGATTACGCCGGGCAAGGAATACAAGATTACGCTGCAACTCGCGCCCGATACTCCCGACGGTGCGATTCGCGGCCGGCTCGCCATCCACACAGATGACCCTAATCAGCAGACTGTCAGCCTGCCTTTCTATGGTATCGTCGGCTCTTTCCGCGGCTGAAAATCCAGAACTGTTTTGACGGATTCGGGCCGATTTCCCTGTAGCGCAAATGCGCCGCGCGCGGGTTATACTGGGTTTGGCCGCTTCTGGTAGATGACGACGGTTTTGCGCTAACCTTCCGCTTGACGATTTCCGCGTCAGCGCCACAAGTAGTCAGCCGGAGGATCTCGAGTTGGCACGCAACGAAGAACCTATCGCGAACAAACGCGAATCCCTTGAAAAGACCATCGCCAAAATTCTGCATCGTTACTGCAACTTCGGCTGGGCCAATTACTATATCCCGGGCGAAAAATTTCCTTCTCTGATCGAAGAACTCGTCGATGTCGCCAGCCCCGCCGGCCAGGTCGGCTACGACGAGCTGGTCGGCTTCTTTCTCCGCACGCAGCGGATGCAATCCGCACAGGACCGCGCCGCCAAATTCCAGGAGGAGTTCGTCGTCACCCGCCGCAGTTGATAATCGCCTCATCACGCGATGACTCAGTCAGTCTCCGGCCGAATAATCCGCTGCGCCGTTTAGTTCGATTCAGGAGAATCTCCATTGGACGTTTTGGAAGCGATCAAGAGCCGCAAAGTACAGCGCAATTTCGCCGCCCAAGCCGTTGAGCCTGAAAAGCTCCGTCAAATCGTCAGTGCCGGTCGCCATGCCATGAGCGCACGCAACAAGCAACCCTGGCAATTCATCGTGATTCAGAATCGCGATACTCTGCGCCAAATCGGCGCAAGCTGCAGCACCGGAAAATTTGTCGCCGACGCCCCTTCGGCGGTTGTCATCCTTAAAGATGTCGCCAATACCCGCTGGGCCGATATCGACTGCGGCCAAGCCGTCCAAAATATGGCGACTGCCGCCTGGGGCCTCGGCCTTGGCACTTGCTGGGTCGGCAATTTCGATGGCGCGCTGATCAAGCAGATGCTTGCCGTCCCCGATGGCTGGGACGTCTTCACGGTTCTGCCCTTCGGCTATCCCGACCCAAGCAATCTGCCACAGGCGCGACCGCTCAAGGCTTCCCGCGAAAACGTCCACTACGAACGCTTCGGCAATCCTGGTAACTAGCTGGATACCGCTAAACCATTGCGTCATCTTGGACGCGAAAATAGTCATTACTCCGGGCTCACTTCAGACAGCGATTCATTTCACTTAAGGATTCTCCCCATGTCGATTAAACAACTCGAACCGCCCCAGGCTTACGAATCCCTCCAGTCCACCCCTGGCGCGATCTATCTCGACGTCCGTACCGAACCCGAATTCGCCCAGGGTCATCCCACCGGCGCCCTCAACGTCCCGGTCGTCTTCATCAAGGGCCCCGGCCAGATGCAGCCCAACGCCGACTTCGCCGAGGTCGTCGAAAAAGTAATCCCTAAGGACACGCCTCTCATCGTTGGCTGTATGGCCGGTGGACGCTCGCAACGCGCCTGCGAAATCCTCGAAGAAGCCGGCTATAAGAATCTCACCAACGTCCGCGGCGGCTTCGGTGGCGCTCGCGACGCCTCCGGCTCAGTTATCACCCCCGGATGGCGCGACGCTGGCTTGCCCATCTCCACCGAGCTCGGCGACGCGGCCTATCAGACCCTCCGCGCCAAGGCTGGCCTCTGATGGCTATCCGGCTCACCCGCATCTACACCCGCAGTGGCGACAAAGGCCTCACCGGCCTGGTCGGCGGCGCTCGCGTCCCCAAGGACAGTCTCCGCCTCGAGGCCTACGGCACCACGGACGAGCTCAATTCCATCATCGGTATCATCCGTACCTACGCCCCCGCTTATCGCGATCGTCTCGGCGCCGATTACGAATGGTTCTCCGAGATGCTTCGCCGCGTGCAGAACGAACTTTTCGACGCCGGTTCTGAGCTCGCCACTCCCCCCGGCGGCGAATACGAAGGGATGCATCGCATGGGCGCGCCTGAAATCGAGCAGCTCGAGCACGAGATCGATCACATGCAGGAGGATCTCCAGCCGCTCAACTCTTTTACGCTGCCGGGTGGCGGCGTCCTCAATGCCTTCCTCCATCAAGCACGCACCGTATGCCGTCGGGCCGAGCGCGTAGCCTGGGCGCTCAAGCGCGAAGAAGAAGTGAGCGACGGTCTTCTGAAATACTTGAATCGCCTGAGCGACCATCTGTTCGTGCAATCCCGATGGATCGCGAAACGCGCCGACGAGCCTGAATTTCTCTGGGATCGCGGGCTCCGGATGGCCGACAAGCCCCGTCCGAAAAAACTCGCCGCCGCTGGCAAGACCGCTAAGCCCGCCAAGTGACGATGGTCGGCTGTCAGGCACGCGCTCATCTCAGCCGTGCTTGGCTTTGGCGCCGACTCTCTCTCGTGCTTACATTATTTCGTGACTTGCGGAGTGTTACCTATTAAGTTGCTGATTGATTTACTGGAGTGCCGTACCAATGGCCGATGACACCGATCGTCTCTACCTTTGCCAAGCTCAAATCGGGCCGATGGCCAACTTCGTCTACTTCATCGGCGATAAGCTCACGCGCAAGGCTGCCATCGTTGATCCCGCATGGGATGTCGACAAAATCATCGCCTTCGCCGAACAGGAAGGCTACACGATCGATAAGCTTCTGATTACTCACTACCACCCTGACCATCTCGGCGGTTCGATGATGGGTCAAAACATTCAGGGTGCGGTCGAAATCGTCAGCCGCCTCCCCGTCAAGGTTTATATCAACAAGGACGAGGCCGAAGGCACCCGGCGCGTGACCGGTCTCAGTGATTCCGATCTGGTCAAGGTCGAGGCCGGTGAAATAATTAATGTCGGCGACATCCCCGTCAAATTCCTTCACACTCCCGGCCATACTCCCGGCTCGCAATGTTTCTTGGTTGAAGGCAATCTGATTTCCGGCGATACGCTATTTGTCAATTCCTGTGGACGCGTTGATCTTCCTGGCTCCGACCCCGCCGCCATGTACCACAGCCTTAATCACACCCTGCGTAATCTGGACGACTCCACTGTAGTTTATCCGGGCCATGCCTATTCGTCCGAATCGCGCACTACCATCGCCGATCAAAAGCGTCACAATATGTATATGCGCTTTCCAACCCTCGACGACTTCCTCGACGCGATGGGCTACTCCCGCAACTAACGGTTAGCTATCCTCTAATGGCTGCTCGGACTGAGGACCCCCGCGCGGAAATCCAGCATCTGCGCGACGAAATCAATCGCCATAATTATAGCTACTACGTCCTCGACGCCCCCGAACTCACCGACGCCGAATACGATCGCCTGATGCGCCGCCTCGAGTCGCTCGAAGCCGCTCATCTTGAATTGCTCTCGCCAGACTCGCCCACGCAGCGGGTCGGCGCTGCCCCCAGCAGTAAATTTGCCACGGTCGTCCATCGCCGCATGATGCTCTCCCTCGCCAATGCCATGGACGCCGAAGAAATGACCGAGTTCGATCGCCGCATCAAACGCTTCCTCAAGTCTGATGCCGATATTGAGTATGTCGCCGAGGTCAAACTCGACGGCTTGGCGGTCGAATTAGTATATGAGGACGGGCGACTGACTAATGCCTCCACGCGTGGCGACGGTGTTAACGGCGAGGACGTTACCGTCAATATTCGCACTATCAAGAGTATCCCGCTCACCCTCATCAAGCCGCCGCATCATCCAATTCCGCGCCTGCTCGAAGTCCGTGGCGAAGTAATCTTCCCGCGCAAGGCTTTTGATCGCTTGAACGCCGAACGCGTCCGCAATGGCGAACCGCCGTTTGCCAATCCCCGCAATGCCGCCGCGGGTTCGCTGCGTCAACTCGACTCGCGCATCACCGCTGGGCGCCCACTCGATATCTTCTGTCATTCCCCCGGTGAATTTGACGGTACCCATTTCGATAGTCAGTGGGATTTCTTGCAGGGTATCAAGTCGTTTGGCCTCAAGATCAATCCGCTTTCGCAACGATGCTGCAATGTCGAGCAGGTTCTTGACTATTGGAACAAGCTGACCGATCAGCGCCACGACCTCGATTACGAGGCGGACGGTGTCGTCGCCAAAGTAAATTCATGGGCCTTGCAGAATCAGCTTGGCGAGGTCTCCCGCTCTCCGCGATGGGCGATCGCTTACAA
>DATKPK010000259.1:0-9297 GCA_035524095.1 Binataceae bacterium (SeqCode) | reverse complement strand
GACGGGCAACTAGTGGTCGTAATCGATTGGGCCTACAGCGATGATCGCTCTCAGAGGGGCATCATCGCTCAATCTTGTTGCAGGCCGTCGACGAACCATTGAGGTGCTCCAAATCCCTGGACAACCTGGATTCGTTTCTTTTGAACCTCACGCGCAAGCACGACCGATTTTGTAGGCAATCCCGACTGCGAGGCCGAAAACCCTATGCGAGATGGAAGCCTCGCGGTAGCTCTTGCTTGCACGGTCCGCAAAGCGCCCAAGTCTGCTCCAGCGACGGTATTTCCATGATTGCCACGACAATCTCGTCGTCCGAATGACAGCGGTCGCAAGTCAATAAGACTCCGGTTTGCTCCGGCCATGGTGTCTCGTTTATCCAGGGTCGGCGAACATCCGTGACTTTAACCGTAAGGTCCAAGCAGCTTATTTCCTTCGCTGACTGAGAGTGTTCACAGGTGAACAGTCAGTTAGCATCTTTAAACATGCTTAAGCATATTTAAGATGCTGCCCACAGTCAACAGTGCTTGCGAGTTATTAAAAGGCCAAACGCTACATCTACCGGTAAAAGAGATTATAAGAGAAATAAGCGGACCATAAGATTGAAGTAGAGACAATCGCGTGATAAAAATGACCTACCATGAGTAAGAGCAGAATTAAATGAATAACGTGATGACCTTGGAAGAACTAGCCGCATTCCTCAAGGTCTCTCCTTCGACGGTTTACCGGCTGCTCAAGAAGCACAAAATCCCAGCTTTCAAAATGGGCAGCGACTGGCGGTTCAACCAGGAGTCAGTCGAACAATGGATCGCTGAACGCGAGACGAGCTTTCTTTCACAGGATGAAGTAGTCCAGAAAATTGAACCTGATCTCGCCGAGAAGCACCGGCCCGCTCGGCGGCGAGCGGCGATTACCGGCCGTTCAACAATTAGTAAGCGTTCGACCGCAAGCCAGAACACCTAGCATCGAAGTTCGTATGGCCGGCCATCTTGGCGAATCGTCCCGCGCTCGATCTCCTCGCCTATACTGCCATTACCAGATAAGCGTACTGCTGCCTGTGGCGATAGCGCCGAATCTGCTCCTGGAACCGTGATCGCTCGTTAATCGTCTGTGTTCGCCTGCACTTATGTTGAATGGCCCTGAAATTGGACTTAACTAACCGCAACGAACCGACTGTCCACATTCGAACCGCTGCCGCCGCATGCGAATCAGTTCAGATTTCTCAATCCTCCACGAAGCCTTTCGTCTAATGATCTTGACCCAATTCGTAAGCCTCTATCTGAAAGCCCGCTGTATAATCGACAAAACCTGGCTTATCGCAAAGGCGCACTTTAGCCGCTCGCGCGTCAGACTCCGTAGCATAGACGCCAATCAACAGTTCGATATCTGGCCTTTGCCCCCGTTCTTGGACAAACCATAATAAGTATACATTCGTATTCACTGGCGAACGCTCTCAAACAGTCGCGAACAACTAAGCCAACTTCATTTCTCAAATCCAGATGAGAAGATTTCAGCGGCCATCATCGTAGCGTCAGGAGTGCATTTCACTGCGCCTTGCGTTGCAGCCGCGCATTGACCCGGCTGAACAATGGCTCCTGCCACAGCGACAGTAACGGACGTGCGAGCTGAAACACTTCGATTAACGTCCGATGGACTTCTGGATCCTCGACACTAAGTCCATCCAGCGCAGCAAAATAGGCCGCCCCCTCGCCCAGATTTGGTGGACGCTCGCCTTTGGTCTGCGGATAGGCGAAATCAAACGCCGACGCGAGGATCCACGGCGTAGCGATCACGTCAGCGGCGCGCGGAAAAAATGACGTTGCAAGTTTGGCGAGCGGGGAGCCGTCACCCTTCGCGATTCGCTCGTTCAAAAGATTCTGTAACGCCTGTACCTGCAGCATCGCCGAACTCATTCCCTGCCCATATACTGGATTGAAGCTGCAAATGGCGTCGCCTAAGACCACGAACCCTTCCGGGAACGCCGACAACCGTTCGTAATGCCGCTGAACGCTGGTCGGAAATCGATGTTGATAGAAGTCGGTCACCTGCTCCGCGTCCTTTATCAGCCCGTACATCTGCGGCGTCGGCAGCTCCCGAATAAAGGCGAAGAAACCATCGCGCTCAGCCGGCGGATACTTGCCGAACCGCCCTGCCAGGCTCACCTGCCACATGTCATTTTCGATAGCCGAGATTCCGCCGCCACTGGGGTAGTTCGGCGGCGGTCCACCGAACAGCATCACGCGCTCGGGCTCACGATAGCTCGCCGGGATCCGAAACCTGGCGCTTGCGTAGGCAAAATCAACCCCGATCGTGGTCTCATCGGGTTGCTCGAAGCCAAGTTCAGCCAGCCACTTGGGCGCGCGAGAGCCGCGTCCGCCGTTATCGACTACCAGATCGGTTTCTAACGTGCGCGAGCCGTCAGGACCGTCATAGCGCACGCCGCGCACCCGGCTTCCGTCGTAGATCAGCCCCTGTGCCGTCACGCCGCTCTCAAAATTGATATTTGGAATTTCGAGCGTCGCCTGGCGCACCGCATGTTCGAGTAATTCGCGGCTCTGGCTATAGACGTCGATCCCGAGGTCGCGCGGTTCCGTGACACTTCCGGTGAGCGAATAGGTTTTGCGGGTAGGCGTATAAAAGGCGAGGTCCTTTGCAAAGCGGCAGCGCACCGAGCCAAGACCCTCGAGGCGGCTGGTGAAACCCGGATAGAGCGAACTCAGCACGCGCTGTCCGCCGAGCATCAGTACATGCAGATGATTACCCTGCGGGATCGATTTGCGCGCCGCCGGTCGTGGCTCTATCGCATCCCGTTCGAGCACAGTCACGTGATCGAACAAATCCGAGAGGACGCGGGCGGTGGCTAGTCCGGCGATACTCCCGCCGATCACTAGGGCTTGGCTACCGATACGATTGGACATGCAAGGCGGCTCCATTCGAGGGCATTGAACGGTCGTTCATTGTACTCGTAAACCAGGTCGACGTTCAACGGAGACTGACACACTGATTAGAATAAGGAAGTCGTAAGAATGCAGGGATAGATAGTTGGATGGAGTGCCAAGTAAACTTGGCAGTTCGGCTTCAGACTTATGTGTATATACCCGAAAATACTCACTTTTTTGTGAGGTACTGCTCTTGCTTAAGTCCAAGACAGGATAATGCGAACAGTTGGATCGTATAACTTCGGGGGCGAATGCCATGATTAATCCATCGATGATGATTGCTTATTTTCCAAGTTGGTGCCGATGGAATTGGTTCCGTTCCAAACGTAATCGTCGCAAGGGTAGTACCGGGCTTCTGGCTATCGCGGGGGCCACGGCGATGGATTCCTTTGTCGGCCAGGTTTGGCTCGGCGACGGTTGCGAAGCAGCTTCCGTCGACCCTCTCACTCTTGATCTTACCTCTGCTGATAATTCTGCTCCGCCGACCTCGATTGCAGGTGGCCAGCCGTGGACTAACGCCGAAGCCTCAATCAGGCTTTTACCTGATACGGCACCGTCCAGGTGATTTCGTCGCCGTAGAACCTGATCGCGCCAGACCGCTCAAGCCACGTTGCCCTCGCCAACCGTCGGCCGATCTCGATTTGCCGCGAATCCCCGCCACTGAGTCATCTTGATTCGTTGATGTTTAGTCCATCGGTCACGTAGCTATGGCGTCGGCGGTACTCTGGTGTTTTGCTTTGGCACCTAAGTATCATCGGTCTGATGGGCAGCTATTCCACTATCGCCGAACTGATCACACAAGGCAGCGACATAGCGCCAGCGATCATAGCGCCGCAATCGCTCCCACTGACCTATCGGGGGTTGCGCCAACTCGTTGCGAGCGTCGCCGTCGAACTCAAGCGGCTCGGTATCGGACGTAACGGCCGAGTGGCGATAGTGCTGCCGAATGGCCCGGAGATGGCAGCCGCTTTTGTAGCGATCAGCGCTGCGGCCACCGCCGCACCGCTCAATCCGGCATACAAACAGAACGAGTTCGAGTTCTATCTAACGGACCTGAAAGCGCAAGCCCTCATCGTCGAGGCAGATGCCAAAACTCCTGCCCGCGAGGTTGGGAGCCGCCTCGGCATACCGATTATCGAATTGTTCCCGCAACGCTCCGCCGGCGCGGGCAGCTTCGTTCTCAAGCCCCTCGCTCCAGCGACCGTGATTCCGGCTGTAGCTGACAGTGCCGAACCCGATGATATCGCTCTCGTCCTCCACACTTCGGGCACCACCTCGCGTCCCAAGATAGTCCCTCTGACGCAGCGTAACGTCACCGCCTCCGCGCGCCATATCGTCGACTCGCTCGCCCTGACGCCGAGCGATGTTTCACTTAACATCATGCCGCTATTCCATATTCATGGGCTGATCGCGGCGGTTCTCTCCTCGCTCGCCGCAGGCGCGACCGTATGCTGCACCCCCGGCTTCGATGCTTTCAAATTCTTCGGCTGGCTCGACGAAATAAAGCCGAGTTGGTGGACTGCCGTCCCGACGATGCACCAAGCGATCCTCGATCGTGCCGGGCGCCAGCGCGAGATCATTGCGCGCACCCGATTACGCTTTATCCGCTCGTCCTCGGCGTCGCTTCCGCCGCAGGTGATGCGGGCGCTCGAAGAGACCTTCCACTGTCCGGTGATCGAGGCCTACGGGATGACTGAGGCTGCGCATCAGATGGCCGTCAATCCGCTTCCGCCGCGTGCACGCAAGGCGGGGTCAGTAGGCCTCGCCGGTGGCCCCGAGATCGCCATCATGGACGTTGATGGCGCACTGCTCGCTTCGGGCGAAGTCGGCGAAGTGGTCATACGTGGCCCCAATGTTACGCCGGGTTACGAGGCCAATCCCACCGCCAATGCCGCCGCCTTCACCAATGGATGGTTCCGCACCGGTGACCAGGGCGTCATCGATAACGAAGGCTACCTGCGTCTGACCGGCCGGCTCAAGGAGTTGATCAATCGCGGTGGTGAGAAGGTCTCACCGCTTGAGGTCGATGACGTGCTGATGGACCATCCAGCCGTCGCTCAGGCCGTGACCTTCGCGATGCCGCACGGCAAGCTCGGTGAAGAAGTCGCCGCAGCAGTAGTACTGCGCGAAGGTATGAATGCGGTGGAACGCGATCTGCGCGATTTCTGCTCCACTCGCCTTGCCGCCTTCAAAGTGCCGCGCCGCATCGTCATTCTCGGCGAGATTCCCAAGGGCGCGACCGGCAAGCTTCAGCGCATCGGGCTGGCTGAAAAACTCGGCCTCGTCATCAGAACCTAGCGATGAAAATCTGCGTCTTTGGCGCTGGTGCAATCGGCGGGTTTCTCGCCGCTCGCTTGGCGCGAGCTGGAGCAGAGGTCAGCGTCATCGCGCGTGGTCCACATCTCGAAGCGATGCGCCGCAACGGTCTCCGGCTGATTTCCGCAAAGGAAGATTTCATCGTCAATCCGCAATGCACCTCCGATCCCGCCGAGGCCGGGCCGCAGGATTACGTCATCCTAACGCTCAAGGCGCATTCTCTCCCGCCCGCCGTTGGCTCGATCGTGAAGTTGCTGACACCGGAAACCTCAATTGTCAGCGCTATCAACGGCATTCCCTGGTGGTATTTCTACAAGGTCGGCGGTCCTTTCGATGGCACGCGCGTCAGAAGCGTCGACCCTGACGGCTCAATCTATGAGCGGCTGAATCCGCAGCGTGCGATAGGCTGCGTTGTCTATCCCGCCGCCGAAGTCATCGAGCCGGGAGTGATCCAGCATACTTACGGCGATCGTTTTCCGATCGGCGAGCCTGACGGTGCCAAGAGTGAGCGTTGTGCCGCGCTCGCCCAACTGATGATGGCGGCAGGACTCAAGGCGCCGATTCGCCCGCGCATCCGTGACGACATTTGGCTCAAGCTCTGGGGTAATCTTTCTTTCAACCCGATCTCGGCCCTGACCTGTGCCACGCTCGACGTGATCGCAGACGATCCCGGAACGCGCGTCTTATGCCGCGCCATGATGCTTGAAGCACAAGCAGCAGCCGAAAAGCTCGGCGTGCGGTTCCTCATCGATGTCGACCGCCGCATCGACGGTGGCGGCGAAGTCGGGGCGCACAAGACTTCGATGTTGCAGGATTTGGAACGCGGACGTCCGATGGAAATCGACGCGCTGCTCGGCGCGGCTGTCGAACTGGCCCGTCTCGTCGGCGTACCCACTCCGAATTGCGATGCGGTTCTCGCTCTAGTTCGCCAGCGCGCTCGTCTTGCTGGATGTTATCCCGAACCGGCTGGAACTAACGTCGCCAACACCCCGCCTCAGGCACAGCTCTAATTCAAACTTCGCTCCGGGTGCATCATAACGCGTCGGGACCACGCCCGATGGTCGCCAATTCGTCGCGTGTATACGAACCCAGACTGCGGAAATCTAGTTCTGTATAGTTGCGAATCCAGCGCAGCGCGATACCCAATGAGTATTGATAACGCCTACGAAGTTCTGGCTCACTGAGATCGCCGAGCCGCGCGATTATATCGTCGCATTCCGTGGCGAGGATCTCCTTGACCATAATGGGCGAATGGCGCCGCCCGCTGTCCTCGCAAAGACTTTCGTGGAGCAGGCGTTGAGCAGTTTGTGCCACCGAAATCCGCGCGGTGGCTAAATCCTCCATCAGCGCCGGTCGAGTCCCTGGCCGTCCCGCCATCGAATCGATTCCCTTCGCGCCACGTCCACGCAACCATCCTTCGAGGTATTCCAGTAAGGTTCGCAAATTGCGCCGTGTGCCCAGTTCGGTGATCGAGCCGGTCGGAGTTTCAATCCGTAATGGATAGTTGGCCGGATCAGCCATCTCTGGGCTAGGCCTCCATCCGCTTTTCTCCAACTCGACGAACGGTCGCGCTGCCGCCGCCATATGATGGATATGCGCAACCCAGCCGCGCCGGAACCCTTGGCGCGCTTCCCATTCCTTGTCGGCTTGTATTGCTCTGGCAGCCTGCTGATTCACAGCTTCGTCGCGGCTCGGCAATGCTGTCGCCATACCGCCGATCGGCACTGCCCCATGGCGGAGGCAAATCGCAACGAGCCGGCGGAACAGATTTGCGAGGAACGGCGTCGTCTTGATATCGACGTCAAAGCGATCAGGCCATACCCCTGCCGGATTAGTCATTGCATACTCAATCAGGCTCGCTTTCAAATCCCAGCGTGCGGCGTTGAGACCTGCGGCATAAGGGCCGAGCGCGAACAGCATCTCCTCCATTTCGAACGCCGCCGGGAGCGATTCCACGAGAAGTATCGCGCGGATTGAACCGTCCGCTAGATAGGGCAGATGAGCACGAGCGTGATCAAAGACCGCCCGGTACAACCGCACCTCGCCGACCGACTCAGTCTTGGGCAGATAGAAGTTGATCGACTCGCCACGCTCGGCTTGCGAGCGCCCGCAATGGAAGAGTGTCGCCGCGATCCCAAGCAGGCTCGCCGCGATCGGACGTCCATCCACCGTGACTTGCTGCTCGTCGAGGTACAGGCCCCGTTCGCGATGCATGAAAAAAGGCAGCGGTCCCGGCTCGACCCGATAGCTCTTCCCTCGCTGCGGATCCTCGGCACTGAGCGTGCCCTCCACCGCCGCCTTACGATTTTGTGCCGCAGCCACCGTGTCCGCGAGACTGTGGCCGCCAGAGTCTTCGTCGTCGTCGAGATAGCCTGCTGCACGCTCGCCTTCGGGACCTGGATCAAGCGCTTGCACCATCATCGACGCGATCGATGCTGGTCCTGAAATCTCGATGCCCGGCAGCAAAAGTGGCGTGGGCATGGCCGGCACCTGCCACGGCTCGCTAGTGGCCTCGCTCGATGGCAACGACCTGGGCGGCACGTGGTTTCGCAATGCCTGGTGCAAGCGCTCTGCGCGCGCCGATCGCACGGCCGCGACCTGATCGCGCATCGCATCGTCCAGGCTCGCAAGAAAAGCAAGGAAATCGGGAGTTAAGATTTCACTAGCTCCCGGTACGTCTCGATATTGCACCCGTGGATGGTTGCTCATAATGCCCAATTCTATGGATACAAACTGCGCCTCGATCAACCATCGCGGCATTTACCGTCTCGTGCTCGTTCCTCAAATCAAACTCAGCCTGGGCTCATTGGACGCTTGAAGATTCCACCGCCAGAGCGCAATCCTGACGGCTGGCGATTTAGCCTCAATTACAAACCGCCCCTGATAAGGGGACGGCGAGGATACTAGAGATGGCGGACGGGTTCTTTCCTTTGACGAAGGGCCAGCATGAGTGGGCTGAGCGCGCGGCTGATATCGCACAGCGCGAACTTGCTCCACGCGCTGCGGAAATTGATCGGACTGGGACCTTCCCGTCCGATAGTCTGGAAGCGCTCAAGAAAGAGGGATTCTGGCGGCTCCGCGTTTCCCGCGAGCATGGCGGCCTGCAAGAAGATCTTTTAACGACGGTTCTGATCACAGAAGCGCTGGCCAAACGCTGCGCGTCAACTTCGCTCTGCTACAAGATGCATCTCGAAGCATCGGAACTCGTCGCGCGGGCGAGCACACCTGATCAGGTCGAACGTTTCGTGCGCCCGATAGTGTCCGGCGACGCTTTTTACACAGTGGCCGGATCAGAAGTGGCAGGCCGCGGCGGCGCATTCGCTCCGAGTAACGCCATGTCCGCCGTAACACCCGGCGACGACGGTTATCGTGTCGAGAGTGTTCGCAAGAGTTATGTTACCTCGGCCGGTTTCGCGACTCATCATTTCTTTCTTTGCCGCGCCGGCAAGGAGACTACTCCCGATCAAGTCAGTGCCTTGATCGTCGAGCGCGACAAGATCGACTGGAAGATTGCCGAGCCCTGGAACGGCCTTGGGATGCGTGGCAACAACAGTTGCGCAGTTGTTTTCAATGGAGTTGTTCCCAAAGCGAATCTCATCGGCGCTGAGCACACTCTGATGAGAGATCAGGGACGGAAGTTTCTGCCGGTGGTAACCAGTACATATGCAGCAGTTTATCTCGGCGTTGCCGCCGGAGCGTTCGACGAAGCCAGGCAGTTTCTCGAATACTCCGACGAAGAAACCAAACCGCGCATCGAGAATCCTGTCTTAAGGCATCGGATGGCAGAGCTTAGCATCGAGATCGAGCGATCGCGGGCGCTGCTTTATTCCGCGGCCTCGGCCTTCGATCACGATCAGCCGTCCAGCACTCTCGCTTGTTCGCAGGCCAAGGTAGCTTGTTCCGCAACTGCCGTTCACGTCACGTCCGAGATCATGGGCATGGGAGGCGGCACTGCTTTCGCACGTCGTTTGCCCTTTGACCGTTATCTGCGTGACGCCCGTGCCGGCGTCGTGATGGGGATCACTAACGATGTGGTGCTCTCCAATAT
>DATKPK010000258.1:0-8246 GCA_035524095.1 Binataceae bacterium (SeqCode) | reverse complement strand
TGCCGTCTATCGTGCGGCAGGCGTGCGGATGACGGAATTGCCGATGTCACCACCGCGCCTGCTCAAGGCTTGCCTCACACGGACGCAAATCGAGATGGATTCGCATGCAGCCGCCGCCGATTGAATAGCCTGCGCCAGCCGGAATTCCGACTGGCGTACTTGAGGTTGTCCAGCTTGAGAGACAGCGGCCACCTCCTCACCCTAAGGTCGAAAACGAGCTCACCGGTAGTGCTGACGTCGTCAAGTTGATTTACTCGGCGCGTGCTGGAATCTAAGACGCGTCTCCGTTGATCCGAGAAGCGCCACAACAGCAGCAGGTCCTCGCCTGACGGCGCTAACGGCGCTAGCCACCGCGGATTTCCACTTCTCACCGCTGGGCGTGCCAGGGCCCAATCCGATGGAATCGTACAATGCACGGCGGTAAATCTCGCTGCCGCAACGCCCACGGATAGTTGATCATTCAGTCTGCTTGCGCGAAGTTCGTAGCTTAGGAGATTAGCGATATGCTGATTACGCCGGTAAATTTGAAAGACCCGGAACTCTATCGGGACGGGATTCCGCATCAGCTCTTCGCGCAGCTCAGGCGCGAGACGCCGGTATCGTGGAATCCGGAAACCGATGACCGCGGCTTTTGGGCGATCACGCGCTACGATGACATCCTCGCCATTTCGAAGACGCCAAAAGTATTTTCGTCGGCCCGCGAGCACGGCGGTCATCGTATGTTCGATGAAAACGTAGTTGGTGTTGCCGGACTCGGCGCGAAAGAGGCCGAAGCGCCGATGATCAGTATGGATCCGCCACGGCACAACCAATATCGCCGGATGCTGTCGCCGGGGTTCTCTCCTGGGCGGATTCGCCAGCTCGAAGAGCGTATCCGCGAGCGCGCGACGGCTATCCTCGATCGCCTGGAAGGGCGCGAAACCTGTGATTTCGTCACAGATATTGCCGCGGAGCTGCCAATCCAAATGCTGGCTGAACTGCTCGGCGTGCCGCAAGAGGACCGGGGCAAATTGTTCGAGTGGTCGAATGCGCTTATTGCCGAGGACGATCCCGAATATCGCCCATCGCCAGAAGTAACGGCGCAAAAGCTGGCGAGCATGAGCGACTACGCCATCAGTTTGTGGAACGAACGAGCGGTCCGGCCCGGCGACGATTTGATCACGATGCTCATTAGTTCCCGTATCGATGGGGAGCAGATAACCCGCGAACAGTATATTGGCACCTTCGTCCTGCTGGTCGCGGCGGGCAACGAAACTACTCGAAACTCGATTGCAGGCGGATTTCTCGCGCTTGCCGAACATCCGAGCGAGAAGCGCCGGCTGCTCGGCAATCCTTCGCTGATGACTAGCGCCGCATCCGAAATTGTTCGCTGGGTAAGCCCGGTGATGCACATGCGGCGGACCGCGCTGGAAGCTGCGGAACTTGCAGGGCAGCGCATACGTCCGGGCGATAAAGTGATTTTGTGGTATTGCTCCGCTAACCGCGATGAAAGCGTGTTTGACGATCCATTCCGATTCGATGTAGGACGTGCGGAGCCGCCTCATCTAGGATTCGGCGCCGGTCAGCACTTCTGCCTTGGCGCACGCTTGGCAGAAGTGCAGATTCGAACGTTTTTCGACGAGTTCCTGCGGCGCTACCCCAACGCGCGGCCGGAGGGTGAGGTGCGCAGGATGCGCTCCAATTTTATCGTTGGATACAAATCGATTCCCACGCGTCTTAACGGCTGAAGTCAGGGCCCTAGTGAACCAAAGTTTGAGCAGTCTAGGAGAGGGACCATGGATGTCATCGAAGCAATGGAAACCAGCAGTGCGGCTCGTTATTTGAAGCCCGATCCGGTGCCACAAGAACTAATCGAACGTGTGATCTACGCCGCGACACGTGCCTCAAGTCCGGGCAACAGCCAGGAATGGGACTTTATCGTTGTACGCGATCCAGAAACAAAGCAAAAAATCCGCGACCTGCTTGCGCCACGATTCAAGGCGATGCGCGAGAGTGCCCCAACAACCGGCCGCGTCACTAGTCGAATGATAAACGGCGCGATGCATCTGGCGGAGACGTTGAATGAGGTTCCGGCCATTATCTTCGTCTGCGGTCCGGTGGCATACCCGCCCAACGCGCCGATGGAGCAATTTGTCTGGTCGGCACTCTATCCAGCAGCACAGAACCTGATCGTCGCCGCGCGCTCGCTCGGCTTGGGCACGACCTTCACAACCTTTCAAATGTTTATGGAAAGCGAGCTCCGTGAGCTACTGAAAATTCCCAAGGAGATAAAGTTCGGCGTGATGATCCCGATCGGCTGGCCGCAGAACGATTTCGTCAAGGTCAAACGCAAGCCGATCGCCGAGGTAATTCATTGGGACAAGTGGAGCGATTGAACCGCGATCGATCTATACCGAGCATCACAACGAGCGCGTGGAGAGTTCCATCGTGTTGCGCCGCTTAGCTACCGCGTCGCTGCGGCAATCGCCGTCAGTAGGCTGTCGCGGTCGTAGGAACCGTCATGACGGACGCCGTTGATGAAAAACGTCGGAGTGCCGTTGACCCCTGACCGCACACCGCTCATGAAATCTTCGTGGATGCGACCTTGATATGCATGTTGGATGAGAGCGCTCTTAATCTCCGCCGCCGAAAGATGAACAAGTGCAGCGTACTCTGCGAGTTGCTGGTCGCCCAGAGCGTTCTGATGCGCATATAGCAAGTCGTGCATTTCCCAGAACTTATTATGAGTCGCGGCAGCCTCTGCGATCTCGGCTGCATGCTCGGCGTGGGGATGTATCTCGGCTAGAGGAAAGTTACGGAAAACGAACCTGAGTTTAGCCCCTAGTTCCCGCTGCACTTCTTCGACGATAGGGTTGGCCTCGCCACAATAGGGGCATTGGTAGTCGCCATACTCGACTAGCGTCACAGGGGCGCTGGCGGGGCCACGAATGTGATCGCGTTCACTCACCGGCAGAACCAATTTAGGGGCAAAATGCGTTCTCATGAGTTTTTCTCCTCAGGCGCTACGAGGTCTTCGAGGGCCGCGAGTATGCCCTCCGCGCCAGGATTCACGCCGATAGGTGAGACATAACTCCAGGCAATCATGCCTTTGGCATCGATCACGAACAATGCACGTTCGGTGATTCCGTCAGCCGCTCGGTAGACCCCGTAGGCGCGCGCGACCGCTCCTTTCGGCTCGAAATCAGCAAGTATCGGAAAGTGCAGTTTGCGATCATTGGCGAATGCGGCATGGCACCAAACGCCGTCTACAGAGATGCCGAAAAGCTGCGCCTTTAGTCGATGGAACTCGGGCAGAATCTCGTTATAGAGGGACATCTGATCGCCGCATACCGGACTCCAGTCCGCAGGGTAGAACGCAAGGATCACCGGAGAGCCGCGAAAATCTGACAGAGAGACCGATTGGTCTGGCGTACTATGTAATGTAAAATTAGGAGCTGCCGCGCCGACTCGCAGTGCACTTCCAGCTTTCGCAGTTTCATCCTTGCCCATGATTTAGATTCCTTGGTTACTAGAAGAAAAGGCGTGCCCGGTTCTCTGGTTACATATGTTTCAGATGGTAATCGAGGATTTGAGTATCCATAACAACGGCAGCCTTTCCTTGAATTAATCGCCAGCTCTATCGTACTCGCGCACCGCGAAATTCCCTCTTGCAGGTTCATCTGCCTCTCGGAATGAACCCCGGGACGCCCGTCTCAACTACTGAATTGAGCCTGATTCGCGTACTAACCTTTTGAGTGATTTCTTCGACGGCGTCATCCGGAAGAGCCGCGACATCAAAATTTTCCTGGATGTGCCCGATGCTGGTGGCAGTGGTGAGAGGAGCCGTACCGCGCTGCAGCGCCCACGCGAGAAGCACTTGAGCACTGGTTTTGTTGACGCGCTTCGCGATGTTGGCGATTACTCCATCGTCGATCAACTTAGGTTCAATACCATGACCCAAGGCTGCAAAGGCCTGCATCACGATGCCATTCTTTTTGCAGTATTCGAGCAGATCCCATTCAGGGAGATATGGATGGGATTCGACTTGAATAACCGCAGGCTTTACGCGAGCGCCATCGAACACTTCCTTCAGTTGATTGAGACTGGCGTTCGACAGGCCGATCGCCTTGCAGCGACCTTCGTCGACCAGGCTCTCCAATGCTTTCCAAGTATCCGGCAGCGTCGTCGTCCTATCATAAAGCACCTTGCCGTTCTGGTCTCGCGGGTCTTGCTCCTCGCCGGGTTTGAAGGCGAATGGCGTATGGATGCTGTACAGATCGACATAGTCCAGTTGCAGTCTTTTCAGACTTGCCTCGAACGCAGGCCCAACGCGTTCGGGACGATGATTATTGTTCCAAAGCTTCGTACCTACGAAAACGTCCTTTCGTTTGACCTTGCCCTCCTTGAAGATCGCCAGCATCGCTTCGCCCACCTGCTCTTCATTGCGGTATCGCTCAGCGCAATCGAATTGACGAAAGCCCACTTCCAGAGAGATCCTAACCGCCTCTTTTGTCTTGATTGGATCAGGAATCAGCGTGCCAAACCCGAGTGCCGGAATCTCATCAGAGCCGTTATTGAGCGGTATCTTTGTATAGCGAAGGGCGTCGGCGTCATTCATAAAAGCATTACCCTTGTGCAAATCGCTCTTTGGAAGTTTAGCAAAGCGTGTCATCGAAGTCGCGTCCAGGCCTGGAATCCTTCAAAATCAGCACGACAACCCTGAACCAGAATTGGCAAAGGGTGGTGTGGGTTCTGATTCAAAAGCGCACAGTTGGCCCGCGCTGCCATATGTGGCCCTTCATTTGACAGATTCGTCAAGCAATTCGAGACGATCGCGCTAACGGTTTGTGAGACCTTCCCTGAACACTTACGATGAACATGCACAACTGAAGCAGAAACGCTAACGGAGTTTCACTTTGCCGCCAGAACCAAATTCCGGGGAGCCGGCCATCGAACATAGCCTCCTACCAGGGAATTCAAAGAGCGAGACTGAATCCAATGCGAAGATGACCGAATCTCCGTCCACGGCTGCCGCCAAACGCCCCCTGTGGATGTGGATCGCGGGCGGAGTGCTCGTGCTCCTGGTTTTGGCTAAAGGTGTTCCGTTCGTCATCAATGCCTTTCGGACCGTTTCAACGGACGACGCCTACGTGAACGGGCATGTGACGTTTGTGGCGCCCAGAATATCCGGTCAAGTTGTGCGTGTATTGGTTGACGACAATAACCGGGTGCACAAGGGCAATCTGCTCGTGCAACTCGATAAGGAGCCTTACCGCGTGCAGGTGGACATGGCAAAGGCCTCTTTGGCCGTCGCCCAGGCAGACCTTGTCTCAGCACAGGCGAAGGTTCGGGGACTAGCCGGACTCGCGCGCAGCGAACGCTTCGCATTAGCGCAATCGATAGAAGACGTCCATGACAAGGCTGCCGATCTTCAGGCGAAAGTGTCAGCCCTCCAAGCAGCGAATGCTACATTGGCGAGAACTCAAGCCGACTATCATCGCGAGCAGCAGCTCCTCGAACATCAAGTTATTTCCCAGCAGCAATTCGATTCGTATCAGGAAGCGTACTTCGTTGCCAAAGCGCAGTCGGCAAAGGCCGAATCAGAAGTCTACGAAATTCGTGCTGCTCTTGGGCTTCCGGCCAAACCTCCGAATGGTGGCGATCTGGCAGCAGTTCCGCCGGATTTGGATCAGCACTTTTCCGCCGTCAAAGAAGCACAAAATCGCCTGGTAGAGACCGCGGCCCAACTCGGGATAGTCCAACCGTTCAAGGCCACGCCTGATGAAATGCTCGCTCAATTCTATAAGCGCGATCCATCAGGGAACATCGATACCATCCTTGATCAGGTCCTTAGCGAAGCGCCCGACGTCAAGCAGGCCCAGGCCAAACTCAGTGTGGCACAAGCCAATCTTCATCAGGCCGAGCTCAACCTCGCTTATTGCGACGTCGTGGCTGACATCGACGGTGTCGTGACTAGCCGCAACGTAAACCCGGGTGATCACGTTGTTGCCGGCCAGCAGTTGATGGCCCTGCGCTCGCTGACTGAAATTTGGGTCGATGCGAACTTCAAGGAGACCCAACTCGCCGAGTTGCGTATTGGACAGCCCGTCGATTTGGACGTTGACATGTACGGGCGTCATCGGCTTTTTCGAGGTCGCATTTCCGGCTTTACGATGGGTACTGGATCGACCCTAGCCCTCCTGCCAGCCGAAAACGCTACCGGCAACTTCGTTAAGGTTGTGCAGCGTCTGCCAGTGCGCATTGACCTGATCGGCTACAATCCCGACATTGCGCCCCTCTTCATCGGGCTTTCGGTCACCCCCTACGTTCACATCTACGAGAAGCCCACTGGGCCCAGCGCTGGCAAGTTCCTTCAATCCTCACTCGCGAATAAACTTCCGATCCTGGCCCCAAATCCGAAATGACGGCGGCCACATTCTCAACGTCATTTGGCAGGCGACCAGCCGCCCCAAGCCCGTGGCTGATTGCCGCAGCGGTGGTGATCCCGACTTTCATGGAGGTGCTAGACACCACTATCGCCAACGTTGCTCTGCGATACATAGCTGGCGGCTTGTCAGCCGCGAATGTGGATAGCGAATGGGTCATCACCAGCTATCTTGCCGCGAACGCAATCATCCTGCCGATTTCAGGATGGCTCGCCTTACGGCTCGGCAGACGGAATTATTTTCTGGCCTCGATAGCGATTTTTACCATAGCGTCTGCGTTGTGCGGCATGGCCTTCAGCCTTGGCTTCATAATTGCCTCCCGCGTTTTGCAAGGTGCGGCAGGCGGTGGGTTGCAGCCGTCGAGTCAGGCGATATTACTCGACGCTTTCCCGCAAGAGAAACAAGGACAAGCAATGACGCTCTTCGGAATGGCGGCATTACTTGCGCCGGTCGTCGGGCCGACTCTGGGAGGTTATATAACTGACAACTACGGTTGGCGTTGGATCTTTTATCTGAATGTTCCCGTGGGCATGCTCGCGTTTTTCATATGTCGCGCGCTGGTCGAAGACCCTGAATACCTGCAGGCTGAGCGAACCCGAACTCGCGATCGCGGGGAGCCTTTCGATGCGTTGGGGCTCTGTCTGCTGAGCGTGACCATGGTCTGCTGGGAGATCATTCTGAGCAAGGGACAGCAGTGGGATTGGTTAGGTGATCCGTTTCTTCGCGTGCAGACTCTAGTGATCCTGTTCGTGATCGCGCTGAGTTGGCTGGTTTATCGTGAATTACACCTTCGCAACCCACTCATTAATCTTCGGACTCTCGCTGATCGGAACTTCTGCATGTGTTGCATCATTATTTTCTGCGCCTATGGTGTGCTCTACGCCAATACTATCTCGCTACCAGCTCTGTTACAGTCGTTGTTTGGCTACGACGCAACGACTTCAGGATTAGTTCTATCGCCGGCAGGGATCTTTGCCATTGCCACACTTGTGGTTACCGGCGCCATTTTGTCGCGTGGCATCGACGCGCGCTACTTAATGGCGGGTGGCTTGGTTGTCATGGGCCTGGGGAATTATTGGATGGCGCACCTCAACCTGGAAATAAGCCCCTTCCAGGTGGTCTGGCCCCGTGTGGTGCTTATCTCAGGATTATCAATGTTGTTTGCTCCACTTAACGTGGCCGCATTCATCTATCTTCCTAAGGAGATCCGGGGCGCTGCGGTGGGGCTACTCGCTCTGTTGCGCAATGAGGGTGGCAGCGTAGGCACCTCGATGGCGCAAATCATTCAGGAACGACGCGATCAGTTTCACACGCTGAGACTGAATGAAGGTCTGGGTAGCCTTAATCAAGCCGTCAATGCTCTATTGGCGCGTGGCCAGACGTTCTTCATGCTGCATACTGGTGATCCGCCCTTGTCGCATCGGATGGCGCTTGGAGTGCTTGACCAATCACTCTCTCAGCAAGCTTCGTCGCTCGCTTACTTTGATGTCTTTTCGGTCTCAGCAGCAGTCAGCTTGATCCTGGCATTTCTGGTTTTACCGATGCGGCGGTCGGTTGCGGAAAAGGGCGCCCAAATAGGCGCAGAGTAATATCCCGTCGCGGTGTGCGACAGTATCTGTGATTTGTGGCGACCGCGTCATACGAGTGTGTCTTTTCTCCGCTCGAAGATAAGCGACCCCATGACCCAAAACCCGGAAATCAGACCACTGTTAAGTTGAGTGGCAGCCATTTGCGTGGTCCTCTGAAGCGTCGTGGGAGGACAGCAAGGTGGCAAAGAAGGGACATACCGAAGAGCAGGTTATGCGGGCCCTGCGGCAGGCC
>DATKPK010000257.1:0-3434 GCA_035524095.1 Binataceae bacterium (SeqCode) | reverse complement strand
CAAGGGTCATGCCCTGGCGAACGATCATACCGCGAACTTTTTCCGGCGCTGCTCCGAGCGCCATGCGAATGCCGATTTCCTGGGTTCGCTGCTGCACGGAGTAAGCCATGAGGCCGTAAATACCCACTGCGGCGAGCAATAGAGCGACACCGGCAAAGATGCTGAGCAGAGTGGTGTTGAAATCCTGGCGCGCAGTGGATTCGGCGACGACCTGCTCCATCGAGCGAATGTGGCCGACGGGCAAGCCGCCGCTAGCCTCGCGCAGCTCGCGCTGAATCTCCTGGCTCAGCGAATAGGGCGCGACTTTCGTGCGCACTACCCACATGATCGGGAGAATTTCCTCGTTGAGGGCGGTCATGCCGTCGGTGACCTGCGAGACAGGGATGTACATGATGGGGAAGGGGTTCTGATTGAGACCGCCATCGCGAACATCAGCCACAACGCCTACGATTTGACGGGGCGGTTCGGCGAACTGCGGCCCAGCGTCCTTGCCGATGACGATTTGAGCGCCCAGCGGATCCTGCTTCGGGAAAAATCGCTTCACTAATGCTTCGTTGACGATGACGACGGGCGTCCCGCCGGTGCCGTCGCGATCGGTGAATGCGCGGCCGCGAATCACAGGGATACGGAAGATGCTGAAATAATTGGGCGAGATACTGCGCCACGCGCCGCCCGGACGATTTTGCGGATCGGTGGCAGGATTTCCAACGATCGTGAATCCCAATCCGAAACTTGGCTCAAGAGGAAGCGAGCAAGTGGTGGCCGCGGCTTCGACGCCCGGCAGGGCCTGAATGCGTTCGACGCCATCGCGGACGAGTTGAGCTACTTCGGCTGTCTTCGCGTAGCGCGCATCATTGAGCGACATGTTCATGGTGAGGATATTATGGCGGTCGAACCCGGGCTCGACGTTGCGCAGAGCGATATAGGTGCGGATCAACAGCGCGGAACCTGCAAGCAGAATCAGCGCCAGAGCCATTTCCGTTACGACGAGGATCGAGCGCGCCTTGTTCTGGCGGAAACCCGAGCCGGACCGGGAGCTGCTTTCTTTCAGCGTGATATTCAGGTCTGTGCGCGAAGCGTGGATTGCCGGAATCAGACCAAACAGGATCCCAGTGACAACAGAAATTACAAGCGTGAATAAAAGAACGCGCCAGTCCATCGCGAGGGCGGCTCCATTATCGCCAATTCGCGGAATATCGCCGGGATTCATCGAGAGCAGGGCGCGCACACCAAAGTAGCCGACGACGAGGCCGAGCGCGCCGCCGGTGACGGAGAGGATCACACTTTCGGTAAGCAGTTGAGAGATGATTCTGCGCCTTCCGGCGCCCAGGGCGGAGCGAATAGCGAGTTCGCGCTTTCGCACGGCAGCTCGCGCCAAAAGCAAATTGGCGATATTGGCGCAGGCAATCAGCAATACAAACGCAACGGTGCCAAAAAGCAGAAGGAGAGCGGGGCGCACGTTTGCGACTTCCGTTTCGCGCAGGCTTTGGACCGTGAATCCGTTTCGCGGGCCGAGCGAATCGGGATATTTCCTGCGAAACGCCTCGGCGGCGACGCTGATCGCGGCCCTTGCTTGTCCGATCGAAATGCCGGGCTTCAGCCGCGCAGCCGAAAGGAGATAGTTGCCCTGATTAGCGCTATCGGGATCGGCTTGCAGAGGCAGCCAAACGTCCATTGGTGGATCCCATCGGAAGCTCGGGTCCAGAATTCCGATCACCTCGTATGGCTGCCCGCCAATTCCGATGTTCTTCCCGATCATGTTGGGGGCGCTGCCATAACGGCTACGCCAGAGTCCGCTGCTGATCACGGCGAGACGGGGACCATTGGGGATGTCTTCGTCTGCAGTGAATGTCCTACCCTGCATGACGCGGGCGCCAAATAATTGAAAATAGTTCGCGGAGACATGAATGCCGCTGATCTGTTCGGGCCGGTCGCCACCGGTGAGATTCATGCGGCCGACGCCGAGATCGTAAAGGGCGGGGTCATCGAACACCTGCGTCAGCGAGCGCCAAGCCATGAACTTGGGAATGGAGGTGACGCCGTTGCCGCCGCCGGGATAGCTTGTCTGCAGCTGTACGATGCGGTCGGGGTCAGGAAACGGGAGCGGCTGAAGCAAGACCGTGTTGACGACGGAAAATATGGCGGTGTTGGCGCCGATGCCGAGAGCGAGCGTGAGCACGGCGACGACGGTGAAACCGGGATTTTTCGCGAGCATTCGCAGCGCGTAACGCACGTCTTGCAGGAAAGCTCCCATAGCTCATCCTTTCCCGATGTGCAGAAAACCGATTGCCGAACTACTCGTAGCGCAGCGCGACCAGCGGGTCGACTTGCGTGGCGCGGCGCGCGGGCAAAAGGCAAGCGGCAACGCCGACAACGGTGAGCACCACCACGACGGCCGCAAAGGTCCACGGATCGGTCGTCTTGACTCCGTAAATCAGCGTCTTCATCAAACCCGTCAAGCCGAAGCTCGCTGCAATACCGATCACGACACCGATCAGAATGGGCCGCAAACCATTCAACAACACCATTTTCATAATGCCGGAGGGCTGCGCACCCAAGGCCATGCGAATGCCGATGTCATGCGTCTGCAGCGAGACGGTGTAAGCCATCACGCTGAAGACGCCGATTGCGGCAAGAATGAGTCCGATGCCGGCAAAAATAGCGAGCAGGATCAGGCCAAATTCCGGCGCGGCGAAATAGTCACGGTGCAGAATACTTTCCAGCGAGCCCGCATTCGCCAGGGCGATATTCTGATCCACGCCGGAAACCTGCTGGCGCACTTCGCCGAGGATTGAATCCGGATCAACGGATGTTCTTATCAGCAGCTGGTTATCCAACCAGGCGACTACGGTGTAAGGGACGAACGCTTCGGGCGCAATCGACCGATCCAGCCCGTTATTGCGTGCATCGCCCACCACACCGATGATCTCGAAGTATGCGTTTTTGGGCGCATCGTGAATGTTATCGAATACGTTGAATTTAATGGTTCGTCCGACGGCATCGGAATCGCCAAAAAACTCGTGAACGAGTGTGCGGTTGACGACGACCACGTTTCGAGCGGTCTGGACGTCCGCGGCTGAAAACAGCTGACCGCGGACGAGCGGCAGGCCGACGGTCTGGAAGTAGTCTTGATCGACCATGTCGAGATCCGAAATCCAATCGTTGGCATGGGTTGTGCCCGGCACAGTGACCGCGGAAGACGCGGTGCCGTCGATGGGCAAGCCGAGCGACTCCGTGACGCTGGCGACCCCGGGAATGGCGGCAATACGAGGCAAAATCTGGCGGAAAAGGTCTTGTTTGGCTTGCGAGGTGGCGTATTGCCCATGCGGGAATACGAGGCGAGCCGCGAGAATGCCTTGCGGATTGATCCCCAGATCGACGCTCTCGAGGGCGAAAAATGTCCGCAGCATCAAGCCAGTCCCGACGAGCAGCAC
>DATKPK010000256.1:0-46473 GCA_035524095.1 Binataceae bacterium (SeqCode) | reverse complement strand
TATGAACCGACGCATAAACCTATGGCTCGGCTTACCGGCCGGACTTCTCATGTTCACTTCGATCTACATGGTCTTTGCCTGGGTCCCGACCGAAGCGGATCAGGGGATCGTCCAGCGCATCTTCTATTTCCATGTGCCCTGTGCATGGGTGGCATTCGCAGCCTTCGGCCTCGTCGCGATCTGTGGCATTTTCTACCTGTGGCTGGGACAGCAGGTATGGGATGACCTCGGCTATGCAGCCGCGGAAACCGGGATGGTCTTCTGCACGCTGGTTTTAATCACCGGGTCGCTATGGGCCAAGCCTATCTGGGGAACCTGGTGGACTTGGGACTCTCGATTGACCACCACCCTAATCCTCTGGCTGCTCTACGGCGGCTACTTATTGCTGCGCGCCATGGCTGAGGACACTCCGCAGGTCGCACGTTTCGCCGCGGTCATCGGAATCGTCGCCGCAACTGATGTCCCGGTGGTGATTGTCTCTGTCCGTTTGTGGCGCACGATTCATCCGGCCGTACTGGTGACTCGTCAAGGTGGCCATGGGCTTCAAGACCCGCGGATGGTAGCAACGCTATTGCTCGCGATGGTAGCGTTCACCGCGATGTTCGCTTGGCTTCTTATGCTGCGCTTCGCCACGCTGCGCGTGCGGACCCGGCTCGCAGCCGCTGCACGTGATTTGAACCTGGCCTACGCCTCAGCGGCGGAACTATAGTCCGGAGCGCTTGATGGAAAATCTGGGTTATCTCGTCATAGCGTATTCGATCATCTTCGCCGCGATATTTCTCTACGTCGCTTTTCTGTGGCGGCGGCAAGCTCGGCTCAACGACGAAGTGCGGGCGATAGAGCTCAAGCTCAACGAATTGCGGGCCGAGTTGTCACGAATTGAAACCACACCCAACAGCTCGGCCGGACATTAGCGTATCGCCGCTCCATCCGGAGGCGGGTTGCGTGAACGCGTCAACGTGCGCAAGTTAGACAGGGGAGTTCCAGAGCAGGACTAGATGGAGTTTCGCGACTATTACAAAATTCTGGGGGTTGAGCGCACGGCCTCCGACGCGGAGATCAAAAAGTCTTTCCGCAAGCTCGCTCGTAAGTACCATCCAGACGTCAATCCGAACGACAAGGAAGCGGAGCGCCGTTTCAAAGAGATCAATGAGGCCTATCAGGTTCTCAGCGATAAGGAAAAACGCAAGCGCTATGACGAATTGGGAGCGGACTGGGAGCGTGGCGCGCCGGAAGAGGAAGTCTATCGCCGCTACGCCCAGCAGAATCCATTCACCGGCGGCGGTCCGTCCCCGGGCAGCGATGACAGCGCGGGCTTCAGCGACTTTTTTGAGCGCTTCTTCGGCGGATTAGGCGGAGGTGGACGCACACGAGGATTCTCGTTCGGCGGTGACGAAAACCTCGGCGGTGGCCGCACCCGGGTGGCTCGTGCGCCCGACCTGCAGGCGCAGGTTGAGATCAATCTGCCCGAGGCCGTGACCGGCAGCCAACGGCGGATCACTGTCGCTGCGGACGATGCCTGTCCCGAATGCGGCGGTGGCGGCGTCGTGATCCGGCAAGAGAAGCGCGGCAACAAAACTGTCCGGACCAGCGTGCCATGTCCACACTGTAATGGCGTCGGCGTCGTGCGTGTGCGTCGTACTCTCGATGTAACCATTCCGCCCGGATTGACGGAGGGCGCCAAAATCCGTCTCAAGGGCCAAGGTGGGCGCGGTTCAACCGCGGCGCTCAACGGCGACTTGTTCCTCACCGTTCACTTCAAGCCGAACTCGGCCTTTAGCGTTAATGGCCGCGACGTCCGCGTTCAACTGCCGGTCTGGGATTACGAGGCCGCCCTCGGTGCTGAGGTCACCGCACCGACCCTCGATGGGCGCGTCGCGCTGAAAATACCAGCCGGCAGCCAGGTCGGTCGTGTGATGCGGCTCAAGGGCCGCGGCATTCCCGGACGCGGCAAAGACGCACCCGGCGACCTGTTATATGAACTCAAGGTTTTGGCACCGACCGACCTGACGGATCCTGAGCGTGGTTTAATGGAAAAACTCGCCGATTCGCGCCGATCGCGTGGCGTGCCGGACCCTCGCGCCGAAATCATGGGCCCCTAGTCGTTCCCACCGGCTAGGCCAAGACAACGAAACTTGAACTCGAGCCAGGCGGGTTAGAGATCACGCCGCGTGGCGCCATAACCGAAACCGGGAAACGAATTGTCTGATCGGACGCATCTTCGGGCGAAGGTCCGCCGTCATCGCCGCCCGCTAATCCGACCCAACAACCGGTTCCGGGTCCTCCTTTTGTTCCTAATCGTAATGCTCTTGGTGTCGCCTCTATTCGAAGATGAACGCTTCGCCATAAGCATCATTCGGATATTATTATCGCTAGCCTTGGTCGCGGCGGTTTACGCTATCAGTCAGAAGCGCCGGGACCTGATTCTAGGTGGGATCATAGCCGCACCGTCGGTCATCGGGCGGTGGATGCCCGCCTATGAAACCAGTGTTCTAGTCTTTGTTGGAGTGACAGCCGCAACGACGCTATTTCTCGGGTTCGTAGCCTATATGATCATCTCTGAAGTGGCGCGCCTGCGTACTGTGACCTTTGATACGATTTTCGGTGCAGGCTGCGGATATCTGTTAATCGGCGGGATCTGGGCATTCATCTATTCGATGATCAACGTGATGGCGCACCCCGGCTTCGTTTTCACCAATGTGCCCATCGTTCCCGCGACGGCCGATTTGGTCCAGCAATCGCAACTGATTCCCCTCTTTTACTTCAGCTTTATAACTCTAACTTCGACGGGCTTCGGTGATATCCTGCCGCTGGTCCCGGCCGCCAAAGCATTCGCCGTAGCCGAAGCCATAATCGGCCAATTCTACGTCGCCATTCTGGTCGCGCGCCTTGTGAGCCTGCAGATTGTTTCGTCGCAGAGTAACGGCGATACCGGTTCAAGTGATTAGCCCAGCGCGCGCAAAGACTTCAGCGCTACTTTGTCCGCTCCTTTTAAGATGGGCAGTCGCTGAAACCTCTCTAAGACTCAAAAGCATATGCGCGCTCTTCATGTTCGCTAAGATCCAGACCCGTCTCTTCGGCTTCCTGGTCAACCCGTAGGCCCACCAAGGCATCAGTTACCTTGAGCAGCACCGCGGTTCCGACAAATGAGAACGCGATTGTCGCCACGACCGCGATCGCTTGCAGACCTAATTGGCGCGGATTCCCGAGAAGCAACCCGTTGGCTCCTGAAGGATTAACCGCGGCACTGGCCAGCAGCCCGGTGGCCAGCGCCCCCCAAATACCACCGACCGCATGTACTCCCACAACATCCAGCGCGTCGTCGAAGCGGAGCCGCAGCTTGAGACGAACCGCATAAAAGCACAACACGCCAGCGACTCCGCCAATCACTATCGCCGACAACGGACAGACATAGCCTGAAGCCGGCGTAATGGCGACCAGGCCTGCGACCGCGCCACTGGCCGCTCCCAAAGTCGTTGGTTTGGAAGCCGTCAGCCATTCAGCGGCTACCCACGTCATCGCTGCCGCAGCTGCGCCCAGATGAGTTGCCACGAACGCTGACACCGCAAGACCATCGGCGCTGAGTGAGCTGCCTGCGTTGAAGCCGAACCAGCCGACCCACAACATCGCCGCGCCAGTTATGGTCAGAGTGAGATTGTGCGGCGCATTGTGTTCTCGCGGAAAGCCGCTTCGTGATCCGACTAACAGGGCGGCGGCTAGAGCCGCAGTTCCGGACGATATGTGGACGACTGTACCGCCAGCAAAATCCAGCGCCCCCATTTGATGAATCCATCCGTCGATGCCCCATACCCAATGAGCCAGCGGGTCGTATATAAGCGTCGTCCACAAAAGGCTGAATAATAAAAATCCGCGAAAGCTCATCCGTTCGGCGATAGCGCCAGTTATTAATGCCGGCGTGATAATGGCGAACATGCATTGGAAGATCATGTAGGCTTGATGCGGTATCGTCGCGGAGTAAGCGGCATAAGGGTGTCCGGCGCTCACGCCATGCAATCCAACCCATGACAATGACCCGATGATCGGGTTGCCCGGGGAGAAAGCAAGGCTGTAGCCGCAAATTACCCACTGCAGCGAGACGACCGCGGCCAAAATAAAGCTTTGCATCAGGACCGAGAGCACGTTCTTCCTGCGCACCATTCCACCGTAGAATAATGCCAGGCCCGGAATCGTCATCATCAGCACTAGAAGGGATGAAATCAGAACCCACGCAGTGTCGGCGTTATTGATCTGACTACTGGACTGGACACCCGATAGTTCGGCTTGTGCCGGGGCACTCAGCACGAGTAAACCGAAAGCCAGAAAGATTGCTAGGGTGAGTCCCTTTTTTCTGTCAGTCATCAGGCTCCTTCGGCGGCCGCGAGAAAAAGTCCTGGCTCCGGCCCGCGGGAGTATCAGCGCGGACGGAAGTATCGTGGTTTAAATCTGTCGTCAACCCATCAGTTGTGTTGAAAGCCCCCTCTTATGCGAGCCGCCACCGCTAGCCCATCACTAACAGGTGCGCTAATCGATCGGGACGGCGCGGTTAAAAGGCTGCTGTGTGCCTATAGGGCGGCACGCGCCATAAGTATAAGCTGTGGATGAGCGGCCGCTCGCGGTCATGTGGAGCATCAAGCGAAGTTGCAGCGCTCAGCCAAACACGAATTCGAAAAGGCGATAGCCAACGCCTTGATGCGCAATCGCGTCGAACTCGGCGCGCATGTGCTGCTGGGATTGTCGGGCGGTCCGGATTCGGTTGCACTGTTACACGCGCTGCTTGCCCTGCAAGAACAGGGAGCCATCCAAAGGCCGACGGCTGCCCATTTGAATCATGGTTTGCGCGGCGATGAGTCCGATCGCGACGAGACATTCGTGCGTGGGTTATGCGAACGGTTGGAGCTGGATCTTGTCGTCGAGCGTGCCAGCGGATTGAGCAATCGCGAGGGCAATCTCGAAGAACGCGCGCGCTTGTGTCGGCACAACTTCCTCAACCGCCTCGCCGAACGATGTGGCGCGGGCTATATCGCGCTGGCCCATCACGCCGGCGATCAAGCCGAGACGGTATTGCTCCGTCTGCTCCGTGGATGCGGTGTCGCAGGTGCAGCCGCGATGGCCGAGGCGGGGCCAGGACGCCTGCTTCGGCCGATGCTCGGGCTGCGGCGGAGTGAGGTGCTAGGCTATCTCGACGCTATCGGGGCAGCCTTCGTGATCGATAGCACCAACCTGCATGGGTCGAACACGCGCAGCCGGCTTCGCAACGAATTGATCCCCCTGATTGAGCGCGATTATGCCCCGCGGCTGACCAGTCGGCTTAACGAATTTGCCGATGAAATGCGTTCGGCCAACGATTTTCTGACTCAATGTGCAATCGCCGAGTTGCGCCGCCGCACCACGGATGGCGAATTCGACCTCTCCGGCTTTCAGTCGCTCCATCCTGTGCTGACCGCGGCTATTCTACGGGAATATCTGCGCGAGCGCTGTGGTGACCTCCGTGGTGTGAATCGTGTGCATATTGATAGTATGCGGTCGCTTTGTCTCGACGGCCCGCCAAACGGGGTCTGTGCGCTTCCTGGCGAATGGCGTATGCGCCGCGCTTACGACCGTGCGCTAATCGAGCAAGCTCCACTCGTCAAGGCAGCGCCTTTCGAGGTCCGATTGGTCGATGGCGTCACCATAACGGTCAATGACGCGGGCTTCGCATTTGATTTGCACGCGATGGAAGCCAGCGGCGCGTTTCTTGCCGCTCATCCCGGCTACTTGCACACAGGCCCGATGGAAACGTTGTTTGACGCCGATAGCGTCGGCGACTGCCTTGTCGTACGGAGCTTCCGGCACGGCGACCGCATCCGTCCTCTCGGGATGGACGGAAGCCGCAAAATTCAGGACGTCTTTACTGATCTAAAGTTGCCGCGCGAGAGGCGCCAATCATGGCCTCTGGTAACCGCCGACAACGGTGAAATCTTATGGATTCCAGGTATGGCCCGCGGCCGCGATGCGCTGGTCACGCCCGCAACGCGAAAGGTGCTAAACTTAAGCGTCAGGCCCCTTCTACCGGACGCAGATGCTGCGTTGCCTAGAATTTGACAGGCGTGCTACTTTTCCAATGAAAATGAATCAAATTTCCCGCAATATCGCCCTCTGGTTGGTGGTGGTGTTGATGTTTCTGCTGCTGTTTAATTTCTTCAGCCGGCAGCAGACTCGCTCCCCAGAGATCATGTTTTCCGACTTCCTGAACCAGGTTCAGGAAGGGCAGGTCGCCCAGGTCACGATTCAGGGCAATGTCATTCAGGGCGACGATAAAAACGGCGTACATTTCAAAACCTACGCCCCGCAGGATTTTGACGTAGTCAAGGAACTGCGTGCGCAGAAGGACTTGAAGATAGAGGTTCGTCCGGCCGACGAGAATCCATGGTGGATGGAACTGCTCGTCCAGTGGTTCCCAATGCTGCTGCTGGTCGGCGTCTGGATCTTCTTTATGCGGCAGATGCAAGTGGGCGGCGGCAAGGCGATGTCCTTCGGCAAGAGCCGCGCCAAACTGCTGACCGAGAATACGCATAAAGTTACTTTTACCGATGTTGCCGGTATCGACGAGGCCAAAGACGAGCTGGAGGAAATCATCCAGTTCCTCAAAGATCCCAAACGATTCACGCGTCTCGGCGGGCGCATCCCAAAGGGCGTCTTGCTTGTGGGACCTCCCGGCACCGGTAAAACGCTTCTCGCGCGGGCGATCGCTGGCGAAGCCGGGGTGCCATTCTTCTCGATTTCTGGTTCTGATTTTGTCGAGATGTTTGTCGGCGTTGGCGCGTCGCGGGTCCGCGACCTCTTCGTGCAAGGCAAGAAGCATGCGCCTTGCATTATTTTCATCGACGAAATCGATGCAGTCGGACGCCATCGCGGAGCCGGTCTCGGCGGTGGTCATGACGAGCGCGAGCAAACGTTGAATCAGTTGCTGGTCGAGATGGACGGCTTCGAGGCGAATGAAGGAGTGATCCTCGTCGCCGCGACTAATCGTCCCGACGTGCTTGATCCAGCACTGCTTCGTCCCGGTCGCTTCGACCGCCGTGTGGTAGTGCCGCGCCCGGACGTTAAGGGCCGCGAGGGCATCCTGAAGGTGCATACCCGCAAAGTGCCGGTGTCCGAGGACGTCGACATTCTGCGCCTCGCCCGATCAACTCCCGGATTTGCGGGCGCCGATCTCGAAAATCTGGTCAACGAAGCCGCGCTGCTGGCCGCCCGACGCAACAAAGAACGCGTCGAAATGTCGGACTTCGAGCTGGCCAAAGACAAAGTGCTGATGGGTGCCGAGCGTCGCTCGATGGTCATGTCACTGGGTGAACGGCGCAACACGGCCTATCACGAGGGCGGTCACGCGCTAGTGGCGATGCTGCTGCCGGGCGCTGACCCTGTCCACAAGGTTACCATCATCCCGCGTGGCATGGCGTTGGGCGTTACGCAGCAGCTACCGCTCGACGACCGCTACACCTACTCGAGCGATTATCTGATGACGCGCCTCGCAATGATGTTTGGCGGGCGCGTGGCCGAAGAACTCGTCTTCGACCACATGACGACCGGCGCGGGCGACGATATCGAGAAAGCGACCGAGCTGGCGCACAAGATGGTTTGTGAATGGGGCATGAGCAAAGAGCTCGGGCCGATGACCTTCGGACGGCGCGAGGAGCAGGTCTTTCTTGGTCGCGATATCGCGCACACCAAGGACTATTCGGAGCATACTGCGGTTGAGATAGACCGCGAGGTGCGGCGGATGGTCGACGACGCATACCACAAAGCGCGATCGCTCCTGAGCGAACATTTGACCTTGCTGCATGCTGTCGCCGAGCGGTTGTTAGAGAAAGAAGTTCTGGAGGGCTCCGAAGTAGCGGCGATGGTCAAGGCATTCAAAGAAGGACGCCCAATGCCTGAGCCAACTCCTCTTTCCACCGGTTCGCCGCCGCCGATGATCACCCGCGAAAAGCCAAAGAAGGTCGAGGAAGAAGCGCCAGTTCCCGGTCTGGCGGCGCCGAAACCATCACTCGCCTGACCCTTCCGTCCGTTCGAGATAAACCAAGGCCGCTGGTGCTACCAGCGGCCTCTTTTCTCGACGATCTCACGCCCGCTGACCCCGTACGGCGGGACCGGTGCGTCACGCCTAAAACCAAATCTTCAGTTATTCACCTTTCCAGTTCGGCTTGCGCTTTTCCGCGAAGGCGCGCGGTCCTTCGATCAAGTCCTTCGACTTGAACAGTTTCTTCATCGCCGGGAAGCTTTTGTCGACCGCCTCTTCCAGCGGCATATGCAACCCCATGTACGCCGCCTCCTTGGTCGCCTGAACTGACAATGGCGAGCATTCCATGATTTCTGCGGCCCATTTCTCGGCCGTTGGCAACAAATCCTTGAGCGGCACAACTTCGTTCACCAGCCCCCAACGATGCGCCTCGGAGGCGGTGATATGACGCCCCGTCAGCATCAATCCCATCGCGATTTTAAGTGGAACGTGGCGCGGCATCCGATGCACGCCGCCCGCTCCTGCCATCAGTCCGACGCGCGGCTCAGGTAGCCCAAATCGGGCGTGTTCCGCCGCAATGATAATGTCGCAGGCGAGCGCAATTTCGCATCCGCCACCCAGCGCAAACCCGTTAACAGCCGCGATAATCGGTTTGACAATATCGAAGCGTGAGGTCAGGCCAGCGAAACCGCCCTTGCTCTGAGGCATAGGTTCCCCGTGATGACTGGCCGTATACTTTAAATCGTTTCCGGCCGAGAAAGCCTTGTCCCCTGTGCCAGTTACAATCGCGACCCACGCATTTTTGTCCTCGACGAAATCATCCCATACCTCATCCATCTCGATATGGCAGAACGGATGCATCGCGTTCATCACCTCGGGGCGATTAATCGTGACTAGCGCGAGATGGTCTTTCTTCTCGTACTTGATGAACTTCAGATCCATTTGAATGCAGCGCCTCCTAGCGCAAAGGTTGGTCGTCAAGGAGATCAAAGAAAGCGTCGATGCTACGCAACAACTGTCGGCGGATCTCATTGCGGGTACCCTCGATTGAATGCATCGTGACCCGCGCGGACGAACCACCCGGCAAATGAACGACGGCATCCTCGATCACGTCCGGTTGGCCGGGCTCAAACATCCGCATACCGTAAATGAGCGTGCCGCGCTTGGCGGTTCCCTTAACCAGCTTGAGATTGCTCATCGGCGCCTTCTCCTTGCGGCCGGAGCCAGCCGCCGCCTTGGGTTATAGCACGCGCGGAACCGCGATCGTGATGTACAACGGGCGGCGGGTACTGGCCTACTAAGCCATTACCGGGCGGCGGCATTGACAAGCCGCCCGCGCGCCAAAGAATATTCCCAACTGGGTTCACAATAGATGGGTTCACGATGGAAGCAATGGGTGTTGAGATGCGCGGCGCTATGGCTTGCGCTCACGAGCGGCTGCGGACTGGCTTATCAGGCGGGTTCCCGTGTCAAAACCGATCATATGAAAGATACGTTGAAGACGGGTGAAACGACACTGGAGATCCATCAGAATTGGGGCGAGCCAGACCTGCGAATCGATAACGGCAAAGATAGCGAAATCTGGAGCTATGCCGAGCGAGCCAACAGTAAGGACCTGGCAGCGACGGTATTTTACACCTCAGCCAAGCAAGGCGACGAAGGTAAATTCCTCGATTTGAAGTTTATTGATGGCAAACTCGTCTCATGGCAAGAGACCGAGCGCACAATGCCGGCCAAGCGCGCGAGCGGGTTCAATTGGGGGCTGGGGCCGGGCGGCACATCGACAGCAATTCAGCATTATTAGATGATTGGTATATCTTACGTTAGCTCAAATCGTTCAGTTGATGTTACTGCAACCGATTCGATGATTGATGTCTAATATTGATGCGATTTGAAGACCTGTTAGGAGGCTTCAATCACTGGCGGGGAGCCGGTTCCAAAGCACATTTCGACTGCTAGGCTATAGATCAAAGCTGGCCGAAGTCCGGGGAGAAGCACGCTGAATGGCGACTGCGCGTACGACGATCGAATCAATCTTGCTCGACCGCTCATGGGTCTCGCCCACCGATCTGGAAAAGGCACGCCAGCGTCGAAAGCCCGGTCAGGAGTTGGCCGAGGTACTGGTCGAGATGGGGACGCTGGAGCCGCAGCGGCTCGCCCGCGCTATCGCGCAAGAGTATTTGCTCCCGTTTCAGGCCCATATCGACCCCAACGCGCTCGATAGCGAGTTGGTCGCCAAAGTTCCCATCAATTACGCCAAACGCAACCGGCTCCTGCCGCTAGGAACGGACGGCGCGATGGTTCGCGTCGCTATCGCGGATCCCTGGAATTACGAGCCACTGGATGACCTCCACGTACTTTTCGGCCGTTCGATTCAGCCTGTGGTCGCGCCGGTCGAGGTGATCAACGAAGCGATCAATCGCGCCTACGATCAAGCCTCAACCGCCGCCCACGACCTGATGATCGACCTCGACGAGGAGCGGCTCGAAGCAGTCGCCAGTGAATTGGCCTCGGAACCGCGCGACCTGCTCGAATCTGACGACGCCGCGCCAATCATCAAATTGGTCAACGGACTGCTCTCTCAGGCCGTCAAGGACCGCGCCAGTGATATTCACGTCGAAGTCTTTGAGCGTGAACTGGTAATTCGCTTCCGTGTTGACGGCATGATGTACGACGTGTTGTCGCCGCCCAAGCGCTTCCACGCTGCCATCGCCTCGCGCATCAAGGTCATGTCGGGCTTGAACATCGCCGAGAAACGCTTGCCGCAGGACGGGCGCATCCGGTTGAAAGTGGCCGGCCGCGATGTCGACATTCGCGTCTCGACCATCCCGACAGCCTTTGGCGAACGCATCGTGATGCGTTTGCTTGACCGCGCTCAAGCCCTCGTCGATATCAATCTCGACCGCTTGGGTTTCTCCGGTGAAAATCTTGCCCGGCTCGACCGTCTGATCCGGCAAAGCCACGGCATCATACTCGCCACCGGACCAACCGGATCAGGCAAAAGCACAACACTTTATGCCTTCCTAAGCCGCATCAACTCGCCGGAAAAAAACATCATCACGATCGAGGATCCTATTGAGTATCAGCTTCATGGCGTCGGCCAGATGCAGGTCAACCCGAAGATCGATTTGAGCTTTGCGAGCGGCCTGCGCTCGATCCTCCGCCAGGACCCAGACGTCATCATGGTCGGCGAAATCCGCGATAGTGAGACTGCTGAAATTGCGATTCAAGCGGCGCTCACCGGCCACTTAGTCTTTTCCACACTGCACACCAATGATTCATTTGGCGCACTGACCCGCTTGGTCGATATGGGCATCGAACCATTTCTGGTCTCTTCATCCGTGCTGGCTGTGATTGCCCAGCGCCTCGTGCGTATGGTCTGTCATGACTGCCGGCAGCCCTACGATCCCACCGACCTCGAACTAGCGCGAATCGGACTTAAACGGGCCCAAGTGAACAGCCAGATATATCGCCCCGCCGGATGCAAGCTGTGCCGCAACACTGGTTATCGTGGCCGTATGGCGATTCAGGAATTGATGATCATGGACGACGAAGTCCGTGGCCTGGTGATGCAGAAAGCCGACGCCTCGATGATTCGGCGCGCCTGTACCTCGCATGGGATGACGCTTCTGCGTCAGGACGGCGCTGATCGCATCATGGCGGGCCTCACCACCATCGAAGAACTCTTGCGCGTGACGCAGGAAGATATCTCCTAGGACGCATCGCGACCGATGCCTGTTTTCGCTTATCGAGGGCTATCGCCGGCCGGCCAGTCGGTGGCTGGCGTTATCGATGCTGACAGTCCGCGTACTGCGCGTGGAAAGCTGCGCGAGCAGGGGATTTTCCCGACCGAATTGGCCGAGGAGGATCGCGCGCTAAATACCCGCTCCTGGCGCGAGATGCTGCCCTCATTCGGTGGGCGCATCCCGCCGACCGAACTGGCTCTGATGACGCGGCAGCTGAGCTCGTTGCTTGGCGCGGGCGTCCAACTGACCGAAGCGCTGGGCGCGCTGGCGGGTCAATCTAATCGCCCAGTGGCCAAACGGATGCTCTCACAAGTGCGTGAGCGCGTCCGAGAAGGCACTTCGTTAGCCGATGCGCTCGCGGCTCATCCGCAGACTTTTTCCGATCTCTACATTGGGATGGTACGCGCGGGGGAGGCGGCAGGGGCCCTCGAAGCTGTGCTCGACCGGCTGGC
This sequence comes from Binataceae bacterium (SeqCode), assembly GCA_035524095.1. Classification (GTDB taxonomy): domain Bacteria; phylum Desulfobacterota; class Binatia; order Binatales; family Binataceae; genus DATJUF01. Next base: position 34,276 of record DATKPK010000256.1, on the reverse strand, counting down.
TGAATACAGCGAACGGCAATCGGAATTCGTTGCCAAGGTTCGCGGCGCGCTGACCTATCCATTCATCATGATGGGCGTGGGCTTGGCGATCATGGGCTTTCTGGTCAGCTACGTGGTGCCGCAAGTTGCCACGATTTTCCAGCAACAGCATGCAGTGTTGCCGGAAATGACTAAGATACTCATTGGCATATCCACTTTCCTCACAACCTATTGGATCTTGCTTCTACTGATCATCGTTGGCGTGATCGCCGGGATCGTCGGCGGTCTCTCGACCGCTGCCGGCCGCCGTTTATACGACACCATGATTCTTCGCGTACCGTTTCTCGGCACCACGATTATCCGCGTCATCTGCGCGCGCTTCGCCCGCACACTGGCGACGCTGCTCTCTAGCGGCGTTCAGCTCTTACCCGCTTTGACGGCCGTCAAGCGCGTCGTCACCAATGGTTTGCTTGCTGACGCCGTTGAGAATAGCCGTGAGAGCATTCGCGAGGGCCACGGTATGGGCCATACGCTCGAACAGAGCCATATGTTCCCGCCGCTTCTGATCGAAATGATCAAAGTCGGCGAGCGTTCCGGTGAACTCGAGCGGATGCTCGAACGGGTCGCCGATAACTACGAACGCGAAGTCGAAACCTCGCTGCGTCAGATGACAACACTAATTGAGCCTATGATGACACTCGTGATGGCGGGTCTAATCCTTTTCATGATGCTGGCGGTGTTGCTCCCTATCTTCCAATTGAACCAATTAATGCAATGAAATCACGCCTTATAGAATCGATGGACCAACGGCTGCACCGTTCCGAAAGCGGCTTCACTCTGATCGAATTAATGGTGGTCATCCTGATTATCGGGTTGCTCGCCACCATCGTCGTGCAAAACCTGCGCGGCGCGACCGACAAGGCCAAGCGCATCAAGGCCGAAGCGGATATTTCCTCCTTCAAAACCGCGCTCGACCGTTATTACCTCGATAACGGTTCCTATCCGACAACGGATCAGGGTTTGCCAGCACTGGTCAGCGCTCCAACCACCGGCAAGGTTCCATCGGATTATCCTGACGGTGGTTATATCGAGAAAATCCCAAGCGATCCCTGGAACAATCCTTACGTCTATCAGAGCGACGGCAACAGCTACGTGCTCAAGTCCTATGGCGCTGACGGCGTCGAAGGCGGTACCGGCAAGGACGCCGATATCGACGGCAGTAGCAGTACCGCAGCGGCTAGTGACGGCAGCGATAATTCGGCGGGTGGATCGCAGTAGAATGCCGCATCGCGCTGTTCAACTAAACGGTTCTGCGCGCGCATAAATTAGCCGCCCAGCCGTAAGAGAGACCGACGAATTCTAAATTCATGCCGCTGCTAAGCAGCCAAAGACGCGGCGCGCGGAAGTGCCGGATGAATCCCGGCTTTACGCTTCTGGAACTCGCCGTCGTCATGTTCGTTATGGGGCTCATCATGATGATCGCCCTGCCCTACATCAACGGGCTAAAGGGTTCCGAGCTGCGGAGCGAAGTCCGGCGGCTGGCGAGCCGCGCCAACTATCTCTACGAAGAAGCGGGCGCTCAAAAAGTGATGCTGCGGCTGTCGTTCGATTTAGACAACAATCGCTACTTTGTGACGCGGCTGGACCCCTTTGCGAATAAGCCCCAATTTGTCGCCGAGCGTGGGCCGGCGGGTGAAATTGTGACGCTCCCTGCGGGAGTCCGTCTGCGCGACGTATGGGTCGATGGGACCGGTGTGGTCACACGCGGGGTCGCGGTAACCCAGTTCTATCCAGGCGGCTATGTGGACGCCACGGTCGTCCACCTGATTGACGAGAACGGCGAGGTATTCACTCTCGGCATCGAACCTGACAGCGGACGCGTCGATATCAGCAACGGCGATATCCGTACTACCGCAGCGCTCGGTACGGCTCGATGAAGTTGGCACGATCGCACAACAGATCACGCACCACCAGCTATGGCCGATCTTCGCAAGTAACGAACGCCCGCCGCATAGCTTGCGGCTTCACGCTGCTTGAAGTGATGATCGCCGTCGCCTTCATCGGAATTGCCATGCTCGCACTGCTCACTCTGCATAATCGCAACCTGCATAGCGTTATTGGAGCGCAAGAGATGAGCCGCGCAGTAGTCCTCGCGCAGGCGGTTATGGCGCAGGCGGAGACTGAGCGCTATCCCGACCTCGGCACCACCAGCGGCGATTTCCAAAAAGACTACCCGGGCAAGTACCCGGGCTATCGATGGCAGCGTCAAGTAGCGTCGACCCCGGGCCTCCAGGATTTGCGCACCGTGACGGTGCGCGTCTTCTACGGCAACACCGGCAGCCGCATCTTTGAGCTGGACGAAATCATGCACAATCCCACGCCTACACCGCCGCCTCAGGCCGCTGGTAATGCGCAGAATAATGGAGCTGGGAGCGATTGAGACGCCCAGTAGTTGAGCCGAGTTTCCTTCGACGCCGCGCCGTCCCCGGCTTCACGCTGATCGAAATCATGATCGCGGTAGTCGTGCTCGGCCTTGTGCTGCTGATGCTCACGCAATCATTTCATGCGGTCGCCACGAGCAAAGTACACGGCGAGAACGTTCTCGCTGTGTCTCAGGCGGCCCGCACGATTGTGCTGCAGATGAGCGACGAACTCCGCGGTGCTGTGCAGACGCCATTTACTGCAAGCAAGACTATGCTGGCGGGACACGCGCGAATGCAGCATTTCGTCCCGATGGATACGCTTACACTCTCGACACTTGACCCCGGCCATCGGCGCTCGATTGAAGATTTCGGCCCGGAGGAGATTGTCGAATACAGCAGCTCGCCTAACCCCAACCACGAGGGATGGAACCTGCTGATGCGGCGGCAGTACAGCGCCTTGCTTGACTCGCCGCCCGCCGGTTTCAGCGATCCAGCCACTCTAGTTGCGAATAACATCATCTCACTCCATCTCCGCTATTATGATGGCAACCGCTGGACTGAGAGCTGGGATTCAGACAATCTGGCCCCGGGTCAAGCCCTGCCGCAGGAAGTGGCAATCGAGTTGGTGATGGGGGGGCCGACCGGTCAGCCGATCACGTTATCAACAGTTGTGATGCTGCCGATGGCGTTCCAGCAATGGTGAGGTATGGCGGCTCGGAACGCGGTATCGCATTGCTTGCCACGATGCTGGCAGTCGCGTTGATGACGCTGTTGGTTGTGGACTTTGCCACCACAGTGACACTCGGCTATCGCGCCGCCCAGAATCAGGCGGACGAGCTGAGAGCCTCCTACTTGGCGCGTTCGGGGATCGGTGTCGGGCTAGCGATGCTTGAGCAGGACTCGTTCCATGATGCCATGAGTCCCACACCCTATGACGCATTGAATGAACCATGGGCACAGCCAATTCCGCCAATTCCGCTCGGCGGAGGCACCGTCTCGGTAACGATCGTTGACGAGGCGCGCAAATTTAATGTGAACGGACTCATCGATCCGCAATCGCATAATGTGAATAGTGACAAAGAACAGATCCTTGGACGTCTGGTCGAGATCCTCGGACTCCCAGGGAATATTGTTCCCGAAATAGAAGACTGGCTCGACCCCGATAGTATCGAGTCACCCGGTGGCGCTGAGGAAAGCTATTATCTAACTCTCAAGCCGCCTTACGAGCCGCGCAACGGGCCGATGCCGACTATCGGTGATTTGCGCGCCTTGAAGGGCATGGATGACATGACCTTCCTGAAACTGACCAATTACCTCACGGTCTCGCAGGAAAGCGGCATCAATATCAACACCGCATCGCCCGAACTGATAATGGCGCTGTCGCCCGAATTCGCCGATAATCCTCAGGTGGTCAAGGAAATCGTCACCATGCGGATGGTTCGGCCATTCACCAATACTACCGACGTGGGCAATCTGCCCGGCGTAGGCCAGTTCATCACCGCAATTTCCGGCGATATCACGACGCGTAGCAACTATTTTACGATTATCGGCCAAGGCGATTTTGCCGGAGCGCGCCGGCGCATCTACGCTACGTTTCAGCGCGACTCCAACGGCTCGGCCTCATTGACGGCTTGGCACGAAGACTAAGGACGGAAACCGGATGGGTCAGCGAGTTGTCGCACTGGAGTTAGCCGGTGAGTATGTGCGGGCGGCGGTAGCAGACCGAAGCTGGAATTCATTTGAGCTGATCGGCGTATTCGAGCAGGAGCGTGCCGACGATGAGGCTGACTTGAGCGGCGCGTTAGGGCGCCTGATCGCCAAAGCCGGCCGGCCCAATGTTCTGATCTCTGCGCTGCCCGGTGAATTCGTCGCCAAGCGCTTGCTTGAGCTGCCGTTCACCGACAAGCGGCGGCTGAATCAGGTCGTTCCGTTTGCTCTCGAAGAACATATGCCCTTCGCGATCGACGACGCGGCGGTAGCTTTCAGCCGCGTTGGACGGGAAGCTGACAAGACCCTCGTGCTGGCCGCGCTTGCACGCAAAGTTGACCTGGAAAAGCACCTCGATCTGCTCGGGCGCGCCGGACTCGATCCAAAAATAGTCACCTTGGGACCGTTCGCACTCGCTGGAATTCTTGCACGTTCGCGCAACGGCAGCGCCGTACCTCATGTGGTCCTCGACATGGACCAGGGATCGTCTTCAATGGTTCTGATCGACGCCGAGGGGATGCCACGCGCGCTGCGCACCGTGGGTCAAGGCCTCGATTTCGGCCACCATGGTGTGATGCTGGGGCAATCGGCTGCAAGCGCGATCCTGAGCACTGTGCGGCAGACGCTGCTCGCGCACGGCTCAGAGGACCAGCCGCCTGAACTGATTCTCGCGGGACCTGCGGCCGGCGTTGCGCAGATTCAGCAGCAAATCGGCGACGCTTTGGCTACCTTGGTCAATCGGGTCAAGGATCTCGATTGCTCATCCTTGATTGCGGGTTCGAAGAGAGAACCGGCGCGCTTCGCCGCCTGCATCGCGATGCTGCTGGGCGAGGCGCCCAGCAAGCCGCTCGACCTGCTCAATTTCCGCCAGGGTGAATTCGCCTTTCGAGGCCGCTCTGGCATCACGCCGTACCGCGTTCCTCTGGTGCTTGCGGGCGTTGCACTCGGCTTCGCGATGATCCATTTCTTCCTGGGCCTCGGTATCGGTGCACGTGAACTTCAATTGCTGAATCGCGAAATCGCTGTCACCGTGTCACCGGCGCTAGGTGGTACTAACCCACCTCTCGCACAAGTAGCCCTTGAGGCAAAACTCAAGGACATGCGGAAGAATCTGCGGCTGATGGGTGGCAACCTCGGCCACGGGTCACCCCTCGATCTGCTGCTGGCGCTATCGCAAGCAGTCCCTCCAGGCGTTCCGATGCAGGTCTACGACATGCAGATCGACGATAGCGGCCTCAAAATTCAGGGGACCGCCGATTCCTATGGAGCGGTAGATCAGGTGAAAAAGGCGCTCGAACGGAGCCCGCAATTCGAGGGCATTCAAGTTGATCATGCCGCAGCGGGATCGGCCGCGGGCAAGATCGATTTCACCATCAGCGCAGCAGGCCGGGATGCTGGGTTGGGGGCGAACTAACAATGCTTGATTCGCTTAGAGATTTGCTCGCCCGCATCGGCAACGCCGTTGCAGCGCTGCTCACCGCCATCATCTCTTCGAGATTGGTGCGATTGGTTGCAACCGCGCTCGGCCGTCTGCTGAACCCGCTTATTCAAAGACTCACGCCCGCTTACCGTTCGGGCTATGCCTGGTATGAAAAACGCGAGGCGCGCGAGCGCTTACTGATCAAAGTCGCTGCCGCGATCGTAGGGGTATTTATTCTTTACAACTGGATCTATCTGCCAATCGCCGGTCTTAACAACGGCATGCAGGATCGCATCGAAGCGCGCCAGCGTGAATTGATTCAGGTAAGGAGCCTGATGCACTCCTACAACCGCGTGAAGGCCGAACTCGCGGAAGCCCAGAAGGGCACGGTAGCCGACAAGAACTTTTCGCTGTTCTCCGTCATCGAACAAACCCTTGATCGCAGCGTTGGGCGCGACAAGATCGGCTCGATTACACCCTCCGACCGTCCTTTGAACGGTGGCTTTCAACAACACATCGTTGACTTGAAGCTAGTCGGTCTGAACCTGCCACAAATCGTCGATACCCTCTATGGTGTTCAATCGCTGCCGGTTCCTGTGACGGTTTCCGGGCTGCATATCCGGCAGCGTGCGCAGGATTCTTACTCATACGACGTCGATATGACCTGCATGGCGCTCGGCCGGAGTTGATGAAGCAGCGCTTTGCGCGGCCGCGGGGGCGCAAGGCTTGGGCCGCATATCTTGCCGTCGGCGGACTCGTCTTTGCCGCTTTCCTGATCAGCAGTTTCCCATACAGCGCCACAGTTTCCTCGATGCTCGCACCCTACCACTTACGGCTCGCTTATGATCGTCAACGAATCAGCCCTCCAATCGGCGTAGAACTCATCAACGTCAGCCTCATACCCGACGGCGCGAAGCCATCCGATCCGCTGCTACAAAGTCCGATGGTAACGCTTGCCCCGACCTTCTCGGCCTTATTCATGGGTCACCCCGGCTTCCATCTGCGCGCCCGGCTTTACGATGGGATCGTGAAGACCAACGTGAGCCAGCGCGCCGGCATCATTGATTTCGACTTCAATGTGAGTGCGATCAATCCTGCGCAATGTCTTCTGTTTCATGCGCTCGGCGCGATCGTAGAGGGCCGCGTTTCAGCAGCGGGCACTGCACGCATCGTCTCGCCCAATCTGCCCGATAACAGCGCCGAATTGACCGTGGACGCCCACCAGATAGTCGTTACGTTGATCAATGGCATTGGCTTTCCACCGATCGAACTGGGCAACGTAACGGGCGCCGTCCAGCTTTCCGGCGGAACGCTCGCTATCGAGCGCGCTCAGGCTACCGGCGGAGACGCGGAGATTGAGGCCGCTGGCTCGATTCAACTAGGCGCAACGCTCGCCGACAGCACCGTCGATTTGCAGTTTACGCTTAATCCCACACCGGCAGGACGCGATCATCTGGGCTTTTTTCTCAACCTGCTGCCTCATCATCAAGATCCGGCATCTCCGTATATCCTCAACGGTCCTCTCCTTCAGCCGAATCTCAGTTAGCTGCATCTCGACGCCGCCCAACTTAACCACGGATTTCGGCTACCGGCGGTTGCCGCTACGTCTTGGCAGGCTATCTTGCAGCCGCCGCCGAATCAGGCGACAATCGCGGCCTACTGACTACTGGATGGAGTTTTCCGATGGCGCAAGCGGAAAAAAGACTAGGCCTTCACATGGCGATTGCGGGAGCTGCGTTCGAGGATACGCCGCGGTTGGCGCGCGAGGCCGAAGAGCGCGGCTATTCGTCGATTTGGCGGGCAGAAGTTACCGGACCCGATGCTTTCCTAACTCTTGCCGCGATCGCGCGGGAAACCTCAAAGGCCGAGCTTGCTACAGGCGTACTGCCGATTCAGATTCGTACTCCCGGCGTGATGGCGATGAGTTTCCTGACTCTCAATGAAATGTCCCAGGGCCGCGCGGTTGCGGGCCTTGGCGTTTCGAGCCCCGTGATCGTCGAGCGATGGCACGGCGCTGCTTATCGCAAACCAGTAACGGCCATGCGCGAGTGCGTCACGATCATGCGCGAACTGTTCGCGACCGGCCGCTCCAAATTCCAGGGGAGTATCTACAAGTGCGATTTCAGGCTCGATTTCCGTATCACCCAAAAGCCGCCGAAAATCTGCCTCGCCGCGCTTAATCCACCGATGCTTCGTTTGGCTGGCGAAGTCGCCGACGGCGTTTTGCTCAACTACTCGCCGCCTGAGGCGATTCCTCCGATGATTGAAGAAATCAAAGCTGGAGCCGCCAAGGCCAATCGCCCCCTCGAAGACATCGACATAGGAATCTACCTGCGTATGTGCATCACCGAAGAGGAAGCGGCAGCCGTTGCGACCTTCAAGCGCGAGTTGGCCGGTTATGCGTTCGTTGAGGAATATAACAAAATGTTTACCCGCTACGGCCTCGACCAGGAGTTTGCCGAAGTCCGCAGACTCTGGCGTGAAGGCAAACGCGAGGATGCCGCGAATGCTATCAGCGATGCGTCGGCGCAGCGGCTCGCCGCCTTCGGCCCGCCGGCCGCTGGCCGCAAATTCGTCGAGAGTTTCCGTGCAACGGGCGTGAACCATCCGGTGATCTTTCCGATCGGTCCCGGCCGCACTGCGCTGAAGGACTTCACAGCTACTATGCAAGCCCTTGCCGAAACCTAAGACGCCCTGTTTCATCGCTTCACTCAACCTCCGTGCCGCTGTTGCTGGCTTCGTGCTGCCGCATTCATCGTGGGGTCGATGGCTGTCCGTTGGTTCCTGATTCACGATTGACCCTCACACCTTACGCTCGGAGCTATTTTTTCTTTTTCGTGCTGGCGGAACTCACGGTGTTGAACGTGCCGCACAGATCATTGCTCTCTGTTACCAGCGCGCCACTCGCTTTGGTAATCGTAGGATTACCCTGCCAGCAGTTGCCGGTGGAAAGCAGATGTCCACTAACCGACATGCTGCTTAGATTGAAATAGTTATTGGTCAAAGACACTACCTGGCTCGTACCACCACTGAAATTCAACGAATCCGAAGTACCCAGCATGTACAGTTGAGAATTGCTCAGATAAAGCACGCCGGCACTCTGAAAATTGATGACAGGATCGCTATTCGGCGCGAATTTCTCGTCAAGGTTCGTCATGCTGATGTACATCGGATCAGTCCCGGTCGTCAGCAGCGAGCCGCTGCCACTCTCGGAAGACACATTCACGATATCGATCGGATGCTGATACGACGTAAGCGAGCTGTTAATCAGGTTCTCAAAATCGAAATCTGCCTGCGTCACACCATCGAAGTGCGTGCCGGTCATCTTGAACGACCCGCCCTCCGTGTAGACACCGATCGGTCCGTATCCGACAATACCGCCAATTATGGTATGGACTAGCGAATTCGCGCCTACGAACGAATAGCCGGCGTGCGTGTAGTTATAAATCATCACGTTCTCGAAAAAGCCCATATCATTATTGGCGTCATCGTTGAGACCTGCCACAAAGCTGATCCCGTCTACAATGCTGGCCACGCTCAGCGAACCGATATGAACGTCGCGCACCGTAAGATGTGTCGCTTCACCGCCCGTTTGGGTGTCGGACTCGATTCCTGCCGACGGCGGCGCATTAGTGTCGCCCAGAATCGACATAGCCTCGACAGTGCAGTGCATCGCATCGACGAAGCGTAGGACTGGCTGCCCGGCGAGCGCATTCGTCGGCTGCAGCATCGTTGCGAGCATGCCGTCGCCCATGATCCGCACACCCATCGTATTGGAAATAGTCAAAGTTGAACTTATCCCGTAAGTGCCGGCAGGAATGTAAACCGTATCACCACTAACACTCGCGGTGTTGATCGCTTCCTGGATCACCTCTGTCGCATCACTACCGTTCCCTGAGGCTCCCAGGTTCGCCACGTTGATTTCGGCCGCTGCTATGCCTTGACCGATCGTTAGCGCCAAAAGAAAAATCTGCGCCAGCACTACGCACTTGAAAAGACCAGTCGATGGTGGGGCGATGATTTCGTTGAATGTTTTTACGTTCTTCATATAGTTGCTATTCAGCAACTCCAGGACCAGCGCAATTCAGCCCAACTAACACTAAGTCCGACTATTAGTGCTCTGGTGAGCGGTCAATTTGATACACCTGGATTTTCCGCGCAGAGCAAGTATTGTTCGTTGCGCACAAAATCTGTCGCAATACAGAGCTAGATTGACCCCAACATTAGGGATTGAGACATTTCATCGCGCATCTCGTCGCAAAGCGATTCAAATTATGTGTCTCACAATGTGCATTTCGTACATCAGCACATGATTTCGACGAACTGAAGGTTAGAAAATTGTGGCAATGTGAGATCGGGTTATCCGGCGGCGGTTGCCTCGGGCTGCCCGATGCATTAGTTCTCACAACTATGAAGTCTTGGGGGCAAGCTCTGGAAGCCAATGGAACAATCTCACACCCGGCTATCCCATCAGTCCGAACATTCTTGCCCTCGAGCAGAAGTGACGCCGTCTGGTCGACTCAGGCTTGGTACAAATTAGTAGTCGACTCCCACCGATTCGGACTCTCGCAGCGGCTTGGCTTTGTCGCCGGCCTCGCGACGCTTGTCCTCGGATTAAACTTTTTTGGCTCAGCGAACCTTACTTCGACTGAACGGTTGCTGGCGTCTGTGATAATAGTAGGCTGTTCTGTGCCATCATGGCTCTGGTTGACAGGTCGCGATCGAGCGCTGCCGTTCATGCCTTTCCTCGGAATGGTGTTCACAGTCTACTATGCTGCTCCGCTTTTCCTTCTGCGCGATTACGCCACGGTATGGTCACGCAGTCCGCTACCACACGACTATGTGGCCTACTCACTCGAAGTTACACTGACCGGCCTATTATGTATCTACGCGGGTTATTACAGTCCGTTCGCAGTTCTATTGAGTACGCTTTTTCCGCGATGCCAGATGGTATGGAGCCGTATCGGCAATATCAAATTAACTGGCTTAATCTTCGGCATTGCCGGACTGCTGCTATTCATCGCGGAGCGCGGTCTCTCGCTGCCGCTTAGCTTTGCACAATTGCTTACCTTCGCTTCTGATCTTTGCCTGCTCGGGGTTTGCCTTCTATTTGCACTACAACTAACAGGCGGAATTGGCTTCACGAACGGAATCCTTTTGTGGGGAGTCCTCGTACCCGTCCGCTTATGGTTAGGGCTGGGAACTGGCTTAACGTCCGAAGGTCTGATTATTGCCCTGATACTGATTTTTACTTATGCCTCGTTACGCCATCGGGTACCGTGGCGAATTATTATTATCGGCGGACTCTCATTTTGCATTATCCGTCCTGCAGAACAGAGCTTTCGCGCCCTCACTTGGCGGGGCGGCACGATGGAAAAAGCGACGGCCACGGATAAGTCGGCACTTCTTGTCACAATGATCCACGATACCGTAGGCTCATCTATCAGCGACGATGACGCGACCGCTGACGACATGATTCAATTCTCGATGCGCCGTTTGGGTACTGATACTCTGACCCTGGCCGACGTGCTGCACGATACCCCGCGAATTGTGCCTTATTGGAATGGTGCCACTTACTACCCGTTACTGTTCAAGCTCTTGCCCCGGGTTTTGTTTCCGAGCAAACCCGAGGAGGTCACAGGCCAAGCGTTTGGTCATCGCTATGGCCTGCTGAACCAGAGCAACTTCGATACGTCCTATAACCTGCCGCAGTTGATTGAAGGTTACGTCAACTTCGGCCTGCCAGGAGTGATTCTCTCGATGTTGCTCTTCGGCATCCTCTACCGTCTCGTCCAACTCACTTTTGTGCATGAAAACATGGGCTTCGGCGCGTTGGTCAGCAGCATCTATCTCTCAGTCAAACTGTTGCAAATTGAGTCTGCAACTTCGCTGGTACTCGGCGACGTGATCTGGACGATCGTTTTCCTCGGTATCGTAAGCTCTGTAATCAGGCTAACGAGCTCCGCTGTGGCAAACTCTTCTGCTTGAAGGAGAAGCTTCGTCACCGGCTGGTCGCAACCATCCGTGAGCGACCGTAGAACTCGCGAATGAGCCTCACGCGGGCGTCTTCACAGAATGAGGACGCCCAAATGACCGAATAGGACTGTCGTCCTTAAGCTTTCTTTTCCAGATGACCGCCGAATTCGTAGCGCATCGCCGACAGCAACTTGTCCGCGAAGTCAGCTTCACCGCGTGAGGTAAAGCGATTGAACAGCGCCGAACTCAGGACGTGAGCAGGCACGCCTTCGTCGATCGCAGCGTCAATCGTCCACCGTCCCTCGCCTGAATCCGACACGCGGCCGGCGAATTCCTTCAGCTCCGGATCACCGAGCAATGCTTCCGCACTCAAATCGAGCAGCCATGATGCAACCACACTGCCGCGGCGCCATACTTCTGCAATATCGGGAAGGTTGAAATCGAATTTATAGAGTTCAGGATTGCGTAAGGGCGTGGTCTCGGCATCACTCTTTTGAGGATGATTGCCGATATTGGCGTGCTTCAGGATGTTAAAACCTTCAGCGTAAGCCGCCATCAGGCCGTACTCGATCCCGTTGTGAACCATTTTGACGAAATGACCGGCGCCGTTAGGCCCGCAATGGAGATAACCGTGCTCGGCCGTCGAGCCACTAACCTTCTCTCGGCCAGGCGTGCGCGGCGCTGAATCGACGGGCGGAGCAAGCGTTGAAAAAATCGGGTCAAGATGCTTGACGACGCCCGTTTCACCGCCGACCATCTGGCAGAAACCGCGCTCAAGACCCCATACGCCCCCGCTGGTCCCGGAATCGACATAGTGGATGCCCTTCCCGCTCAGCGCCTTGGCGCGATGGATGTCATCGATATAGTACGAGTTGCCTCCATCAACGATGATGTCGCCGCTCTCAAAACGCGCTTCGAGTTGGGCCAGCGTCGACTCGACGACACCTGCCGGCACCATCATCCAGGTCGCACGAGGCTTGGTCAGCTTGGCCGCGAAATCATCGAGCGATGTAGCGCCGACGGCGCCCTCCTTCGCCAGCGCCTCGACCGCTTTGGGGCTGACGTCAAAAACCACACATTGGTGGTCTCCGCGCATCAACCGCCGCACCATGTTCGCACCCATCCTGCCGAGTCCAACCATTCCAACCTGCATGGATAAATCTCCTTATTGCGCACCGCCCGCGCAGCGGTTATTCGCTGAGCCTTGCACAAGACATCTTATCGCTTCGCTCATGGTGATGCCGCTATTTAACACCCTGGCCATGTTACGGTTTCGAGTCGATGGTTTTCGAGAGAGCTTCATGACTTGCCATGGTCTGCTAATGGAGATGGCAATTTGACAAGGATAATCGTCCACCCGTACCGTGACGCTATCGGCGGCGGCGCGGACTGTCGATAAAGTCCAGTCAAAGTATCCGCGCGAGTGCCTCAAAGGGAGAATGCGCAATGTTTGACGGTTTCGCTAATCGGCGCATCAGGGTCAACGACGTGACCATCAACTGCATGGTCAAAGGTGACGGTCCGCCGTTGCTTCTATTGCATGGGTATCCGCAGACGCATGTGATGTGGCACGAAATAGCGCCCGCGCTGGCTGAGCGATTCACCGTCGTCGCGGCCGACTTGCGCGGCTACGGCGATAGTTCCAAGCCGCCAAGCGACGAAAAGCACCTGGTTTATTCCAAGCGCAGTACGGCAGCCGACCAGGCCGCGTTGATGACGGCTCTGGGCTTTAAAACCTTTATGGTCGCCGGGCACGACCGCGGCGCCCGTGTGACGCATCGGCTATGCCTCGATTATCCCGATCGTGTCATGAAAGCGGCTATGCTCGACATCATTCCAACGGCCGAGGTTTTCAAGCGTGTCGACAAGTTTATCGCCACAGCCTACTACCATTGGTTTTTCCTCATTCAGCCGAACGATTTGCCGGAAACCCTGATCGGAGGCAACCCCGAGTTCTACCTGCGCCGTATGGCGACGCGCAAAGGCAAACTAATTTTTGTTGAAGAAGCATTCGCCGAGTATCTGCGCTGCTTCCGCGATCCCGCCTCTATTCATGCGACCTGTGAAGACTACCGGGCTGGAGCCTCAATTGATTTGGAGCATCATGCCGCCGACGGCGGACACAAAATCGCTTGCCCCGTCCTGCTCCTGTGGGGAGAGAAAGGGCTGGTCGGCTACAAGCAGGACCCTATCGCGATTTGGCGCGAGTATGCATCTGACGTACGCGGCCATAGCGTGCCGAACGGCCATTTCCTGCCCGAAGAGTCGCCGCGCGAGACTTTGGCAGCCTTGCTTGAATTTTTCGGCGCGTAGCAGGCGATTCAGTTGATCGGCCACTCGACCGTCAAATTGACCCGCTGGATCGCAGCCTTTGCGCTGTTCGTCGGATGCGGCCGGATTCAGCAACGCCTCGATTCAACACAGGACTCTTCGCGCTTTTCGCTGGCAGGTCAGGAACAGAGCTTCACCTTCAAAAACGAATCGATTCACTACAATCAGTCAGTTCTTCAAGTCGGAACGCCGCGCCAGCAAGTCATTGCCGCTTTCGGCAATCCCAACGCTTCCCAGACCACAGCTGACGGTCAGATTGAGGATGTCTACGCCTTCAATCCCGACGGCTCGAAATTCGTCAATCCTCAAACCCAGGCTCGCAATATTGCAGCTGCGGTCTTCACCGCAGGAACTTCCGTCGCGGTGCGCCAAGCGCGTATCAAGATGAGCGAGGACAAGCTCACCCTCTTTCACGTGGTCTATTCACCTGATGAAACGATTCAGAACGTAGGCGAAGAACGCCTCTCGAACGCACCCGAAAATCTTCCACCCCCGCCATCAACTCAGCCGGCGGCCAATGTGGGTGCGGAATAGAAGGATTCTCAGATCTTATCCGATGCGATCGGCATTACACAGGCGGCTAAGCCAGGCGTCGTCGCGAGAACCCGTTCGAAGGTTACCAGCGCCGCTGAATCGAACAGAACTATCTCAACTTGTTCGACCGTCGTCGCGCCGCTCAGATGACCGTGTATCTCTTCGAGCATGATGCGAGCGCATTCGTCCATAGGAAACCCAGCGATACCCGTACCGATCGCCGGAAAGGCGATCGTGCGGATTTTGTTCTCCTCCGCGCGCAGCAGCGAATTGCGCATCGCCGCTCGCAAGGACTCGGCCGTTGTGGATCCGCCCAGGCGCATACTGGCGGCATGGATTACGTATGGAGCCGGCAGTTTGCCCCCGCCGGTGATGGCAGCCTCGCCGATCGCAACCGGACCCAGCTTGTCACATTCGCACTGAATCGAAGGTCCGCCTTTAGTTCTGATTGCCCCCGCGACCCCGCCTCCAAGAATCAAGTCATTGTTAGCTGCATTGACGATCGCATCGACTCGCGCTTGAGTAATATCGCCCTGCCGCAGTGTTAGCTTCTCGCGCCAATCGTTCGCCATAGATTGTCATCCAACTACGCGCGTCAACGAACCCTGCACAATATCAGGCCACCTTTGATCACGGTAATCGTTGATCGCTGCGACAACAAAATGATTGGTTGAGACTGCGAGACGCAATTAGCTGGTTGATCGATGCCGTTGGTTTCTTACCAGTCTACCGCTTCAAAGCCGCAAGACTCCGGCGATATGGCTTCCGCGCCACACCACGCTCGGTGATAATCGCTGTGACTAATTCGGCCGGCGTTACATCGAACGCCGGATTAAATACCTTGACGCCCTTGGGCGTAATCGCACGGCCTGCGAATTCGCTGACCTCGCGCGCGTCGCGTTGCTCGATCGGAATCTCAGCGCCGCTCGCACAGTCCATATCAATTGAGGAGAGCGGCGCGGCTACATAGAACGGCACGCTATGTCGATGCGCGAGGACGGCCAGGGGATAAGTTCCAATCTTGTTCGCGACATCACCATTCGCGGCAGTGCGATCGGTACCGACGATTACACAGTCAATCTTGCCACTAGCTAATAGGCTACCAGCCATGTTGTCGGCGATGACTGTCACCGGAATACCATCTTTATGCAGTTCCCACGCCGTCAAGCGCGCGCCCTGTAGGAAAGGCCGCGTCTCATCAGCGAACACTTCGATTTGCTTGCCGGCCTCCCGCGCTGCCCGTACTACTCCCAGCGCTGTCCCATAACCCGCTGTGGCTAATGCGCCAGCATTACAGTGGGTCAGTACCACTGAGGACGAATCCAGCAGGGTAGCGCCGTTCTCGCCGAGCCGGCGGTTCGCAGCAATATCCTCATCGTGAATACTAACTGCTTCGTCAATCATCCTCCGAAAAAGTTTTGCCGAATCCATTTCAAGACTCGAATCGAGCACTTGTCTCATCCGTTCGAGCGCCCAGGCAAGATTGACCGCGGTCGGACGCGTGGCCCGCAAAGCGGCTGCAACAGTGTCAAAGCGCTTCTTGGCACGAGCACCATTATAGTTCTTTAATCCTAGTGCAACACCCATTGCGGCGGCAACACCTATCGCCGGAGCACCGCGAATAACCATAGTGCGTATCGCCTCGGCGACTCCGCGATAGTCACGATAAATGCGAACGACCTCACGGCCCGGCAGCAGCCGCTGGTCAATCATCCGTACCGCGCCGCCGCGCCATTCGATTGTCTTAACCGCCATCGTGGACTACCTTACCTCGACGAACAATTCGCCGTCAGCAGATGCAGATGAAATACAAATGAAACGGCGGCATCGGCCTGCAATCTAGGCCACGCCGCCGTTTCTAAACAAAATCGGTTTGACTATAGGATCTTAGAGGATGATTGGTTCACACGCGCTCGTAAACACCACGTGATTTGCGTTTGACTGAACCAGCTTCAATCCAGCGGGTTATCGCGGCGAAGATTTCAGAAGAACGCTTGCCCTTTAATCCCCGGATTGAACGAACGTCCGACGCGCTAAACTGCTTCGGAACCTGATCGAGTACTTCGCGCCAGTTGATCCGGCCACTGCCCGAAGCAGGCGGACGTCCGCGCGTGGCGGTACCAGTACCATTTGAGGATGCCTGTCGCATGGCTCCGGGCCCGCCGACTAGCCGCCCGAATCTCGCTTCCTCTTCACGCAAGCGTTTCAACTCGGCTTCCTTCGCACGAATATCTTTACGCAGATTTTGCAGTAGCGTTCGCGCTTGCGCCTGAACTTGGCGAAAAGCTGAATTATCGTCGACAATTTTTCTACGGGGCATTAGTGCCTCCTTGTAAGGTAAAAATCTGAAGAATAAAAGTACACAACACTAACTAATAATACAAGTCTTACTCAATCCTATTTCCGCCCACCAAATATCAACAAAATAATTGGCTAAGCTTCCCAACGCCAGTAGCCTTTTCTCATATTCATAAGGTTCATTGATATGATTTGTGTCACTGGCGCGAACCAGTTGCCTAAGATCACGATCACTCAAAATGTACGATAGTTTAGATCGCGCCGTCGAACTCAGCTACACCATCGAGAAACACTCATTACTTCCGGCAGTCGCTTCGCTATTGAATTGCGCCATCGAACAAATTACGCCCGCATCATGCTTTGTCCCGCTTCCGCGTGTCGCTCTTTTTGATGCACAGAAGCGACCTTGGGTTAGTCCAATACTCCCTATGACTTAGTCCCCCGAGAAATCCGTGAAGTCGAAGCAGCAACCGGGCCGGCCTTTGCGATCAGAAAACCATAGCGTACGCCATCAGTGATTACGCGTACGCCTCATCACGAGGCGATTCACTCTTGGCAATTCAAGGGAGGCGGATTAATCGATGCCCGAGCCTCTGCCGCCTCGAAGATCCCAGTCGGCGTCGATAGCTATTAGCCTATACGAATCAGCCGATTGCGAGTGATAGCCTAATACTTCGACGCTATGTTTCTTAAGACGGTGATGCTATAAACACTCGCACATTCAGGTTTCATGCTATTTGCAATGCAATAGAGAACCTGAAAGGCCGCAATTTTGGGGGACTGACTGCCGCCTGGCTCCTACAAGGAATAGAGCCAGACGGTTGTAGGTAAAAGGGGACTCAAGGACTCGCGCGTATGCGACGGCTGCCGAGACCCCTGAGGAGACGGCAATGGGCCGCAGACTGTATGTTGGTAATCTGGCGTGGACTGTAACCGATCAGGATCTGCAAGACGCCTTTTCTGAAGCGGGAGACGTAGAGAGTTCGCAGGTGATTATGGACCGCGCGACCAATCGGTCGCGCGGTTTCGGCTTCGTTGAGATGGCCACGGACGAAGCTGCGGAAGCTGCTATCAAGAATCTTAATGGACGTGAGATCAAGGGGCGGCCGATTCGTGTGAACGAAGCTCAGGCCCGTACCGGTGGCGGTGGTTCCGGTGGTCGTGGTGGTTCGAATTACGACCGTTAGCCGGCAGCGCGCGATCTTCGCTCGCCGCGCCACTATAGTTCTTGATACACAGAAAAAATCAGGGCCGAACGGATTGCTCCGCCCGGCCCTTGGCCAACCGGGAAAAGGGGGGGCAAACCCCGGCTAGCAATCCTGATTATACTTAAGTTTTAATAACTTGCAATAACCTTTTCTAAGCATTGATGCGATCATGCTCCACCGTCTGGTCCTATATGAGCACTTTGCTCCTCAATACTCAAGTAAAAAAGCAAGCGTCTGCTTTGGAATGATAGGCACGACTTAGATTATCTTCAGCAGCCCCCGCCAATCGCCGGAATGAAGAAGATCTCACTCGTCTCACCTACCCGATCAAGCACCCCGCCCGTTCCCATCTCACCGTCAATTGAGACCGCAACTGACGGTTTGACGTCGCCATTCTCAAGTAGATGGTCGCGGACCTCCGGAAATCTGCTGACAAGCTCTTCGATAACCTGGCCGATCGTCCGGCCGCTTACCGTGACGCGATCTGCGCCGCCGGTGTATTTTCGCAGCAATGAAGGGATGACGACAGTAGCCATGGCCAAAGTTACGGGGACCAGACGATCGTCCGGCCCCCCTCGCTGTGCAATTAACTTACTATTAGTCGGCAGCCGCCGCCTGAGTTTCGCTCGCCGCGCGCTTTTCCAGGATCGCTTTAAGCAAGCGCGGAGGCGACATCGGTAGTTGGGTCATGCGCACGCCGATCGCATGAGCGATAGCATTCGCGACCGCAGCTGGCGGCGGTACGATCGAAACTTCACCGACGCCACGGATCCCCAACGGATGACCGGGGGTAGGAACCTCAACAATCTCGGTTTCGATTAACGGCATGTCGAGGCAAGTCGGCATCCTATAATCCAGCAACCCGGTATTACGCAGTACACCCTTGCCGTCGTAGAAGTATTCTTCATTCAAGGCCCAGCCGATGCCTTGCACGGTACCACCTTGCATCTGCCCTTCCACGTACGCTGGATGAATCGCCTTGCCGACGTCCTGTGCAATCGTCGCGCGCAGCACCTGAACCTTGCCGGTATCTGGGTCTACTTCCACGTCGACCACCGTGGTCGCAAAGGCAGGCCCCACTGTGCGCGGATTAACCGTCGCCCGTCCCACGACCGGGCCGCCAGTACGCCCTAATCGCCCAGCGATTTCTTTGAGCGTCATAGGCTTGGCCTTTTCGCTAGGTTGCGATGGCACAAACTTCCCGTTCTCAAATAGCACTTCCTCGGGCTTCATCTCCCAAAGCTTGGCCGCACGCTCCTTCAGTTGACGAAGGGCGTCCTGGGCCGCATCGTGCACCGCCCAACCGGTGGTAAAGCAAGTGCGGCTGCCTCCAGTCACGTCCGTATGGCCAATAGAATCAGTGTCGGCGACTACTGGCCGTACATCCTTGATATCCGCACCGAGTACTTCGGCAGCGATCATCGCTTGCGCCGCTCGCTGTCCGCCAACATCCACCGAGCCAATAACCACGCTCACGGTCCCATCACTATGGATATTCACTGTCGCCGATGATTGCAGTCCGACGTTGAACCAGAAGCCCGACGCCATGCCTCGTCCGCGATAAGGGCCTTCGAGCTTCGACTTATAGTGCGGGCTGTTTTTGATCGCCTCGACGGTCTCGACAAAGCCGATCCGCTTAAACGGAGGTCCAACAACCTGCGGTGAGCCTTCTTTAACGGCATTGATAAGCCGAAACTCCGCCGGGTCGATGCCGCACTTTTCGGCAAGTTCATCAATAACGGTCTCCGAGGCCAGCGCCGCGTTACTCGCTCCCGGCGCGCGATAGGCCGCCGTCTTGGGCCGATTGACCAGTACGTCGTAGGCGTCGATTTTGAAGTTGGGAATCATGTACGGTGCGATAATCACCATCGCGCCCGCGCCCACCGGCGAGCCCGGGAAGGCACCCGCCTCGTAGGCCATCCAGATTTCAGCCGCGATCAGCTTTCCATCCTTGGTCGCTCCCATTTTGCATCGAATCGTCGAACCGGACGTGGGACCGGTCGCGCGCAAAACCTCCGCACGACTCATCGTCAACTTCACTGGCTGTCCGGTCTTCCTCGAGAGCAGAACCGAGAGTGGTTCAAGGTAGATGACGAGCTTGCCGCCGAAGCCACCGCCAATTTCGGCCGGTACGACTTTGAGGTTACCCTCGGGCATGCCAAGCACTGTCGCACTCAATGCCCGAACGTTGAAGGTTCCCTGAGTCGAGCAATAGATCGTGGCGTGACCATCGCCGCCGTAAATACCCACCGCGTTATGCGGCTCGATATATCCCTGATGGACCATCGCCGTTTTGAATTCTCGTTCGACGATGAAGTCCGCCTGCGTGAAACCTTCAGCGAGATCACCGCGAGTGAACTGCATATGATTGGCGACGTTGGTTTGCTTGTCCGGGCCGTCTTCCTTGTTCCGCAGCGTAGGAAGTACAATCGGAGCGCCCGGTTTCATCGCAGCCTCAACTGTCATTGCTGGCGGGAGAACTTCGTAATCAACTTCGATTAAGCGCAATGCTTCTTCCGCGATATGCGCGCTCGTCGCCGCCACTGCCGCAACGGCATGGCCATCGTAGAGAACCTTTTCGCGCGCCAGCACGTTTGACGACAAATGGTTCAAATTGACTGGCGCTTCTCCCGCCGCGACCATTTTGTCTGGCGCCTCGGGAAGGTCAGCGGAGGTCACGACGGCCTTCACGCCCGGTAATGCCAGCGCTTTCTCAATATTGATCGACTTGATGTTCGCATGCGCATGCGGGCTGCGAAGCACCCGCCCGAATAACATGCCGGGGAAACTATAGTCGGCGCCGTACTTGGCCCGGCCAGTAACTTTGTCGAATCCGTCATGCCGGACCGGACGCGTGCCGATTACACGAAATGAGGGTTTCTCGGTTGGTGAAGCTGCCATTGAATATCTCTCCTTACAACGGGACCGGTTGTCGAGCGCGAGTCTCTAATCTCGCGCTCAATCAGGCCGCCTTCGATCCGGCCGCGAGCGTGCTGGCGGCATCGATCACCGCTTTGACGATTTTGTCATAGCCCGTGCACCGGCACAGGTTTCCCGCCAATGCGTAGCGAATCTCCGGTTCCGTTGGCGTGGGATTATGGTCGAGCAGCGCCTTGGCCGACATCAGAAAGCCCGGCGTGCAGATACCACATTGCAAGCCAGCGTGCTCGAGAAATTTCTGCTGCAACACGTGCAGACCCGCACTCGACGCGAGCCCTTCCACCGTAGTGATCGACTTGCCTTGCGCCTCCACACCGAGCACCAGGCATGAGCAGGCGGCACGACCGTCGAGGATTACGGTACATGCACCGCAATCGCCGGTGAGGCACCCCTCTTTGCTGCCGGTTAATTCCAATTCGTCACGCAGAACTTCTAACAGGCTCTGACGCGGCTCGCAGAGGAACTCCATCGACTCGCCATTGATAGTGGTTTCTACAACTGTTTTCTTGGCCATCTTGAATATCAGTCTCGTCTTTGAAGTTTTTTGAACGTCGCCAACTCAACGCTGCGAATTCAACCGCGCACGTTCAGCCGCTTTAGCAACTGCCCGGCGGGTCAGGACACCAACCACATGACGCCGGAATTCCGCCGTGCCACGCATATCGTCAATCGGGGTCGCAACTGAGATAGCAAGCCGCGCCGCTTCTTCAGTCGTGGCCTCGTCGAGTTTTTTACCGACCAGCGCCTTCGATGCCTCCGCCGCAAAAATCGGCGTCGGCCCGACTGCACCCAAGCCAATCCGCGCGTCGACCACGCGATCTTCATCTGGCTCAAGCGTAAGCGCGACACCTACGCCAACCACCGCAATATCCATTTCGTTGCGCGGGATAAAGCGTAAATACGCGTCGCTGGAATGGCGCTCCGGCGCATCGATCAAAAGTTCGATCAAAATCTCGCCCGGCTGCAAAACCGTGGCGCCGGGGCCGGTGCAGAATTTCTCAACTGCTACGATTCGTTCACCCTTTGGCCCCGTGACACGGGCTTTCGCCCCCAGCGCAATCAATGCCGGCGTCGTGTCCGCTGCCGGCGATCCATTACATAGATTACCGCCGACAGACGCGCGGCTTTGAATCTGTAGTGATCCTATCAAATGAGCAGCTTCAGTCAGCCCAGGATAGTAACGGCGCATATCGGCGTTTTCATGAATCTCAATACACGACACCGCTGCGCCTAACTTCAGCCCGTCCTGCAGGCTGAACGCGATTCGCCGCAATTCAGGAATCGCCTTCAAGTCGACTATATAGTCAGGACGGCGCACACCTGCGCGTAACTGTATAATCAAATCGGTGCCGCCGCTGAGCGGACGAGCCTTCTCGCCGTGTGAGGCAAGCAGCTTGATTGCTTCATCAACGGTCGTCGGTGATTCGTAGTTTATGGCGTGCAAGGCCGACCACCTCCAAGTTTTTGGCGGATTATCGAGCCGCCCAATCAAATTTCGAACTAACTTCGCAAGACACTATCATGCCAACACGGCATAGGGAAAATGCCCCAAGGCTTCGGGATCCGGCTGCTGTTACCCGCCAAATCCCAACGGTGCAACGACCTCCGCTGCGGTCCGCGCCAGCACCGGCGGATGTGATCCCATCGCCTCAAAGCGCGGGTCGCTGGTTTGACCGCGCACGAAGCGCACATAGATTTGCTGGACCACTGTCGCGGTTTTCCACAAGGCCCAAGCGCGATAGTAATCGATATAACTGACATCGCGTCCGCTGCGTTCGGCATAACGTTCAGCCAGTTGTCTTCTGGTCAGAAAGCCGGGCCGGATCGTATGCGCATAGCCTTCCGACAAGTCTATCAGATCTTGCGCGTCGCCGGCGTCACGCCAGTAGTTCAGCGCAATACCTAGATCGATCATCGGATCGCCTAAAGTTGACATTTCCCAGTCAAACACTCCGGTGATCCCTCCCGAGTTGTCTGGTGCAAACATCACATTGTGTAGATAATAGTCATTGTGCAGGATCACCGGCGGCTGCGGTGGTGGAATATGTTCCAGAAACCAGGCTCCAAGCTGATTCATCAGCGGGACCTCGCTGGTCTTGGCCTTTTCCCAGCGATCCATCCATCCCGCGATTTGGCGTTTGATGAAGCCGTCGGGGCGTCCCAACCCTTCGAGCCCAACTTTCTTGTAATCCACCGAATGAAGCCCGGCGAGCGCGTCGATAAAGCCTTCCGACATTGCGCGAAAAGTTTCGGGAGTCTGCCGGATACCAGGGTCGAGTGGGCGCCGATTCGGCACGACATAGCCGCGCCGGCGCTCCATCACGAAGAACGGCGCACCGATAATCGACGGATCCTCACACAGAAGGATTGCGCGCGGAGCCGCTCCGAAACCTTCCCATACACGCGAGAGCACTCGATGTTCTCGCGCCATATCGTGCGCCGACGGTGGCAACGGGCCGAACGGCGGACGCCTGACAACCCATTCCTGGTTGGTAAACCGCAGAAGGTAAGTAAGATTCGAGTGACCACCACGAAACTGCTTCACTTCGAACGGCTGGTCGCTACCCGGCACCTCATGCTGGCGCAGATAGGCCGCAAGTTTCGGCCAGTCTAGCTGTTCTTCGTCGCGAACGTCGCCGAACTCAGGTAACGGTTGATCATGGGCTATATCTTCGGCCATCGGCTTTCCCGCTTTGTCTTCAGATTCTTGGGCGGCTGGTTTTGCAGCCCCACCGCCGCACGGCTTCAGACGCGAAGCCTAACTCGCCGTATTCAGGCAGGGGCTGGTCTTGATCGATTTCGATTTTCATCTTTTTATCTGCTCATCGCCCCGGAAAATCTTTTTGTCAAATGGCACTCGCCAACCAGCGCTTTCATGCGCGCCGGGTCTTTAATTCCTGGCTGCGGCCGTTGGCTTGGTCATACCCTATTGATACTTACGGCATTCGCGCCGCGCGATCGTCATCCGATGGACTTCATCGGGACCGTCGACGATCCGCATCGAACGATTCTCTCGCCAGAACCGTGCAATCGGCGTGTCGTCGCTCATCCCCATTGCCCCATGAAGCTGGATCGCACGATCGAGCACGTTCATCACCATGTTGGCCGCCTGCACCTTGATCATCGCGATTTCCTGGCGAGCTTGCCGCTTGCCGACCGTGTCGATCATCCACGCCGCATGCATAATCGCGAGCCTCGCCGAGTCAATCTCAATCCGCGAATCTGCTATCCACTGCTGCACGTTAGCCTTGTCCGCGAGCAGGCTGCCATGGGCCCAGCGTGTATTCGCCCGCTTGCACATCAGCTCAAGAGCCCGCTCGGCAACGCCGATATTGCGCATGCAATGATGAATCCGTCCGGGACCTAGCCGGGCCTGCGCGATCGCGAATCCGTCACCGTCATTGCCGAGCAGATTCGTCACCGGCACACGGCAATCCTTATATATAATCTCACAATGGCCACCGCCCCCCGCATGTCCCATTACTGAGACCGCACGCACTAGATTAAAGCCGGGTGCATTCGTCGGTACGATCAGCATGCTGGCGCGTTTGTGCGAGGGAGCGTCAGGATTCGTCACTACCATCGCAATCGCGAAACTGGAGCCGATCGCGTTGGAGGTAAACCACTTGTGCCCATTGATTACGTAGTCGTCGCCGTCGCGAACCGCGCGTGTCTGTAACTGGGTCGGGTCGGAACCCGAAGTCTCGGGTTCCGTCATCGAAAAGCAGGTGCGCATCTCGCCTTCGAGGCATGGATAGAGCCACTGCTTTTTTTGCTCCGGCGTCGCAAAATCGACGAGGATTTCCATATTACCGGTATCGGGCGCCATGCAATTAAAGGCGCGCGAACCGATCGGGCTGCGGCCCATGATTTCCGACAGCGGCGCGTATTCCGAAACCTTCAGACCCTTGCCCCATTCGTCGTCAGGCAGGAACAGATTCCATAGTCCGGCACTCTTGGCTCGTTTTCGCACGTCTTTCAGGATCTGCGGTTCGACATGCTCCTTGCCCGGAACGCCCATCTCCTCCTCGACCTGCTTCTCGATCGGATAGACGTGATCGTTCATGAACTGGGAGACTTGCTTTTGCAGCTCCTGGACTTTGGGAGACAGTGCGAAATCCATACTTTCCTCGTGCTCGGGCGTGGCTAGGCCGGTTGGTACCGTCCTTTTCGATAGACATAGTAGATTCGCAGGTTGAATTGAAGCCCGCGCCGACGGCTCGGAGTTGGGCGCTGACGACTGCCGTTTTGAGCAACGCCCGGACGACGGGTGCTGGTTGTCAGTGACAGCGTCGATTTGATATTGAATGCGGACTTAAGTAACACGCACGGCTCAGTAATAGGCCGAGGCGGGAGGCGATTCGGATGGAACTAGCGCGACAGACTGTTGACGTCGGACTCTTTACTAATCAATTGGCGGAGATGCAGAAGTTCTACGGCGAAGAGCTCGGCCTGCAGTTCGAATCGGTCCTGCCGGTCGGCGGAGGCTATAAGCAGCACCGCTATCTCGCCAACGGCTCCGTGATCAAGTTGATGCATACCGAAGAACCATTACCGTTGCGCCACCCGGGCGGATACGAAACCATCATGATCGCGTCGCCGAAAGTCCACGTCAGCAAGGCGTTGGCTGACCCTGACGATAACACCGTCGAACTAATCCCTCCTGGGCAGGACGACGTGACTCAGTTGGAAGTCAGGCTAGGTGTCACGAACACTGACGCTTTCGGCGAATTTTACACTAAGGCTCTCGGCGCTAAGCCAATCGGCCACGACCGCTATAAGATCGGCGAAACTATTCTAGGCGTTTATCACGAACCCGAAGTCCACCATAAAGCTGCATCTCCATTCGCCAACGCCATGGACGTTATCAAGGCGATGGCCGGTTTGGGTATTCGCTATATCACGCTCGGCGTGAAGAATTGTGATGAGGCGTTCAAACAGGCAACCGCTGGCGGCGCCTCAGCGGCCATATCGCCAGTTAATTTCGGCACGGTTGCCCGGATTTGCTTCGTGCGCGACCCCGACGGCAATTTCGTCGAGATCGCACAACGTCCCGCCCCGGCGGCATAAGAACTCGGTGAATGGGCCGGTCTGATTGATTGGGCCGGCCCGCACTGGCTATTTATCATTTAGTTTAATCATAAGTAGAGTTGCGGGCGCTTTCAGGACACGAGTTGGCTTTCCCCCTGAAATGCGACCTTGTCCTCGCCGATTCTGAAGCCTGCGTTCAGCTAAAGGGCGGCCGCCGTAATGATCATTGCGCAGCAGTCGCGCAGACTCTCCGATCATTGATTTGGAGAATCTAATATCCGAGACCGATCGCTAGGCAACCTGGAAAAGAGGCTGTGAGGTTTTGAGATTCGTCTAACGGAGAGCGAACTTTTATAGCGGTGATCTGTGAGCCGAATCTCGACCCGATGTGCTCAGGCCCAGCGCATGCGGGGTCGCTTGCGCGGTGCTCGCGACGAGGTTGTGCGGAACAGTGTCACCGGCTTGGGCGCGGCGATTTCTGGCTGGACAAACCCTTCGACTGTTTCACGCTCAAGTTTAATCCCGAGCGTCCGCTCGATCCGGCCAAGCGACGCACGATCGTCCGGGGTCACGAGGCTTATCGCTACCCCTTCGCGGCCCATCCGCGCCGTCCGGCCAATCCGATGGATGTAATTCTCCGGTTCGTCCGGCAGGTCGAAATTGATTACGTGCGAAACCCCGTCAATATCCAGTCCACGCGCCGCGACATCTGTCGCGACCATGATGCGGAACGTACCCTTGCGAAATCCCGCTAAAGCGGCGTTCCGCTGGCCTTGTGACCGATCACCATGGATCGCCACCGCCCGCAAACCGTGATGCTTGAGCATCTTTGCCACTCTGTCCGTGCGGTCACGCGTGCGGGTAAAGACGATCGCGCTTTCCGTCTCAGGCCGCTGCAGTAGCGCCAGCAACACCTCGGTCTTCTGCGCGACGGTCACCGGACAAATCGTCTGCTGTATCGACGACGGTGGAGCAGCTTTATCTCCAATATTCACATGCTCCGGTTCGCGCAGGAATTCGCGTGCCATCCGGCTTGCGCCCGAATCCATCGTGGCCGAAAACATCAACGTTTGCCGTTCCTCGGGCGCCATCTTCATGATTCGCCGAAGCTGCGGCAGAAAACCCATGTCGAGCAGCCGGTCAGCCTCATCGATAACCACCACCGAAGCTCTCGCGAGGCTTGTCGTGCCACGCTCTAGGTGATCAATCAGACGGCCTGGACAGGCGATTAGAATATCCACGCCCTTGCGCAACTCGTCCATCTGACGGCGCATCGAATCGCCGCCGACGATAACCACAGCACGCAGCCGCGTGTGACGCGCCAATATCGAAAATTCCCGATGAACCTGGGCCGCGAGTTCCCGCGTCGGTTCGATGATTACCGCCGACGGACCTGGCGGCCGTGTGCGATGCAGCCGGTCGACGACTGGAATAAGAAAGGCCGCGGTCTTGCCACTGCCGGTTTCAGCCGTCGCGACTACATCGCGTCCACTAAGGATTACCGGAATCGCACCAGACTGGATTGGAGTGGCCTCATGGTGGCCACGGTCGCGGATCGAACGATGGATTTCGGGCGAGAGAGGAAAGACAGAAAAAGACAAACAGGATTCCTTAGGCTGCCGGCTCAGTTTTGGCCTGAACGCTAACGACAGGCGGCCGGGGTTGCAGGTGTGGGCGACTTCCGCATGATCTGCGGATGTACTGGTGAAACATAAATTCTTCTAATTCAATAACCTACATGGATTGTGCATCTCAAGCAATCACGCCCTCAGCGGCCCCCTTGGCCACTCGCCGAAGGCGCAGCCAGCCAGCGCTCCACACACCGAATCATTGCAGAACTTGTCAGTCCGAATGGACGTGTTATTTTAGCGGCGCAATCGGCCGTTAACTCTAGCCGTAAATTCACCAGCTGGGAGAAGACATCGCCGCTGCCCCAAGGCATCCGGGTAACGCCCGCCCATGTGGATCGTCAGTTTCGCGCTACGCCGCCCGCTCTCCATCGCCGTAATGGCGTTGCTGATGCTCGTCCTTGGCATCCTTTCCTATAGTCGGATGAACGCGGATATCTTCCCCGCAATCGATATGCCGGTCGTGATCGTGGTCTGGGGCTACCCCGGCCTGTCCGCCTTCGATATGGAACGCCGCGTGGTGATTATCAGCGAGCGCGCGATGTCCACCACCGTCAACGATATCGAGCACCTCGAATCCGAATCGATCGCCGGGGCCGGATTGATCAAAGTCTATTTCCACCCCGGCACTACGACTGCCGCCGGCATTGCCCAAATCTCCGCGATGTCGCAATCGCTGCTCGGCATTTTTCCGCCCGGCATCGTCGCACCAAACATAGTTGATTATAATGCCGCTAACGTCCCCGTCGCCCAGCTCAATGTCTTCAGCGACTCCCTTTCAGAACAGCAGCTATTCGATTACGGCCTGAACTTCATACGCGTGCGCCTGTTTAGTATCGAGGGGCTCTCTGCGCCTTCCCCTTTCGGCGGACGCACGCGCTCAGTGATGGTCAATCTCCATCCCGAGCAGATGTACGCGAACGGCCTTTCGGCTGAAGATATCGGCAATGCTCTGAATAATGCCGACGTCATCATTCCCGCCGGTTCGGTCAAAATCGGCAAGCGCGAGTACCGCGTCGAGCTCAATGGCAGCCCCGATCAGGTAACTGGTTTCAACGATCTTCCGGTCAAGGTCGTTAACGGTACGCCGATCTTTCTTGGCGACGTCGCGCCGGTCACCGATACCCATCAGGTGCAGACCAATGTCGTCCGCGTTGACGGCAAGCGCGCCACCTACATCCCTATTTTCAAACATGCGGCGGCATCCACCTTGAGCGTCATCAGCCAGGTCAAAGGGATTATCCCGCTGATTCTCGAGACCGCGCCCAAGGGACTCAAAATGAAGCTGGCCTTCGATCAGTCGGTCTTCGTGCGCGGCGCCCTCCTCGGCGTCGTGCGCGAGGCCGTGATTGCGGCTGGCCTGGTCGCGCTGATGGTTCTCATCTTCCTCGGATCGGCCCGCAGCATGTTGATCGTCATTCTCTCGATCCCTCTTTCGATTTTGACGGCGATCATCGCGCTCAAGCTTTCCGGCCAGACCATCAACATCATGACGCTCGGCGGCTTGGCTCTGGCGGTTGGCATGCTGGTCGATGACGCCACCGTCGCGATCGAGAATATCCATCGCCATCACGCGATGCATAAGCCGCTTCTGCTCTCCATCATTGAAGGTTCAGCCGAAATCGCCACGCCTGCGCTGATCGGCACGCTCGCTATCTGCATCGTTTTTTTCCCTGTCGTGCTTCTCTACGGCGTCGCCCGCTTCCTCTTCACGCCGCTCGCGCTCGCCGTCGTCTACTCGATGCTCACGTCTTATCTCCTGTCGCGCACGCTGGTTCCCTCGATGGCGCGCTACTTGATGCCGCAGGAGCATCAGGAACCATCCGCACGATCGCTCTGGGGGCGTTTCGTGCGTAGCTTCGACCGCCATTTTGACCGGCTCCGCGCAGGTTATCGCTCAGCTTTAAGCCGCTTCATGGCGCGCCGCACCTTCGGCCTCGCCTGTATCGCGTTGATAATTCTGTCTTCGCTTTTTCTGCTGCCCGTGGTAGGCGAGGATTTCTTCCCTAGCGTCGACGCTGGCATGATGAAAATGCACGTCCGCGCTCCCACCGGCACCCGGATCGAGGAGACTGAGCGAATCGTTGACGGCGTCGAGCGCGCGATTGAGCAAGTTATTCCGCCCTCCGAACTCGACAGCATCAGCGACAATATCGGCCTACCCGCCTTCGCCTACGTTCTAGCCTTCTATCAGACCGACAGCGTAGGACCGCAGGATGCAGACATTCTGGTTTCACTCAAGCCGAATCATCATCCGACCACCGCCTATCAGGCCAAAATTCGCGCGATGATGCACGCCCGCTTCCCCGATGTTCAACTATACTTTCAGGCCGCTGATATCGTCAGCCAGGTCTTGAACTTCGGCCTCTCCGCACCGATCGACGCTCAGATCTCGGGTCAGAACATCGACAGCAGCTATGCCATCGGTCGGCGCCTCGCCTCGAAGATGCAAGGGATCCCCGGCCTGACCGATGTGCGCATCGCGCAACTCCTTGACTACCCGACCATCCGCATCAAGGTTGATCGCACCAAGGCGATGGAACTCGGCATTGACCAGCGGAATATCGCGACCAACATGCTAATCGGCCTCGCCACCAACGCTCTTATCCAGCCGACCTACTGGCTCGATCCCAAAAATGGCGTTAACTACAGCGTGCTCGAACAAGTGCCGCAGCATATGTTCGATTCGGTCCAGGCACTGGCCGGCACACCGCTAACGTCGTCGGACACAACTACTGACGATCCGCAGCTGCTCTCAAACATCGCAACGATCACTCAGGACACCGAACCTGCTGTGCTCAATCATTACAACGTCCAGCGTGTAATTGACGTCGATTGCGGCGTGGAGGGCCGCGATCTCGGCAGCGCCTCGACCGCCGTACAAAACGCTATCGATTCGCTCGGCGCCTTGCCGCTCGGCACGCGTATCACCATTCGCGGCCAGAGTGACGCGATGTATCAGTCATTCAGCAGCCTGCGGCTGGGTATCGTGCTCGCGATTATTCTGGTCTATCTGCTGATGGTCGCGAACTTCCAGTCATGGCTGGAACCCCTCGTGATCATGCTTGCCGTGCCCGG
Source organism: Binataceae bacterium (SeqCode) (assembly GCA_035524095.1). Taxonomy (GTDB): domain Bacteria; phylum Desulfobacterota; class Binatia; order Binatales; family Binataceae; genus DATJUF01. Next base: position 3,723 of record DATKPK010000256.1, on the reverse strand, counting down.
CGCTCTGGCCGGTGTTCTCTGGATGCTCGCCCTTACCGGCACCACCCTCAACGTCGAATCCTTGATGGGCGCAGTGATGGCGGTCGGTGTCGGCGTCGCCAACGGCAATCTAGTCGTGATCTTCGCCAATGAGTTGCGCGAGCAAGGCTACACTCCTGCCGCCGCCGCAATTGAGGCGGCACGTACGCGGTTGCGGCCGGTCCTGATGACCGCGCTGGCGATGGTCCTCGGGATGCTGCCGATGGCGCTCGCCTTCGGCGAGGGCGGCGAACAAAATGCGCCGCTCGGTCGCGCAGTGATCGGCGGTCTGATCGTCGCAACCTTCATGACTCTGTTCGTCGTGCCCGCCGTCTACTCAATCTTCGGCGCCAATGCGATCGGTAAGCACGCCCGCGACGCCGAAATCGAATCGATTACTCTGCCGGGCGCCTGAGCGAGTGCACTACACAACCGTGAAATCCGTGCGGAATATATAATGGAAGAGGACGCCCGAACTTATATTGCGACCCCACCCGGCCGCCTCTTTTACGCCGGATGGATCATCGTTGCGTTGATTGCAATCGCGCTGACTACCGGACTCGTGATGGCGCGCAGCCTGCGGCTCACTGAACAAGCCTCGCAAATCGAGACTCAACTCGCGTCGGGACCACGCGTGTTGGTCGCTCCGGTTACCCGTTCGCCCACCCAGCGTAGCCTGCGTCTCCCGGCGAATCTCCACGGCTATATCGAAACCCCGGTTTACGCCAAAGTTGCAGGCTATCTGAAGGAAATCCGCGTCGATAAGGGCGACCGCGTGACCAAGGGCCAAGTCATCGCGATTCTTGAATCACCCGAACTCGACCAACAGGTCACCAATGCCCGCGCCAATTATGACTTGGCCGCCATTACCGATCGCCGCCAGCAAACTCTCCTCCGCCAAGGCGTAGTTGCACCCCAGACCGCCGACCAGACCCACGCCGCGATGGTTGAGGCAAAGGCCAATCTCGATCAACTCGTCGCTGAGAAATCCTACGAGGTAATCACCGCACCCTTCGACGGCATCATAACCGCCCGGTACGTGGATCCCGGCCAACTGATCCCGCAAGTCATCACTCCTGCCGGCACCAGCACGCCAGTAGTCGCGATGGCAACTCTCGCTCCTCTTCGTGTCTACATCGATACCCCTCAAAGTCTCGCGCCCTTCATCCATGACGGCACTCCCGCAACCGTGACCGTTAACGAATATCCAGGGCGTAAATTCGAGGGCCACATTACGCGCCATCCGAACGCCCTTACCGCAGCCACGCGCACGATGCTTACGGAAATCGACTTGCCCAACACCGATTACACTCTCTATCCCGGCATGTATGCGATGGTCGATCTGAAAGTCGCAATTCCCACCGGTGTCCCGATGGTACCGGACGACGCCCTGATTTTCCGCGATGGGCAACCCTTCGTGCCAGTGGTCCGCAATGACCATCTGAAGCTCGCGCCGGTGTCCCTCGGCTATGACAACGGTGTCGCCGTGGAAGTAACTGAGGGCATCACGGGCGAAGACATGGTCGCCCTCAACGTCGGCCAATCGGCGCAAGACGGCGAGCCTGTCCAGCCCGTCACCGCCGAACAAGCATCGGCACAAAAATAGGTTCTGCAACCATGCTCATTGGCGAGCCTGCGAATGCAATGCTCGAAAAATCTGAGTGCTCGTACTCGAGCAACGTAATAGCGGTCCTTGATCATTCGCCTGCCTATGTGGTGCAATCGCGGCTCATTCGATCGCCCGCGTAAACTACCTGGCGGCGTTGATCCGTAATTGAGGAAAGTGCGATGCCGGAAAATCTTCGAAGCAAAGCTATCACCCAGGGCGTGCAGCGCTCTCCCAACCGCTCGATGCTGCGTGCGGTCGGCTTCACCGATAACGACTTCAACAAGCCCATCATCGGCATCGCCAACGGCTACAGCACGATTACCCCTTGCAACCTCGGGCTCGGCGTTCTTTCCGGACGCGCCGAATCGGCCGCTCGCTCTGCCAATGCGATGCCGCAAATCTTCGGCACCATTACCGTCAGTGACGGCATCTCGATGGGCACCGAGGGCATGAAATATTCGTTGGTCTCGCGCGAGGTGATCGCCGACTCCATCGAGACCGCCTGCAACGCCCAAGCGATGGATGGCGTAGTCGTCGTTGGCGGCTGCGACAAAAACATGCCAGGTGCGATGATCGCCATCGCTCGCATGAATATCCCATCGATCTTCGTTTACGGCGGAACCATCAAGCCCGGTCATTACAACGGTCGCGACCTCACAATCGTCAGCGCCTTCGAGGCCGTCGGCCAGTTCAGTGCCCACAAGATCGATGAGAAGGAACTGATGGAGGTCGAGCGCCGCGCCTGCCCCGGCGCTGGTTCATGTGGCGGAATGTACACCGCCAACACGATGTCGTCCGCGATAGAGGCGATGGGCATGAGCCTGCCTTACTCTTCGACCATGTCGGCCATCGATCAGGAAAAGGCCGACAGCGCTGCGCAATCGGCCGAAGCCGTCGTCCGCGCGGTCCATACCCAATTGCTGCCGCGCCAGATCATGACACGTAAGGCCTTCGAGAACGCAATCGCGGTGGTAATGGCGGTCGGTGGTTCAACCAACGCCATATTGCACCTGCTTGCGATCGCCCACGCAACCGAAGTCCCGCTGACCATCGATGACTTTGAGACCATCCGCCAGCGGGTGCCCGTCCTCTGCGACCTGAAGCCGTCAGGCCAGTATGTCGCGACTGACTTGCATCGAGTCGGTGGCATCCCCCAAGTCATGAAGATGCTACTCAATCACGGCCTGCTGCATGGTGATGCTCTCACCATCACCGGCAAGACCGTCGCACAGACTCTCGCCGAAGTTCCTGATGCACCGCCGAAGAACCAGGATGTGATTCGCCAATGGGACAACCCTATGTATCCACAGGGGCATCTCGCGATCCTCAAGGGCAACTTGGCGACCGAGGGCTGCGTCGCCAAAATCACCGGCATCAAGCATCATCAGATCACTGGTCCAGCGCGCGTCTTTGAACGCGAAGAGGATACCCTCGAAGCGATCCTCGCCGGCAAAATCAAACCCGGCGATGTCCTCGTCATCCGCTATGAGGGGCCGAAAGGTGGCCCCGGCATGCGGGAGATGCTCGCCCCAACTTCCGCTATTATCGGCGCGGGCCTCGGCGATTCCGTTGCTCTGATCACCGACGGACGCTTCTCCGGCGGCACCTTCGGCTTGGTAGTCGGGCATGTCGCGCCCGAGGCGCAGGTCGGCGGCTTGATAGCACTGGTCCACGAAGGCGACTCTATTACGATTGACGCCGACAAGCGCCTCCTCCAACTCAACGTCTCTGACACGGAAATCGGCAAACGCCGAACCGCATGGCAACCCCCGGCGCCGCGTTATACTCGTGGCGTGCTTGCGAAATATGCCGCCCAGGTCTCAACCGCCAGCCTCGGTGCTGTCACTGATTAGAGAAACAGTCATGAGGCGGCCGGTTGACACCGGTCGCCCACTCAGCTCATCAAAAAATCCGCTCGGCCAGCCATACGCCGCGATCAATTACGATTGCGCGCTGCTTGCACACGAAGCGCCCTTCCATCTCGACCGGAGCCGCGAGGCTGCGGAAAATGCAGTCTTGGTCGTTCGGCATCTCGACGTTCACTGACAGCAGCCTACGTTCGACTGAGGCTTCAGTGATCCGCCCACGATTATCGA
>DATKPK010000255.1:0-14221 GCA_035524095.1 Binataceae bacterium (SeqCode) | reverse complement strand
TAAATGATTTGACTACGACGTTACTCGAACCGAATAATTGCACAAGCTGACGCGACGGAAAAAATAATACGACTTTAATGACTAGCCGATGACCTGGCTGACTAATGATGATCGCAGTGATGTGCCGCTGGGGGATCGGCTAGCGCAACTATGGCGGCGCAAGGAGATACTGGTTGTGCCGGGGGCGCACAACGCCCTCGCGGGATTACAAGCGCGCCGCGCGGGCTTCGAAGCGCTCTATCTATCAGGCGCGGCGCTGAGTGCGAGCCTCGGACTGGCGGATCTGGGCATCGTTTCGTGCGAAGAGTTATGCCTGTTCACGCGAACAATTTGCCGCGCCTCGCGGCTGCCGCTGATCGTCGATGGCGACACCGGTTTCGGTGGTCCGCTCAATGTCATGCGCACCGTGCGCGAAATTGAAGATGCGGGGGCGGCCGCGATTCAGCTCGAAGATCAAATCCTGCCGAAGAAATGCGGCCATTTGAATGACAAGCGGCTGGTTGCGCCCGAGGAGATGGCAGCCAAGGTGGCGGCGGCAGTGCGCGCGCGGCGTCATCTGAAGATAATCGCGCGGACCGATGCGGCAGGCGTCGAAGGGCTTGAAGCTGCGATTGCGCGGGCGCGGCTGTATCGCGATGCCGGTGCCGACGTGATCTTTCCCGAGGCGCTGACCACTGAAGAGTCCTTGCGGCGCGTCGCGGCAGATGTCGATGCACCGCTGCTCGCGAATATGACCGAGTTTGGCCGCACCCCCTACTTTACGGCGAAACAATTCGAAGAGTTTGGCTATCGTATCGTAATATTTCCCGTATCATCGTTGCGCGTGGCTGCGAGGGCAGTCGCGCAGCTTTACGAAAGTATCGCGCGCGAGGGCAGCGCTGCTTCGATGCTGGACCGTATGCAGACGCGGGCGGAACTATACGAAACAATTGGCTATAGTGAATACGAATCACTCGACGCGTCTATCGCAGCGAGCATCGTTCCACCGGACTTCAGGAAAAAGAACGGCTTGTGAGTAAAAGTACAGTCACTAGCCAGACGGAATTGCGGCGGAAATAAAATCAATGCCGGCTTATGACGTAATCGTGGTTGGCGGCGGTAACGCCGCATTATGCGCCGCATTGGCCGCTCGCGAAAATGGCGCGCGAGTATCGGTTCTCGAATGCGCGCCCATAGAAGAACGCGGTGGAAATAGCCGTTTCACGGCCGGTGCAATGCGCGTGGCGTACACCGGCGTGGATGACCTCGTTCGGTTGATGCCTGACCTGGCCGAGGAAGAGAAGGCCACGACCGATTTTGGCGCGTATAACGAAGATCAGTTTTACGATGATCTGTGCCGCGTTACCCAGTATCGGACTACACCATCACTTGCTGAAACATTAGTAACCCGCAGCTTCTCTACGATCAATTGGATGCGCGAAAAAGGCGTCCGGTTCGTCCCGATTTATGGACGGCAGGCCTTCAAGGTCGAGGGCCGTTTCAAGTTCTGGGGCGGCCTGACGGTGGAAGCGTGGGGCGGTGGCCCGGGCTTAGTTGACGCGCTTTATACATTGGCAGAACGGGACGGGATTGAGGTGGCTTACAGGAGCCGCGCACTCGCCCTGATGCATGATGACAATGGCGTACACGGCGTGATGGTGCGCAACGGCGGCCATACGATCAAGATCGAAGGCAACGCTGTGGTGCTGGCCTCGGGCGGCTTCGAAGCTAACGTCGAATGGCGGACCCGCTACCTTGGTCCGGGTTGGGACCTCGCGAAAGTGCGTGGCACGCGATTCAACACCGGCGACGGTATCCGCATGGCCTTGGAGATCGGGGCGATGCCTTTCGGCAACTGGTCTGGATGCCACGCGGTCGGATGGGATCGGAACGCGCCCGAGTTTGGGGATCTCGCGGTCGGTGACGGTTTTCAGAAACATAGTTATCCGTTCGGCATCATGGTGAACGCGCGCGGGCGACGCTTCGTCGATGAAGGTGCGGACTTCCGCAACTATACCTATGCGAAGTATGGGCGGGTTATTCTTGAGCAACCGAATCAATTCGCGTGGCAGGTTTTCGATCAGAAAGTCACGCATCTGCTGCGCGATGAGTATCGGATCAAGCAAGCAACCAAGGTTACAGCGCAATCACTCAATGAACTCGCCGGTAAACTGGAAGACGTCGATCCGGCGGGATTTTTGGATGAGATCGCATCGTACAATGCATCGGTAAAGACAGAAACTCCGTTCAATCCTAATATCAAGGACGGGCGTGGCACGCGCGGACTGACTATCAACAAATCCAACTGGGCGAATACGATTGACACGCCGCCATTCGAGGCCTACGCCGTAACGTGCGGCGTAACCTTCACATTTGGTGGGCTGCGGATTGGTGATAACGCGGAAGTACTCAATACCGACGGCCTGCCGATTCGCGGATTGTATGCGGCAGGCGAGTTGGTTGGCGGACTATTCTACTTCAACTATCCGGGCGGCACCGGCCTGATGTCCGGAGCTGTCTTCGGCAAGATCGCCGGCGCCGCCGCCGCAAAAGTCGCGCGTAGCTAACTAGATTTCGGCGAGCATATCTAACAGAACTCGGCCCGCCCCGGCGTCGATTACTCTTTCAGCAGCCGCGTGACCATCGCTTTGAATTCGCGCGAGATCGGTGAGCGATAGAAGCGCTGGCGTGTGAAAATCGGGTCGCCTGAATAAAACCACTCGTATTGCAACTGGCGGCTGCCAAATGGCTCACCGATCATGTCCCACGCAAGCTTGAAAAGTTGCACTCGGTCGTGGGCAGTTGCGTCTTTGCCACGCAGGTACTTCTCGAGGTAAGCGGCGATTTCGGGGTTCGCGAAATCCTTTTCAGTCGGCGTCAGAATCAAGCCACTGCCGCTCAGTTGACGAATGACTTCAGCCGCGCGCATCTGCGCCTGCGGAATCAAGACCCATAGCGCGGCGGCGAGCGACCGATGGGGCATCGACTTGGTTGCACCCAGCACGACCTCTTGCGCGCCCGCCCGGACGAGTCCACTGACTAACTCCGCATTCGCGATCAATTCACCGAGTTGGGCTTGAACGTGCGGTGCATCGGTACGCCCGATCGCTTCCGCGAGATGGCACGCGAGGCCCGCAAGGAAACGCAACTTGACCATCCCGCGGATAGTGCCCTGCAGCATCGCGTAACCGGGTCCGCGCGACATCAGGCCATTGAAGATTTCCACATCCCCATTGACGAACACGCGTTCCCACGGAACGGTCACTTCGTCGAAGACCGCGAGCGCATCTTCTTCGTCGAAGCGCGAGCTGAGTGGGCGATCAAATTTGCTGCGTCCAGTGTCGTAGGTTTCGCGGCAGATGAACTTCAGCCCCTGCGTATCCATCGGGATGGCGAAACAAAGCGTGTAGGCTTCTTCGCCGGCTCGGCGCGGATAGAACGGTCCAACCCAAAGTTCGTTCGCAAAGGGCGCCAACGTCGAGAGCATCTTCGCGCCGCGCACGACCAGGCCGCGATCGGTCTCGCGTACCACGCGGAGGGCGGCGAAGGGGTCGGACTGCTCGGCGGGACCCTTGGAGCGATCCATCTGAGGGTCCACGAGAGTATGGGTCAGACACCAGTCATGATCACGAGTATCTTCGTAATAGCGGACGAGGTTGTCGCCATAGCGGGGTTCGCGCTGACCGATATAGTTACGGGCCGGTACCACGTCCGCGAGCAGCGCGTTGCAGAAATCTGGCATGCGTCCCATCAGGCCGAAGGTAAAGTCGGCGCGGATTTCTTCAGCGCGAATTCGCCATTGCGCTTGTTCAAGGGTCTCGGCGACAAGAAAACTTGCTGCGACCGGTTTGCCGTCACGGGGCGATGGATAGGTGAGTTCATCGCGGCGTTGATGCTGCAAATCGTAGAGCGAGGCGAGGGTTGCGAGGACGCCGCGAAACGGGGCGTATTGCGTGACATCGCGGACACGCTCGCCGTTGACATAGATCGTACGGCCGTCGCGCAGGCTTTCGACATATTCGCTGCCGGTGCGGATACTCATAATAATGATTACTCAGTCTTGAGAAGATTACTCAGTCTTCCGACGACGCTATAACCTGTCTGAGGTTGCAACAAAGGATCGGCCACCAGTGTTAGCGCATCATCCGTCCGAGGGATTCGCGAAGCCCGGGTTCCTCTTGCGCAAAGTCGAGCTTGTTCATGCCATCATAGGATTTGCCCAGACTCTTCATATATTCTCTCGAGTTGTCGCAATAGACTTCGAGCTGATGGCCGTCGGGATCGCGGAAGTAGATACTCTTGGTGATGCCGTGATCGACCGTCGAGACAATCTCGACATTATTCTCTTTCAATTCGCGATATGCGGCCTTCAGATGATCCTCGTCGCGCAGGCGAAAGGCGATATGCAGAAGGCCCGTCTCGCCCTTTTGGGGTCCCGGCGCCGCATCGCCGACTTCGACCAGGCCGATTTCATGATGATCGCGGCCATTGCTCGCGAGGAAGGCCATCTTGATTTGCGGCATCTCGTGCATCAACTGCAGCCCGAGCAACTCGGAATAGAATTTGCGCGAACGTTCTAGGTTGCGCACCTTGATCACTACATGTCCGATACGGTCGGGTCGAATCATATTCGAACTCCTCCTAACTACTGAGTGACTGGTTATTCGTTCATCCTACGCGCCGCTTCTATATCATCAGAGCAATGGAAAAAGGCAAGGCCGACTTCTATCACAGGCGCTTCAATAGAGGCGCGGCCCGATGAAGAGGCCGTCGAGGAAATGCTTGGTGCGGGTGACGGCCTTTTGCGGCAGCTTCATGATATCCGCGGCGAGCTTATGCGAAGCAGGCATCAGTTCGGCTGCAGCGGTTACCTGATTAACCATGCCGAGAGCCAGCAATTCACGGGCGCTATAGTGCCGGCAGAGGACCATCGCCTCTTTGGAACGCCAAGGGCCGAGTTTCGCGGCCATCGCGACGGCGGGTCCCCCTGTGAAGGCTACGCCGAGTTCGACCTCGGGGACCCAGAACTCGGCGTCTTCGGCTGCGATGATGAAATCGAATGCGACGGCGAGCGCCCATCCGCCGCCTACTGCGAAACCGTTGACGGCCGCGATCGTCGTGCAGTCGAGGCGGGTTATTTGATCGAACGATCTCCCGACCATCCGAGCGACGCCGCGATTGCGCTGGTTGAAGAGGCGCTGACGCTCGGCAGGATCGGTGACGCCTTTGGCCGCCGACATGTCAGCGCCGGCAGAGAAGGCACGGCCACTGCCGGTGACAATCAAAACGCGCGTGTCGCGATCGTCGCGCACGTCCGTGATTAAACCTTCCAGTTCGACCATCACCTCGCGATTCATGCAGTTTAGGCGATCAGGCCGGCTGAAGGTAATCGTCGTGATCGGGCCGTCTTTGGTGTGCTCAAAGCTTTCGGGCATGAGATTTAAACCTGAGTATAGATGGCTCGATCATTCGAGAGTGAAATTGTTGATATTAGCCTTAGCCTGGAGGATCACGCCGGGTTTTTTCGCGGCCAGCGATTGCGCGAGTTCCACCGCCACGGGCATCAATTCATCTTTGCGGACGACGCGGTTCAGCATGCCCCATTCATAGAGTTCGGCGGCCTTGAAGTGGCGGCAAGTGAAGATAATCTCACGGGCGCGTGCGGCGCCTACTTCAGCCGCGAGGCGTTGTTCGGGTTCGCGCGGGCCAGGTGAGCCGAGGTCAACTTCGGGCATCCAGAACTCGGCGTTTTCGACGGAAATGCGCAGGTCGCAAGAGAGCGCGAGGAACCATCCGCCGCCAACGGCGAAACCATTGACCGCCGCGACAGTCGGCAATGGATAGTCAGCAAGCATGCGAAAGGTGCGGCGCAGGATGCGGCGACGGCTGTCGGGCACTGCCGCGAAGCGCTTCTGCCGTTCGGCCTGATCGGTAACGCCCTTCAAATGTGAAATGTCGGCGCCCGCGCAAAACGCCGGACCTGAGCCAGTGATTAGCAATGCCCGAACGCTGTCATCGTCGCGGATCCGGAGCAAGTTATCTTCGAGTTCACTGATGCTGTTTTCGTTGATGGGGTTGCGTTTCTCAGGCCGGTCATAGGTCAGGACTGCGACCGTACCGTGCTTTTCCAGTTTGAAGTAAGTAGCCATTACAACCTCCTTCGACGGAATCTCAATGGGATATTTTGCCTATAACCACTTATCCGCTGCGGCGATGAAAGCTATTCGGATTGCCATGCGGCAATCATCCTGTGAACGCTCCATCAGATGACACCGGCGTCGCGCAGCCGATCGCGTTCAGCCCTGCTGATACCAAGGCGGGCGAGAATTTCATCGTTATGCTCGCCGAGCCGAGGCGCGTTGGTTATCGGCGCATCAGTTTCAGTCGTTCCTTTGAATTTGATTGCAGAGCCGAGCGCGAGCGCATTCTTGCGTCCAGGATAAATAGACTGACGAATCAGCCCGCGTGACTCGAGTTCGGGGTCTGCGGCAACTTCGTCAATCGTGCGGACGGGCGCGCAAGGAACGCCGTGTTTGATTAGTAAGTCGACTAATTGCTCGCGTGTGGAATTACGCGTCCATGCGCCGACGATGGCGTCGACCTCTTCGATAATCTGATAACGGCTGCGATGGTCGCGGTAGCGCGGATCGTCCAGCAGATCGGCGCGATTCATCAGGCGCGCGAGCCGTTGCCAGTGATCCTCCGTGAGACAATAGACGAGAATATCACCGTCGGCGGCTGGATAAGTATTCGAAGGACATGCGCTGGGATGGCGGTTGGCCAGGCGTGGCAACGTGATGCCGTCGGCGGCGGCCGCAATCATGCCGCCGGTCGCCGGAACACATACGTCAAGCATCGCGACTTCGACCTTACGCCCGCGCCCGCTGCGGACGCGCTCGAACAATGCGGCGATCACCCCGGCCGCCAGATGCATCCCTGTGCTGGTGTCAATCAACGCTGCGGTCGCTCGCACGCCCGGACGGTCGCCGTAGCCGGTCATGCTGATGATGCCGGACGCCGCCTGCACGGTGAAATCCATCGCGCCGAGATTGGCCCACCGGCTATCGGCGCCATAGCCTTTGCATGAGGCGTAGACGAGACGTGGAAAGCGCGGAGCCAGATCGTCGTACCCGAGGCCGAGGCGTTCGAGTGCACCCGCCGCATAGTTCTCGACCAGTACGTCGGCGTCTTCGAGCAGCCGCATCAGGATAGCCCGTCCGTCCGGTTCCTTGAGATTGAGGGAAAGCGATTTCTTGCCGCAGTTGAGCATCAGCCAGCCCGAGTTGACGCCGCCGGGGTTGGGCGGACGCATCCGCAGGAACTCGCCTTCTCCGGGCGGCTCGACTTTGATCACTTCGGCGCCGAAATGGGCGAGTTGCAGTGCGCAATACGGACCGGCGTAAATCTGCGCCAGTTCCAGAACGCGGATTCCCTCGAGCGGCAGGCTCATCTTTGCTGCTCCGTGGTAGATCCTCTGTAGTCAGATGCGGGCCGCATCAGTATTTAGCGATGACCTTGCGGCCGAAGTCTTCGATCATCTCGCGCCCATGCGGATAGACCACCTGAATTGAGATCTGCTTCAGTCCCGCAGCTTCGAGCGCCTTGATGCGTTCGATTATCTCCTCGGCGGAGCCGGTCAGAGTCATCGTGCGGATGAGGTTTCCGTCAACGTACTTTTCCTCGCCGGGCTTCATGTAAATCAAGTGGCCCTCGTGAACATCCAGGTAGCGGCGGTCGGCGGGTGTCTTGCTTTTGGCGACGTATTCGTCGCGATAGCGCTGCCAGAGACCGGCCAGCGATTCGGGGACTCCGCTAGCGACGGCAGATTGTTCCCACAGGGCGTGCAGGAACACGATCGCGAACGGACCCATCTGCTCGATCACGCGGGCGGAGTCTGCTTTTTCGCCGTCACGCAGGACGCATCCAGAGGTGAGGATTGCGGTAGGGAAGTTCTTGAGGTCCTTGCCGGCTTTGTCCGCGCCTTTCTTTACCAGACCGAACTTCTCGCTGAAGCGCTCGGGCCCGGATATGACGGTCATCCAGCCGTCGCCGATCTCACCCGCGAGTTCCAGGACCTTCGGCCCGTCGGCGGCGATATGGATCGGAATCTGATCCCTGATATTGATGTAGCCGTTGTCCTGATGGAGCAGGCGAATCCAGCGCTCGCGCTTGCCCTCGTGATAGAGCACTTCTTCGCCCTTTAGCAGCTTGCGCACCATTTCGACGTAGTTGCGGAGGCGATCGGCGGGAATCGCCGGCAAGCCCATCGTATTACGGCCGGTAAAGCCCGTGCCGACGCCGAGAATCGTACGGCCGGGCGCGAGCAGGTTGATCGTGGCAATCGAATGGGCGGTTACTGGCTCGATGCGGTTGGACGGAATCGCGACGCCGGTCGCCAGCTTGATGTGCTTCGTATGCTCTGCTGCCAGCGCCATCGTGACGTAGACGTCGCTGTAGAGCATCTGCGAATCATAGAACCAGCATTGCGTGAAGCCGTTGTCCTCGGCGATAACGAGGTCTTTCCAGGCATCAGTTTTGGCTGGATAGGCGATTGCGAATTCCATCGGCGAAAAGTCTCCTTACTGCGTCAGACTGTAATCGCCGCCCGAACCGCCAAAAGTCAAGCGCCGCGTCCCGAGAATCGCGGCGTCCGTGACGCGCCTTGACAGTAATTCGCTAATTGCCTAAATAACGAATCACCGTGGACCGTGTGTTTAAGGCGCTGAGCGATCCGACGCGGCGCGAGATCTTGCGATTGCTGCGGCAGCATGCGATGTCGGCGGGCGAACTATCTGAGCATTTTGACCTGGCGAAACCGACGCTGTCTGGCCATTTCGCGATTCTGCGGGAGGCCGGCCTGGTAACGGCCGAAAAGCGTGCCGCTACGATCACTTATCGGCTGAATCTCTCGGTACTGGAGGAAGCGTTGCTTGGTTTCGCCGAGGTATTCGGGCTCGGCCCGAAACGGACCGCGCGAATGCGTGTCCAAACCGGCGAGACCAAGTGAGCCGGAATTGGTTAGCTACCACGACTTTCTTCATCCTGAGCATGTTTCTCATCGGCGCTTGGGGGATGTGGTGTCTGCCTCAAAGCGCCCGAGTGGCTATACACTTCGATCTGTCAGGGGCGCCGGATCAGTGGGCAAACGCTTGGCCGGGATTGTTTATTTTGCCGGCCGTCACCATCTTCATTGCGTTCCTTTTATCGATTCTTCCCCTGACAGGTGCTCGGGGTAGCGCACTTCGAGGCTCACAGGCTTACGAAACAATTGCGCTAGCAGTCATCGTTGTGATGGCTTTGACGCAATTTCTGCTAGTAGCATTCGCCTTCGGCTTCGTAGCCAATGCTGTTCGATTTCTGACCGCCCTAATGGGCGGTATCTTTGTAGTGCTCGGAAATGTTCTAGGTAAAGTTCGCCGCAATATGTGGGTCGGTATCCGCATCCCATGGACTCTTGCCGACGAAGACAACTGGGATAAGACGAATCGTTACGCGGGCCGACTGATGGTCATTGTTGGAGCTACATTGTTCGTAGCAGCTTTCGCACTGCCGGAGCTGTACGGTGTAGGCGCGATTTTGTTGGCTGCTGGCATAATAACCATTCTTCCGATTATCAGATCCTATAGACTGTCACGCGAACAACCTCCTTGATTGGCAGCCCATATAGCGTCGCCTCATGCAGCTCGGGCGGGTATTATCAAAAGCCACCCGCCCGGCCGAGCATTAGCTCTTATCTAGCGAGAATTAGCGGCACTCGTACTGGTGATTGTAACGGAAGTGCCGATTACTGCACGCCCAAGGACGATGCCAATAGGCGAGAGTTAGATGAGGCTGTGGAGCAACTGTTTGCTCAAGCACTGCCGGCTGGACATTCGCGGGCTGCGCGAACCTGATATTGGCGCTGGCGATACTCGCTAATGCCATCATAAGCAGCCCAAAAGAAGCGGCAATAATTTTGGAATGGGTTTTCATATAAGTAACTCTCCTGACCTGTATTACGATGCCGCCAACTGGTGGTTACGAAGCAGTCGACCTTCGCGACTTCCGGCAGGGGACTTGAGCGATGCACAGTAGATACATTAGCTTAGAGCGTCGAAAGCTATGGGATTTGTCATTTCTGCGGCCCCACTAATTTTATTGATCGCCACTACTGCCCTATTGCGAAATCAGTGGCGCCGGAGCTTGGCCCTCTTATTCATTGGGCCGGTCATCGCTTCGTTCATCGTGCTTACAGGCGGGATAATCGTTGATGTGATAACAGGCCTTGGGGGCGACTACTCCTTAAAGGGACTGCCGTGGCTGGGACTCATGTTCTTCTTGCTAGTTGGCGTCTATGCGATTTACCCACGCGGTGCATGGGTGGCTGTTTTCGTCCTGAGCTCCTGGCCGTTCCTTGGTCAGGCTTCGGAGACTAGATCCCTTCGTGTGCGCCTGCTGCCCGGCTTGATGGTCGGCTTGCTTGCCGGGATTCTCACAGCAGCAGCTCTCTTTTTGTTCTTTAAGAGCAGCGCCCTAGTCGATCTCATTGCTGTTCCGAACGATCCGAATACGCGTCATCCTTCGCCACTGTCCATACAAATAACGATATTAACTGGGCTTTGTGACGGAGGTTTGCTCGCCTACCTGTCATGTCGCGTAAGACGTAGTAAAGGCAGCGACACCTGATAGCGCACCGCTTCTTATTAGCTTCCACAGGGTAGTCACAATTTCGGAATTACTGATTCGCCGAAGGTGCGAATCGCAGCAACAGCCGTTTCATGCGAGGGGCCGCCGGGCTGGCGAATCCGCAAAATCAGATAATCGGGACGAATCGCCTCTTGCCACATCTGGAGTTGATCGAGGCAATCCTTCGGGGAACCGACTATCAGCCGATCCTTGGCGGCGGTCTTGAAACTGAACTCCTCAGGCGACTTCACATCCTTGATATAGTCGTCAGGTACGTACGCGCCGTATTTGAAATAGAAGCGATGTGTGGTCATCGTCGGAGCACTAGCGGCTTCGGCGGCGGCCATGCTATCGGCGATGACCGCGTCTCGCATCAGACAAATATATGGCTTGCGGCCGAGCTTCGTGCATTCGGCACGATAGCGTTCAGCGAAACCTTTGATGACGGGGAGTGATTGGACAGGATCTGCAATCCAGCCGTCGGCGATGCGAGCCGCGCGACGGAGTCCGGGCGGAGTCCAAGACGCCATCCAGACGGGAGGTCCGCCAGCTTGAAAAGGGGCAGGCGTGACCAGCGTATCCTTGAGCTTGAATTGCGCACCATCGAAGGAGAAGCGCTCGCCCTTCCAGCTGCGGCGCACGATTTCGAGACCCTCTTCGGTACGGGCGACGCGCGCGCTGATCGGAACTTCGAAGGCGTCGAAGTCGTGTTGCTGATAGCCGACGCCGATACTGAGGATGAGGCGGCCATCCGACGCCTGATCGACGATAGCGCAATCCTCGGCGACGCGCACCGGATGATAGAGCGGCAGCAGCAGAACGCAGGTGCCGACCTTGATGCGCTGGGTTTTCATCGCGACTAGGCCAGCCATAAGCAGCGGATTCGGCAGATAGCCGTCCTCTTGTTGATGATGCTCGGTGATGAAGCATCCGTCCCATCCGCTGGCCTCGGCAGCCCGCGCCTCGGCAACGATTTCGTCGATGACGCGCGCCATGTTCTTACCGGCGGGCGGGTCTTGCGTGCACGGAAGATAGCCAACGGGAAGCATAGTTGATTCTCCAGAATGATTTCGTAAAGGTTCGGGTTGAGGAAGCAAAGATGACATTTCGACGGTTAGGGTCAAGCGATCTGCAAGTTTCAGCCATCGGACTCGGATGCATGGGGATGTCCGAGTTCTACGGCCCGCGCAACGACGCGGAATCAATGGCGACGATTCATCGGGCGCTGGATAGTGGCGTCAATTTTCTCGATACCGCCGATGCTTATGGTCCGTTTCTAAACGAGGAACTGGTTGGACGAGCCCTTAAGGATCGCCGTAAAGAGGTTGTGCTGGCGACCAAGTTTTCAATTGTACGCGGGCCTGATCCAACGACGCGAAGCATCAACGGCAAGCCCGAGTACGTTCAATCGGCCTGCGAGGCGAGCCTCAAACGGCTCGGTGTCGAGGTGATCGATCTCTACTATCAGCATCGCGTTGATCCAAACACTCCGATCGAAGATACGGTTGGTGCGATGGCGCGATTGGTCGAGCAGGGCAAGGTTCGCTATTTGGGCATGTCCGAGGCTGGGCCGCAGACGATTCGGCGCGCGTGCAAGGTCCATCCGATCACCGCATTGCAAACCGAATACTCGTTGTGGAGCCGTGACCCCGAAGATGGCCTCCTTACATTATGCCGTGAGCTGAAGATCGGATTCGTGGCATATAGTCCGCTCGGGCGGGGATTCCTCACGGGACAGATCCGCAGCATTGATGACTTTGCGCCAGACGATTTCCGCCGCCTCTCGCCACGCTTTCAAGGTGAGAATTTTGCCAAGAATCTTGGGCTGGTCGAGGAAATCAAGCAGATGGCCGCGACTAAGGGCTGCACGCCTTCGCAACTAGCGCTCGCATGGGTGTTGGCGCAGGGTGATGACATCGTGACGATTCCGGGAACCAAGCGGCGCAACTATCTCGATGAGAATCTGGGTGCGATCGATGTAAAGCTGACGACCCAGGATCTGAAAGAAATCGATCAGGTGGCGCCACGCGGTGTCGCCGTCGGCGAGCGCTATGCTGCCCCAGCGATGCGTCTACTAAACGGCTAGGCGTCACGAGATAATCGCCCCGGTTGCGCGGGTGGGCAGCGCCCGGGGCGAAAATCCTCACAGAATCAGTCGTCAAACCGTGACTATCAGTCCTTTAAGTTAGTCATATTTGGCTGGACACGGCAGGGATGCTACTAACCAAGTGGCGAACGCAATGCTACGGGCGGCATCCTGTTTGATGCTTGCCACTGGCTGGGCTGGGTTTGATCGCATGCCGAGGCTTGCGGAAGGCCGGGTCGCGCCGGGGTTTATCCCGTCGGGCAATGCAATAAAAACCGCATGGAGAGTGCGTAATGGAAGTCGGCATCATTCAAATCATTCCCAGTTTTGGCTACCTGGGAATGTCGGACCAGGAGGTCTACGAGCACGAGACGCGGCTGGCCGTCCTTGCTGATGAACTTGGCTACGATCATGTCTGGGTCGTCGAGCATCATTTCGAGGACTACTCATTCTGTCCCGACAATTTTGTCTACCTGGCTCACATCGCGGGACTTACCAAGCGGATTCGTCTCGCGACCGGCGCTGTAATCGTTCCGTGGAATATCCAGCCCCTGCGCGTCGCTGAGAAAGCAGCGCTGCTCGATACACTATCGGGCGGTCGTACAATTCTTGGTATCGGACGCGGCTTATCGCGCCGCGAGTTCGATCAGTTCGGCATCAAGATGGACGAATCGCGTGATCGCTTCGACGAAGCTGCACCGATGATCCTCGAGGCGCTCGAGACCGGCGTGATGGAAGAGCATCACGGCAAGTATTTCGACCAGCCGCGCGCGGTGATTCGTCCCAAGCCGGCCAGCAGCTTCCGCGATCGTACTGCGCAGGTCGCGATGAGTCCCGAGTCGGCGCTCGAAGCCGCGAAGCTCGGCGTGCAGATGATGGCGTTCAACTACAAGCCGTTGCCGGTATTGAAAGAAGATATCGATCGCTACCGCAGCGCCTTCTTCAGCCAGCATCAGCGCGAGCCGAAGCCGATGCTGCTGAGCGAGATGACGGTTTGCGACACCGATCCGAATCGTGCGCGCGAGAACGCCGAGAAATACTGCGCGACCTATCTGCACAGTGTGGTCCATCACTATGAAATGATGGGCGAGCACTTCAAGGATGCGAAAGGCTATTCGGCCTATGCGGACAGCGCGGCGTTGATGCGCGCGGCCGGTATGGAGATGGCGGCCAAGGGCTACGTCGAAGGCCAAATCTGGGGCACCCCGGATCAGATGCTGCGCAAGTTCGAGGAACGATTCGAGTTTCTGGGTGAGACCGGCGCATTGTTCGCGTTCCGCTTCGGGGGAGCGCCGCTGGAAGTCGCGGAGCGGAGCCTGCGGCTGGTGGCGAAAGAAGTGATGCCCGTGTTGAAGAAGATGATTGCCTCGAAAGCGTCGGAGCCTGAGCGGGCGCATGCGGCAGCATAAGGATAGGAGATAGCTGATGCGCGGCGCGAAGCGCCGCGCATCGGCTCGATCTGGACGGCAACTGAGGTGCCGATGCAGCAAC
>DATKPK010000254.1:0-12471 GCA_035524095.1 Binataceae bacterium (SeqCode) | reverse complement strand
CCTGATTTCGATTATCGGGAACTTGCAACTCAAGCTCGGTTACAACTGCGTGCCGCCGGCTAAGCTGAAAACGCTGCGCGAAACTTCAATGCTGGTCTATGAGTTGGCCAATATCACGCCGAATCCACGCCAGGCTTTCGTCGGACGCAGCGCCTTTGCCCATAAGGCGGGACTGCACGTCTCGGGGATTCAACGCAACGTCCACACCTACGAGCACGTCGACCCTGCGACGGTCGGCAACGATCGGCGAGTACTGCTGTCGGAGCTCTCCGGCCGCGCAAACATCCTATACAAGACGCGCGAGTTCGGCGTCGACAGCGAGTTGACCAAAGAGCAGACGGCGGCCCTGCTCGACGAGCTGAAGCGGCTTGAGGCGATGGGTTATGTTTTCGACGGCGCAGATGCCTCATTCGAGTTGCTGATGCTGCGGACGCTGGGCCGTGCGGAAGATCATTTCAAATTCGTCAGCTTTCGCGTCTTTGACGACAAGTGGCATGAAGATCAGGCGCCGTTTAGCGAAGCAGTGGTAGTAATCGACGGACCTGACGGCAAACGCTCACGCCATTCCGCGATCGGCAACGGTCCCGTGAACGCGCTCGATGCGGTCTTGCGCGGGGCACTGGTGCCTTACTATCCGAGCCTGGCGAGCATGCAACTCACCGACTATAAGGTGCGGGTGCTCGACAATGGCGCCGGAACCGCAGCGCGCGTGCGGGTGTTGATCGAATCGACGGATGGCAAGCGGCGATGGGGGACCGTCGGGCTGTCGAGTAACGTAGTCGAGGCGAGTTGGCAAGCGCTGGTCGATTCGGTCGAATTCAAGCTGCACAAGGACAATGTCAAGCCGCGTATGCGTCCACCGGCCGAGGCCAACGGTGCGGGGCGCACCCCCAGGGCTCGCAGGACTGCCGCAGGAAACGGAGTGATAGCGGCCCGCTCCTAGAGCCATCGGAGTAGCGAGGTTAGAGGTAGCGCGATGGGCTTTATCAGCAGGATTCGTGAGGACATAGAGGCCGTCTTTCACAACGATCCGGCGGCGCGGACCACGCTCGAGGTGGCCATGTGCTATCCGGGCCTGCATGCGATTTGGTTCCATCGCGGAGCTCACTGGCTTTGGCGACATGATCTGAAACTCGCCGGCCGGTTGTGGAGCGAGCTCGGGCGCTGGCTTACGGGAATCGAAATTCACCCGGGCGCGACGATCGGGCGGCGGCTGTTTATCGATCACGGCATGGGCGTAGTTATCGGCGAAACGGCTGAGATCGGCGACGACGTACTCATCTATCAGGGCGTAACGCTCGGCGGTACCAGCCTCAAGAAGGAGAAGCGTCATCCCACGCTCGAGGACCATGTGATGGTCAGTGCCGGGGCGTCGGTAATCGGCCCGGTGCGGATCGGTCGTGGCAGCCGTATCGGTGCGGGAGCGGTTGTAGTGTCGTCGGCACCGCCTTATTCAACTATCGTTGGGATTCCGGGCAAGGTGATCGAGGGTGAGAGCGCGCGCCACGACGTTGCGGAACTCGACCACGCGCGACTGCCCGATCCGGTCGCACGCGCGATGAGCGGGCTGGTCGAGAAGATCAATCAGTTGCAGGCGCGGCTCGGCGAAATCGAGCAGAGACAAGATTGCTTGGAAGATAAGTTTCCCGTGGGCGACCATCCACATGCCAACGGTATCGTCAAAGAATCCTGACAGCGGCTTCGTAGGGCGTCCACCCTGGTAACAGGTTGCGCCGCTCACGCACGGCCTGTCTCCACTGGTCGGCTGTTCGGACGGTAGCCTGTCCTAATCGTGGCCGCTTTTGCGGGCAGGACGGGTAGGCTAACTTAAGATTCCTAAGTGGCGGCTAGTAAAACAACGATGCGGATTTACCTTGACCATAATGCTGGAGCGCCAATGCGGCGCCTGGCAGTCGCCGCGATAACGCGAGTCAGCGACGAGTGTCATGGGAATCCCGCGTCGGTCCATCGCTCCGGCCAGTATGCGCGCAAAATCCTTGAGGAAGCCCGGGCGCGGGTCGCCGCGCTTATCGGAGCACCCGCGCGCACCATCGTTTTCACGAGCGGAGGGACCGAGGCTAACAATCTGGCAATTTTTGGCGCCGCACGAGCAAGCGGCAGACGCCGCCGCATAATAACCTCCGCGATTGAGCATTCGTCAGTGCTCGCACCGGTCGCGGAACTCGAGGGGGTTGGTTTTAGCGTTCAGCGGCTGATACCGGATCGCGACGGACGGATTGCGCCTGAACAGATCAGCGACGCGCTGACCGATGATGTCGCTTTAGTCACGATTGGTCTCGCCAATGCCGAGGTCGGGACGATCCAGCGGGTCGCCGGACTTGCTGAGACGATCGGGCGCAGCGGAGCCATTTCCCACCTTGACGCGGCGCAGGCGCTTGGGCGGATTCCGCTCGACGCTGCGGAACTCGGATGCGACCTGATGACGCTCAGCGCGCATAAGATTGGCGGACCGCCCGGATGCGGCGCGCTCTACGTCAGACCGGGCGCTCGCATCCAGCCGGTCATGCTTGGCGGACCGCAGGAAGGTGGGCTAAGGGCGGGCACGCCGAATCTAATTGGAGCGGCCGGGTTTGGCGCGGCAGCTGAAGAGGTGATGACAGGTCTGGATGCCGAACGGGCACGGGTTGCCGAGTTAGCCTCTTTTCTTTTTGCGCGGCTCACGGTGGCGATTCGCCGGCTGTCGTTGAATGGGCCGCTCACGGGACGGCTGGCGCATACGCTCAACCTGACCTTCCCGGACGTGCTCGGCGAAAGCCTGTTGATCGCGCTCGACCTTGACGGAATCGAAGTCTCGATGGGTTCGGCTTGTGCAGCCGGTGCGGTCGAGCCGTCCCATGTGCTGCTCGCGATGGGCCGCACGCCCGCTGAGGCGCGTAGTTCTTTGCGGATCAGCTTGGGCTGGAATACCACCGCCGATGATATCGCGCGCGCCGCATCGATCATCCCGCGCGTATACGAGCGGGTTGCGGCGGCCGCAGGCGACTCCGAGGCCGCAGTGTCATGAGCAAGCGCGTGATCGTCGCGATGTCGGGTGGGGTTGACAGCTCGGTTGCTGCAGCGATCCTCCGCGAACAGGGATACGACGTTATCGGAATCGCGATGCGGCTCACGCCCGACGCTCCAGCCTCACCTGGAGTTGTGCGGCGGCGGGGCACCTGCTGCTCGCATGAGGACTTTGAGGACGCTCGGCGGGTCGCGGAACGCCTCAATTTTCCCTTCTATGTCGTCGACTTGCGTGAAGAGTTCGGTAGCCGCGTTATCGGCAACTTCGTCAGCGAATATTTGCATGGGCGGACGCCGAATCCCTGCGTGATGTGTAATCGCGAGATCAAGTTTGATCGGCTCTGGCAGCGTGCGCGCGCGCTCGGCGTCGAGACGATCGCGACCGGCCATTATGCCCGGATCGAACAGGATTCAAGTGGACGGCACCGGCTGCTGCGTGCCACTGACGAATCCAAGGATCAGTCCTACTTTTTGTTCACGCTGACTCAGCGCGAACTTGCGCGGACACTATTTCCGCTCGGCCGGATTTCCAAGGCCGAGGTCCGCATGCGCGCGCGGGAACTTGGCCTGGCCAATGCGGAGAAACCGGAGAGTCAGGAGATTTGTTTCGTCCCCGATAACGACTACGGCCGCCTGGTTGAGCAGATGGCGAAGCCAGATCAAGTTCGGCCAGGGCCGATCGTCGATAAGGCGGGGCATCAGCTCGGCAACCATCAAGGGATCCACCTTTTCACTGTCGGCCAGCGGCGCGGGCTTGGGATTGCCAGCACTGAGCCACTCTACGTTCGCGAAATCCGGCCCGCGACACGCGAAATTGTTGTCGGACGTCGTGCGGAAATCATGGCGCGAGGCCTGATCGCGCGCAGCGTCAGCCTAACCGGAGCAGGTCATGAGGCCCCTGTACAGGTAAATGACGAACCAATTGAAGTGAAGATCCGCTATCGTCATCCGGGAATTCCGGCAACGCTCCGCCTGACCAGTAACGATCGTGCTGAAGTGCGCTTCGTCGAAGGCGGTCCGGCCGTGACGCCGGGACAGGCCTGCGTGTTCTATCGCGGCAACGAAGTGCTCGGCGGCGGCTTTATCGAGCGGGCGATCGAGGCCTAAACGGATGCGTTTCGCGATCGCCACTCTTGGCTGCAAGGTGAATCAGTATGACTCCGCGATGATCGAGTCGCGGCTGGCAGCGCTCGGTATGGTCCGCGGCGACTTCAACGAACCCGCCGATGTCTACGTCGTGAACACCTGCACCGTCACCGACCGCGCCGACACCGAGAGCCTCCGCATGGCGCGGCGCGCCCGGCGGCTCAATCCTGAAGCCCGCGTGATCATGACCGGCTGCCTCGCACAGGCGAGTCCCGATGTGCTGGCGAAAGCGCATGAAGTCGACGCCGTAATCGGACTGGGGCGACCCGCCGATCTCGAACGCGCGGCGCTGGGTCCGATTGAGGAACGCGTGATGGTGACGAATCTGCGCAAGGAGCGCGCAGAAATCGAATTGGGCGCGGTCGCGCTCGATGGTCATACGCGAGCTTTCCTCAAGCTGCAGGAGGGCTGCGATCAGTTCTGCACCTACTGTATCGTGCCGTTCTCGCGAGGACGGTCCCGCAGCGTTGAGCCGCGCCGCGTAATCGACGCGATCGACGGCTTGCATGCGCGCGGCTTCAAGGAAGTGATCCTGTCGGGGGTCCATCTGGGCAGCTACGGCTGCGACATGGATCCGCCGATTCGGCTGGAAGCGCTGCTCGAAATGCTGGCGGAGCGTTCGCCGATTGGTCGAATCCGGCTGAGCTCTATTGATCCCGAGGAACTTAGCGATGACCTGATCTCGATCGTCGCCGATAGCGCTAAGTTCTGCCCTCATTTTCATCTGCCGTTGCAAGCCGGTGACGATGGGATCCTGACGCGGATGCGCCGGCGCTATACCACTGCAGATTATCGCGAGCGCGTCACGAGGATAATCGTGGCGATGCCGGACGCGGCGATCGGCACCGACGTGATCGCGGGCTTTCCCGGTGAGAGTGACGAAGAATTCGAGCGCGGCTTCAGTTATATCGAGAGCCTGCCGCTAGCCTATCTGCACGTGTTTCCTTACTCGGTTCGCGCGGGTACCACTGCAGCGAAGTTCGCCGATCGCGTTCCGCCAGCCGTGATCAAGCGGCGGGCTGCGGCGTTGCGCGAATTGGGCGAGATCAAGAAGCGGCGCTTTGCTGCTGCGGCGGCGGGGAAGCGCCTGAAAGTATTATTAGAAAAACAAGATGACGGACGGCTGGAAGGTTATAGTCGCAATTACGTCCGCGTGGCCACCGCCGGGCCTGCCGGGCTAGTGAACCATGAGGTAGAGGTGGAGGTTTCGTTTGTCCAGGGCGTCGCAGTTTCTGGCCAGATTATTCGGACGTTCAACTCGCCAAGCGCTTGATTTCTCCGCATCGCCGGAAAATGGCCACGCCGATCTCGAACGGACGCTGGGTTACAAGTTCAAGCAGTTGGAGTTGTTGGATACCGCTTTGACCCATCCGAGTGCCGTAACGGCCGGAGAGCCGCATTACGAACGGCTGGAATTTCTCGGCGATGCCGTGCTCGATCTGGCGATTGCGGACCTGCTGATGCGCCGCTTTCCCGACGCCAAAGAGGGCATGCTGTCGAAAGAGCGGGCGTCGATCGTCAACGGACGCACGCTCGCGGTCAAGGCGCTGATGATTGGCCTTGGTGACAAGCTGAAGCTCGGCAAGGGCGAGGAGAAGAGCGGAGGGCGCGACAAAACCTCGATTCTTGCGGCAGCGTTCGAGGCGGTGGTCGGAGCCATATATACTGATAGTGGTCTCGCGCCGGCGCAGCGGGTGGTCGAGGCGCTCTTTGCCGATGATATTGGCGGGCCGGCGGCCGAACGCGATTACAAGACCGAACTGCAGGAGGTCGCCTATCGCCATTTCAAGTCGCAGCCGGTCTATGAGCTAGTGGCAGCGCATGGCCCCGATCATGCCAAGCGTTTTACCACCAGGATTCGTATCGCGGGGCGCGAGTTAGGCGAGGGTGAAGGCGGCAGCAAAAAGCAGAGCGAGCAAGCCGCGGCGCGCGCGGCGCTCGACCGGCTAAGTCAGCACCGCAGCGAGACCGGCGCATAGCCAGTCGAAGTCAAAATAGGGAATCGCACGGTTTCATTTTGTATCACTGGAAAATACGAGCGCGGACGCCCGCCACGTTAAAGAAAATTGGGATCCTAGATAGTTAGTGGACGCAAGCAAAACTCATCGCGCCGGCTTTGTCACGCTGGTCGGACGCACCAATGTCGGCAAATCGACGCTGCTGAACCGTCTGGTCGGGCAAAAGGTAGCGATCGTGACCCCGCGTCCGCAGACTACGCGGCGGCGAATCGTCGGGATCGTCAATGAGCCGGATGCGCAGATTCTGCTCGTCGACACTCCTGGATTTCACGAGCCGCGCTCAAAGCTGAATGAGCGGATGGTCGAGACAGCGCGGCGCTCACTCACTGAGAGTGAAGTGGTGCTGGTCGTGATCGAGGCCGGGGCGCAATTGCTCGAGGGTGATCGTCTGCTGCTCGATGAGGTCACGCGCAGCGGTCATCCGCTGGTGATCGCGCTCAACAAAATTGACAAGATGCCGCGCGAGCATCTGATGGCCGTGGTAGCTGAGCTTGGTCAGGCATTGCCAACTGCGGAAATCGTGCCGATTAGTGCGCTCAAGCGCGAGAATCTGCCTGAGTTGCTGCGAGTGATCAAATCACTGCTGCCGGAAAGTCCTTCGCTGATGCCTGAGGACGAATATACCGACCAGACCGAACGCATGATCGCGGCGGAGGTCGTGCGGGAGAAGATTTTCCTCGCGATGCGCCAGGAGATTCCGTTTTCGACCGCCGTCGAAGTTGAACAATTTGTCGAGGTACCCGAGCGCGAACTGACGCGTATCAGTGCGGCGATAATCGTCGAACGCGACTCGCATAAGGGAATGGTGATCGGCGCGCGCGGACAGCAATTGAAGTTGATCGGGACCAAGGCGCGGCTTGAGCTCGAACGGATTCTCGGCCGCCATATTTTTCTTGAACTAAACGTCAGAGTCGAAAAAGGCTGGACTGACGATCCGCGGCGGCTGAAGGAGCTCGGTTTCTAGTGAAGCGCCACGAAGCCAACAGGGAAACTTTAGCGCCCAACTCGCTCGAGGCGGCGACTGCCGAGGGCCTCGCGACGGTTGTGCTTGTCGGCCGTGCCAATGCCGGCAAATCGACGCTGTTCAACCGCATCGTCCGTCGCGGACGCGCGATCGTAAGCCCGATCGCCGGTACTACTCGCGACCTGAATCTCGGCCGGGCGACGCATGAGGAGCGTGAATTCGTCATCGCCGACAGCGGTGGGCTCGAGCTCTACGCAAGTGAATCGGTTACCGAACACGCGGTTGAAGAGGCGTTTCGTGCAGTGGCGGCAGCGGACGTGGTAGTTTTCCTCGTCGATGGCCACGCGGGGATTTCCAGTGCTGACGAAGAGGCGCTCGCGCTGATTCGTGCAACCGGCAAACCCCTAATCGTCGCGGTCAACAAAGTCGACAATCCTGGACGCGAAACGGCTGCGACTGAAGCGTATCGGCTCGGCGTAACTGACGTGGTGTTCATCTCGGCGGCGCACGGACTCGGCGTCGGCGAGCTGCTCGATGCGGTCGTCGCCAAGCTGCCCGCGCGTGACGGTACGCCGGAACGGGCCGCGGACTTGAGAGTCGCATTAATTGGACGGCCTAACGCCGGCAAGTCGTCGATCCTGAATCGTTTGGCCGGATTCGATCGCTCGATCGTCGATGAGCATCCAGGGACGACGCGCGACCCGGTCGATGTGCGCATACGCGCGAGCGATCGCGAAGTTCTGCTGATCGATACCGCCGGGATGCGCCGGCCAACCAAGGTTGAGGGTGAACTGGAGCATCATTCGGTGGGACGCGCGATTGAGACGATCAAGCGGGCCGAAGTGTTGATTCTCGTAATCGACGCGACCGAGGGCATCACCGATCAGGACGTGCGGGTGGCGCGGCTGGTGGAAAGCAACGATCGCGCGATGATTATCGTTTGCAACAAGTGGGACGCGGCGTCAGCGGCTGGTAAGCGCTTGCCCGCGTTCGTGAGTAATGCCCATCGGCGCCATCCATTTCTCGAATTCGCCCCGATGATTTTTACCTCAGCGCTCACCGGCGATGGCATCGACGACATTATTCCGGTGGCCGCACGCGCAGGAAAAGGCTGGCATTCGACGTTCCAGACCGCGCAGTTGAACAAGATTTTGGCCGAAGTCACCACCGCGATGGATCCGCCGCTGATTGGCCGACGACGGCTCAAGCTGATGTACGTTACGCAGACCGGCAGTGCACCACCCCGCCTGACTTTCTTCGCCAACGTCCAGCACGATATCCCCGCGCACTATATTCGCTTTCTCGAAAATCAGTTCCGCACCGCGCTCAAACTCGACGGTGCGGGCACGCCGCTGCGTTTCGAGTTTCGCCGCACCGGGCGCTCGTGGATGGACGGACGGACCAAGAGCAGTGAATCCATCTCAGGCAAGCCCCGGCGCAAGATCGAGACTCTCCGATCGAAGGCCGCCCCACGCAAACGGCGAGCGATTGATTAGATCCCGCGACGCGCTGTTGATTGGATCAGATGGCGCCTTCTTCCCGTACTTCGCCGCTGATCAATGCTCGGCTATATTGATTGAGCAAGGCGATCCATCGTGATCCTGATTCTCGACTTCGGCAGCCAGTACACGCAGTTGATCGCGCGGCGCGTCCGCGAGGCCCAGGTCTATTGCGAGATTCATCCATATGACTTTCCGCTGGAGAAGATTCAGGTGCTCAAACCGCGCGGCATCATCTTGTCGGGCGGACCTGCCAGTCTTTATGAAAGCGGCGCGCCGGATATCGACGATGCGGTCCTGAAATTGGGATGCCCGGTACTTGGCATCTGTTACGGCATGTACGTGATCGCGCAGCATCGCGGGGCGGAGAGTGCGGGTGCGCATGCGCGCGAGTATGGCCCCGCCACGCTGATCGTTGATGAAGATGACGCGCTCTTCCAGAGCCTCAAGGCGAGCCAATTTCAGGTCTGGATGTCGCACGGCGATCGCATCGAAGCTATTCCACCGGATCTTTGCGCGATCGCACACACCGCCAATTCCCCGTATGCCGCAGTGCGCACACGCGATGGGCTCACGCGCGGAATCCAGTTCCATCCAGAGGTTGTGCATACCGAAGGTGGAGCGCAAATCCTCCGCAACTTCGTCTTGAGAATTTGCGGCGAGCCTGGCGACTGGACTATGAGCGGCTTCGTCGAAAGCCAGGTTGCCGCGATCAGCCAACGGGTGGGCGCGAACGATCGCGTGCTGATGGCATTATCGGGCGGGGTCGATTCATCAGTGGCGGCAGCTTTGATTCATCGCGCGATCGGCGACCGCCTGCGCTGCGTCTTCGTTGATACCGGCCTCGCACGCGCCGGCGAGCGCGAGCGGATGGAACGCACTTTCGCGGGCGAACTGGGTATTCCGCTGAATGTAGTTGATGCGACCGATCTTTTTCTTGAGCGCCTCGCCGAGGTAAACGACCCTGAGCGCAAGCGGCGGATCATCGGGCATGCGTTTATCGAAGTGTTCGAGACCGAGGCAAACGCGATTGGCGGTGCGCGTTTTCTTGGTCAGGGCACGCTCTATCCCGACGTTATCGAATCAGTTTCATTCAAGGGGCCGTCGGCGATGATCAAAAGCCATCACAATGTTGGCGGACTACCCGAACGGATGCGCATGGAATTGATTGAGCCGTTGCGCGAGTTGTTCAAGGATGAAGTGCGCCAGGTCGGCCGCGAACTAGGTTTAGGATCCGACGTGGTCGATCGCGAGCCATTTCCCGGCCCCGGTCTGGCGGTGCGAATCGTCGGTGAGGTAACGCGCGAGCGGCTTGAACTATTGCGCCGGGCCGACGCCGTCGTGATGGATGAAGTCGCGCGCGCCGGCCTTGGAACCCACATTTGGCAAGCCTTCGGCGTGCTTTTGCCACTCAAAACCGTCGGGGTGATGGGTGATGGGCGCAGTTATGAAAGCGTCATCGCAATTCGCGCCGTCGAGTCGCAGGACGGCATGACCGCCGATTGGGCGCGGCTCGATCCGGCATTCCTGGCGCGGCTTTCGAGCCGGATCACGAATGAAGTTAAGGGCGTCAACCGCGTGGTCTACGATATCACTTCGAAGCCGCCCGCCACGATTGAATGGGAGTAACGCTTTGACCGTTCGCACCCGCTACGCCCCGAGTCCAACTGGGGCACTGCATATCGGCAACGTCCGTTCGGGCCTCTTTGCTTATCTATTCGCTCGGCATAATAGCGGCGCCTTCATCCTTCGCATCGACGATACCGATCAGGGACGCTCCACCAAGGAATCGCTCGACGAAATTCTCGAAAGCCTGCGCTGGCTCGGCGTTGAATGGGACGAAGGTCCGCCCGATCAGAAGTACTTCCAATCGAACCGCTTCGATCGTTATCGCGAGGGTGCCCTGAAACTTCTCCGCGAGGGCAAGGCCTACCCCTGCTATTGCACCACCGAAGAACTTGATGCGATGCGCAAACAGGCCGAACGTGAGCATCGCAAGCCGGGCTACGATGGCCGCTGCCGTGATCGCACCCCTCTTGCTGATTTGGCTAAAATCGAATTGCCCGACAAAAAGGCCGGCCGCAACTATACAATTCGCTTCCGCTCGCCGCACGAAGGTCAGACCGTGGTCGAGGATTTAATCAAGGGCAATGCGGTCTTTGACAATGCCGAACTCGACGATCTGATAATCTTTCGCTCTGACGGTGTACCGACCTACAATTTCGCCACCGTATTAGACGATGCCGATTTCGGTATGACACACATCGTCCGTGGCGATGACCATCTGCCGAATACGCCGCGTCAGATGCAGATTTACCTCGCGCTCGGATTTAATCCGCCCGCCTTTGCGCATCTGCCGATGGTGATGGGTCCCGACGGGCAAAAGCTGTCGAAGCGTCACGGCGCCACTTCGGTCTTTGCCTATCGCGATATGGGTTATTTTCCCGAGGCATTGCTCAATTACCTCGTCCGTCTCGGATGGTCACATGGTGATCAGGAAATCTTCTCGGAAGAAGAAATGATTGAGTATTTCGATTTTGCCGGATGCGGCAAGTCAGCGGGCATCTTCAACGCGGAAAAGCTGCTTTGGCTTAATTTCCACTATATGAAAACCTTGCCTTTGTCGCGGCTGGCCCAGGACGTGAAACCGTTCATCGCTCAAAAAAGCTGGACGATTCCTGGCGATGACGCATGGCTTGAACGGATGATCGCGACGCTTCGCGAGCGAGCCAAGACATTGGTGGAACTGGTCGATTTCGCCAGCTTCTATCTCAATGACGGCATAACGATCGATGCGAAGGCGGCGGCAAAATTCCTCAAGCCGGAAATGGCGGAACCCTTGCAGACCCTTGCTTCTGCGTTGAATGGGATAGAAGGAACTTTTGACGAGACTTCAATCCAAAAATCTTTCGAGACTGTACTTGCGCAATTCAATCTGAAACTTGGGCAACTAGCTCAGCCCGTACGAGTCGCGCTCACTGGCGGCACCATCAGTCCGGGTATCTACGAAGTAATCGCAGTTCTTGGCCGCGAGCGTACTGTCACGCGTCTGCGTAATACGATTACTCATTGCATCGCTGTCAATTCCTAGTCAGTCACGCTATGCGCGAAACTGACATCGTTAGTCATTCAGCCCTTCGGTAATTGCAGGACGCGCTCGCCGATGATGTTGTGCTGAATCTGATTAGTCCCAGCATAAATCGTCGCGCCGCGTGCGGATAGCATCCGATTCGACCATTTGCCGTTATCGATCGCATGGTCAGCCCCGAACTCGAATTGACTATACGGCCCAAGCAGTTCCATCGCATAGTTGGCAATCCGCAATGCCAGCTCCGAACTGCATAACTTCATCATCGAACCCTCGGGTCCCGGCGGCAGCCCCTTTAGCTGGCGCGTCAACTGTCGATAGCTGGTATAGCGGATACTCTGCGCCTCCATCGCGAACCCCGCAATCTTTTGCCGCACGCTCCTCATTTCCCACGCGCTACGATCACCAACTTTAATGTGACGGGCGGCCTCAGCCAGATCGCGTACCTGCTTGAGCAACCCGCGATCGTGCGAGCCCGACCGTTCAAACATGAGCGTGGTGATAGCAACTTGCCATCCCTGATTCTTTTCCCCAACGAGATTCTTGCGCGGCACCCGCACGTCTTCAAAAAAGACCTGATTGAAGCCGCTCGCGCCATTCATTTGGACGAGCGGACGGACTTCGACACCGGGACTCCGCATATCGACAAGCAAATAGCTAATCCCGCGATGCTTCGGCGCGTTGGGATCGGTCCGCACCAGCAAAAAAATCCAGTTGGAGTAGTGCGCACCC
>DATKPK010000253.1:0-12994 GCA_035524095.1 Binataceae bacterium (SeqCode) | reverse complement strand
GGGAATAAAGGCAGCCCGCTTCAGCCGCATTAAGCCTTGCCGTCACCAATCCAACCCCAGGGCGGCGACAACCCTAACCAATCGCCTGTGCGAAGTAAACCTGACCTGCGTGGCCGAGGCCAGCGATAGCCCTATCGCTTGCGAGGGCGTGCCGGTGCGAGGCTCCGAACATCCAGCCTAAGACTCTGAGTCCCCTGCGATGCTGCGCGGCCGACTCCTTCATCAGCAGCATGCGCAGCCGCCGTCGCGCTGCAATCTCATCTAGCCTTGACTACTCAACGCCAGGTCGTTTAGTCGCCCATCCACCAGCCGCATCACTCGCGTCATGCTGCGCGAGAGCCGCTCATTGTGCGTCGCGACGATCAGCGTGATCCCGAGCTCGTGGCTTAGCCGATGAAAAAGTTCGTGGACCTCGTCCGCCGTATGCGGGTCGAGATTGCCTGTCGGCTCGTCCGCCAGTACCAGGCGCGGCCGCAGCACGACGGCGCGCGCTACTGCCACACGCTGCTGTTCGCCTCCCGAGAGCTCGGCCGGCCGGCGATGGAGCTTGTCCTTGAGCCCGACTAGCTCCAGCACCGCCGCTGCCCTTTCGTGCGCTTCGCGCTCAGGCATCCGCGCGATCAAGGCCGGCATCGCGACGTTTTCCACCGCGCTGAAATCCGCCAGCAGATAATGAAACTGGAAGACGAAACCGAGATTTTGATTGCGGAACTCGGCCAGCGCATGCTCATTCATCGCGAAAAGATCACGCCCATCGAAAAGGATTTTTCCCGCCGTCGGCCGCTCCAGGCTGCCGAGCACGTGTAACAGCGTCGATTTACCGACTCCCGATTGCCCAATAATCGCGATCTCTTCACCCGGCCCAGCATCCAAATCGAGCCCACGCAGAACCGTGATGACCCGGCCGCCGTCATAGAAGTTCTTGTCGACATGCTCGGCATGCAGGAGCGGATCGCCCGGTAGGGGCTGAACCGCAGCCGCTTGCGCAGCGCCGTCACTCATAGCGGCGCCCTCGCTTCACCATCGGCAGCTTGGCCGTCTCGCAAAAATTCATTGGTGGCGGCGGCTTACTCGTAGCGCAGCACTTCGACTGGAGCGAGCGCGCGCGCCTGTAGCGCCGGGTAAATGGCCCCGACCAGGCATAGCGCGATCGCCGCGCCGGCTACCGCTAGAAAGTTCACCGCGTACAAGCGCACCGGCACTGCGCTGACCATGAAGAGATCCGGCGGCAGATGAATCAGGTGATAGCGGCCGATTAAAAACGAGACCACAAATCCCGCACCGACCCCGATCACAGTCCCCGTCACACCGAGCGCAGCGCCTTCGCATACGAAAATCCACGCAATTGAGGCCGCCCGCGCACCCATGGCCCGCAGTATCGCTATCTCCTTCCGCCGTTCTTTCACCACCATCACCAGCGTCGCAACGATATTGAAGGCGGCCACGAGCACAATCAACAACAACACTAGAAAATAGGTAAACTTCTCGAGCTTCAGCGCCGCGAATAGCGCCGCGTTGTCCTGGGTCCAGTCGGTAACCTGATAACTGGGTCCAGCCATCGCCGCGATTTGACGGCCGATCGCCGGGGCCGCGAACAGATCGCGCACCCGCACCTCTAAACCGGTCTCCGCCTGATAGTCATCCGCCAGCAAAGCCTGCGCGTCGGCTAGCGGAGCAAAAATCAGTGAGGAGTCGAACTCATACATCCCCGAGTAGAAAAACCCTTCGACCACGAAGCGGCGCAACCTCGGAGTGCCAGCGCCAACTCCAAGGCTGGCAGGCGAAATCACGACAATCGGATCGCCAGGGCTGACGCCCAAATCCGCCGCCAGCGATTTTCCGATCAGCGCACCCGGCAGTTTGACCGTCCGCGTCTGGCCCTTTTCAATCGATGTCACCGGATGCGTTGTCTCAAGCGCCGCCAGGTTGCCCGATCGTAGCGTCTGATCTAGCTCCTTGAGCACCGGATTATTGCGCACGACCACCCCGCGCAGAGTCCCCGACGACACGTACTGCGGAACTCCATGAGTGTTGGTCGATACCACCATCACCTGCGAAGAAATGAACGGAGCAACCCCGAGAACGCCCGGCATGCGCTCGATGCGCGCGCCCAGCCCCGTATCGAGCGCGCTCGCGGGGCCATTCGTTTCGACCGTAATATGAGGGTTGAAAGCCAGCAGGCGTCCACGCAGATCTTCCTGAAATCCGCTCATCACTGACAGCACCACCGTCAACGCGAACGTGCCAAGTGCAACGCCCACCATCGAAATTAACGCAATCAACGAGACGAAGCGTTCACGGCGGCGTGCCCGCAGATAACGAGTTCCAATTAACCATTCGTAACGCATCAGTAATCTGCGTATCGACAATCCGAGATTTCGCTCATTTGCGCTGTGTTTCAGCCTTCCGCTTGGATGCGCCCTACTGTCGATATTTGTAACTCAGCCTTTGTTCGGCCAATTTTACCAGCGTGAACCAAACGCTCTGCCGTTGCACCTGCGGCGTTCACCATACTTCCAAAGCCTTCTCGGCGATGTGAATAATCTTAATTGCTTGATCGTCGTCATCACGGAAGAGGGGACTTCGGCAGCGCTGCGAATTCCTGATCGTGTGATCGTTGCCGAGCGCTGAAGTTTTTGCAATGGCCGCCCTGATTGATGCGCCTGAGTCGAAAGCATAGACTCGCGCGCAAAATTACATCGGGCTCCGGAGGAGAGCAGTATGGGAGGATTTTGGACGCGGGTGCTCGCCGCTGGCCTCTGTTTGATGTGTTTCGCAGCAGCGGTTCACGCGGCTGACGATGACCCGTCTGACTCCGGCGCTGCAGTCGAGACCGCGGCGGATGATACTGCTCCACCCGCTACTTCACCGCCCGGAGTCTCAGCCGATACTCCTCCCACTGGCGATCAGCGCATCACGATGAATTTCCAGAACGTGGATATACCTGTCCTGGTTAAATTCATCAGCCAGATCACCCATAGAAATTTCATCCTTGACGAGAGCGTCCGTGGCCGTGTGAGCGTAATCTCGCCAACCCCTGTTACTCCTGACCAAGCTTACCATATCTTTCTTTCCGTCTTGCAGCTTAAAGGCCTGACCACCGTTCAGGCCGGTGCAGTCACGAAAATCGTCCCAGCGCGCGGCGTACGGGAATCCGCAACGCTGACACCATTGCAGCAACCTGAACTAAGGTTCGGTGATCAATACGTCACTCGCTTGGTGAAGTTACGCAATATCGATGCAGCCTCGATTCTGACCGTCATCCAGCCGATGATCTCGCATGACGGACTGATCGCGGCCTATCCGCAGGATAACACCCTGATCATCACTGACGACGCTTATAACGTGCAGCGCCTCTTGCGGATTATCGGCAGCCTCGACGTTCCCAATATCCAGGAAACTGTTAAGGTGATTCCGCTCAAACTCGCCTTCGCCGACGACCTCGCTGGGCAAATCCAAAAGATCATGACGGCGCGCGAAGCCGCTAGCCATGCCGGCGGCGGTATGATGCCTCGTTTCGGGCCTCCGCACGAATCGTCAAGTTCGAGCTTTAGCATCGTACCCGATGAGCGCACCAACTCCCTGATCGTCCTCGCGAGTCAGCTTGAGATGCGGCAGATCGCCGATCTCATCAGCCAGCTTGATATTCGCGCGCCCTACCAGGACGAGCGCATCCACGTCTATCCCCTGAAGTATGCGCCAGCCTCAGAGATGCTCGATACGCTCAACGGGCTCCTTGGCGGCGGCAGTGGTCCCAGTACACTATCACCCTCGACCGGCAAGAACTCGCTTGGACGCGGCAGTGCCATGGGTCAGATGAATGGTAGTTCATTCGGCATGGGCAGTAATAGCTTCGGCAGCAGCAGCGCCTTCGGTTCAGGTGGCTCGAGTATGAGTGGCTTCGGCGGTGGCAGCAGCAGTCTGGGAAGCTCAAGCGGTTCCATCGGCGGTGCTTCGTCCACGGGAGGCTTGAGCTCTCGTAGTAGCAGCGGCAGCAGCGGCAGTGGAACCACGACCGCCAGCACCGGCGGAGGACCGACTCCAGACTTTACCAGTGCAGTTAACGTAACTGCCGACCTGGCGACCAATTCGCTGGTAGTCAGCGCCGCACCCCAGGATTGGGAGACTCTGAAGCGCGTAATCGACGAGCTCGACGTGCCGCGCGTTCAGGTCTTTGTCCAGGCAATCATCGTCGAAGTCGACGTCAACCGTACCAAGGACATTGGCGTTAACTTTTACACTTCCAATGGTCTCGGCGGTAATTTGTTAGGTCTTGGTGTGCTGAACACCGGCCAGTTACAGAATGTCTTAGGTAATCCGCTGGGCATCAGTGGACTCGCGCTTGGCCTCGCCTCGGGCGACAACTGTAATGTCCCGACTTCCTCATCAACCACCACTACCACCACAACTACTACCACCAGTACGACTCAGGTCCCATGCGACCTCGCGCTGATGACGGCGATCGAGGGTGACACGCATTCCAACGTTCTGTCTGCCCCGACGTTGCTCACCGCCGATAACGAAGAGGCCATGATAGTAGTCGGTCAGAACCTTCCCTTCGTCGGCTCTGCCAGCGCCAACTCGGGTCTACCCGGACAGATCTTCAACTCCGTCGATCGCCAGAACGTTGGCATCACGCTCGATATCGTGCCTCAGGTCTCTGAGGGCGAATATGTCCAGCTCGACCTTTACGAGGAAGTCTCGAACGTCGTGCCCGGAACGCAGAACAGTACACTCGGACCCACAACCACGATTCGCTCCGCTTCGACCACCGTGCTGGTCCAAAACCACCGGACCGCCGTTGTCGGTGGACTGATCTCGAGCGACGCCGAGAATGCTCGAACGGGCGTACCGTTCCTCTCGGATATCCCCGTGCTGGGCAATCTCTTTAGCGATAATTCCCGCCAGATGACCAAGCAGAACCTGTTGATTTTCTTGACGCCACATATCATCCGCACGCGCGAGGATCTGCAGGCGCTCGCCCTCAATCAACGGCAGAAATTTGTCCGGAATCTCGGCCGCACTGAGGTCAACAACATGCCGCCATCTCAGTTCGAGCAGATGTATCAGCCGAGCTTCAACCGTGCGGTTACACCCCAGGAAGACCTCCAGCAGTATCAGTCTTCGGTCAGTACTCTTCCGGGGCCAAGTCCGCTGTCGGGTCCGCCAAGCTATCCTTCGAGTTCGAGTTATCCTGCGAATCCGTCAACCTCATATATCGGCGGCGCACGCTATCCCTCGAGTTCGAGCGCGACGACGCCGTATGTCGGCGGTGCCAGTCCGTTCAGCTCGACTAACATCGGATCCTCGCCATCCACCAGCGGAGGTTTGCCACCGGCCACCACCACCCCCGCACCTTAGTTGCTCAATCCGCATGCGGTGCATTGAGCCAGGGCTGCCGAGTCTCGCGGCAGCCCTGGCTCAACCGTCGGCGGCGTGCGGTGCAGATCCTCGTGAGCGCAAAGCGCGAGGAAAAAGCGGGCTTGTGCGCCGCATCTTCTTTTGCAAGCCTGCCTACTGATGCCGCGCCAAATCGGGCTTTTGCGTGCCTCTCTCGAATACGTCGCCCTCGCGCCATTATGGCTACCGCTCCGCTACCTGCCGCTCGCCCAAGCCGTCAAGCTCGGTGGCGCACTCGGCCCCCTCGCGATGGCGCTGGACCGCCGCAATCGCCCAATCGCCGAACGTAATCTCACGATCGCGTTTCCCAATAGCGGCGACGACGCACGCCTTGCGATTTTGCGCGAGACCTATTGCAACTTCGGCCGTATGGCCGCCGAATGGGCGCATCTGTTTGAGATTACCCCGACCAGTTTCGACCGCTTCGGCCGTTTCGACGGCTATGAGAACTGGAATGAGGCATTGCACGCCGCCGACGGCCGCGGCCTGCTGATCCTGACCGCTCACGTCGGCAACTTCGAGATACTGATTATGGTGCCGGCCACTCGTGGTGATCGCCTTGCCTTAGTCCATCGCCCGAATCGGAATCCCCTATTCGATCGGATGGTCACTGCACGCCGCGAGCGTTTCCGCGCCATCACGGTGCCGCGCAAGGGTGCAGGCCGCCCGGCCCTCAAACTGCTGCACGATAATTGGACAGTCGCGATGCCGCTCGATCTCGATAGCCGCAGTGGTGTCTTCGTCGATTTCTTCGGTATCCCAGCCGCCACCAGCGACGGCCTCGCTCGCGTCGCGATGGCGACCGGCGCGCCTGTATTGCCAGCTTTCATCCTGCGCGACGGCATCGGTCCCCGCCACGTCGTCAAAATTCTGCCGGCAATCGAGATCGTTCGCACTCGCGATCGCGAGGACTCTATCCGCGAGAATACGCAGCGCTTCACCGCCGCGATCGAATCGGTCGTACGCGACCACCCGTCGCAATGGAACTGGATTCATCGCCGTTGGAAGACCCGTCCGCCCGGCGAACCCCGCTTCTATTAGATTACTGCCCGCTGCATTATGATGACCTTGGGCGGCGATCGTCACAGAGAATCGATAGGCGGAAGTTGATGATGGAATTTGCCAACAACGGTTCAGAAGCCCCACCAGCTCTCGCCTCCCAGCCAACCGCTTCATCAAACTCTTCGGACGATGTGGCCACGGCCCCCTCCATCAAAGCTGAATCAAGACCGCCGCCAGACGTCTATCTTCCCAGTTGCGGTGTGCTCTGCGACGTTTTCTGGTGGACCGGCAAGCGCCGAGGCTAGCGGTCGAGCGAGTTGAAGTTTCGAGGAAAGCATGAAAATCGATGGCATTGAAGTCGACGGCGGCGCGGCCAACGGTGCCGCAACCCAGCCCACCGATGGATACCTCTGCGACGCGCCAGATGTTCTTACTACGCAACCCGCCGACGCCATATCGCCGAGTTCCGCGAGCGCCTCGATCGACGTTAGCCAACTCATCAATCTCGACGACGGCTACCTCAGCGCCCGTATCTATAACGATCAGGCCATCTATGATCTCGAACTCGAGCGCATCTTCAGCCGTTCATGGCTCTTTCTTTGCCACGAAAGCCAACTCCCCAAGCCCGGCGATTTCTTCACCACCTATATGGCCGAAGATCCGATCCTGGTCGTCCGCCAGCGTGACGGCTCCATTGCTGCCTTCATGAATCAATGCCGCCATCGCGGTATGCGTCTCTGCCGCGCCGACCTCGGCAACGCCAAAGTCTTCATGTGCTCCTACCATGGCTGGACCTACGATATCGGCGGCAAGCTGATTTCCGTACCACATGAGGAAGACGGCTACCACCGTGCGTTGAACAAGGAGAGCTGGAGCACCCTCAAGGTTCCGCGCGTCGAGAATTACAAGGGCCTCATCTTCGGCAACTGGGATCCCAATGCCCTCCCTTTCACCGAATATTTGGGCGACATGGCTTGGTATATGGAGGCCTTTTTCGACCGCACCGACGCCGGCACCGAAGTCATCGGGGGCCTCCACAAATGGGTCCTCAAATGTAACTGGAAGTTCGCCGCCGAGCAGTTCGCCAGCGACATGTACCATGCTGAAGTCAGTCATTCCTCTGCGATGATGGCGCTGATGCCCGATGGCCTCGAGCTGACGGCCGATAGTTTTGGCCGCGAGGGCACCCAGTTCAGCGACGCCAACGGCCACGGCACCGGCTTCTTCACCGCCCCGGATAAAGGCCCACTTAAAGCGATGCTCGGTGAGGCGATCGAATACATCCGCGGCCCCGAGCGTGATCAGGCGATCCGCCGCCTCGGCGAGGTTCGCGCCAAGCGCATCTTCGGCGGCCACATGAATGTCTTCCCGACCTTCTCATTTCTCCCCGGCACCTTCACGATGCGCGTCTGGCATCCGCGCGGCCCCGGCGAAATCGAAGTATGGGCGTGGGCGCTGGTCGAAAAGGATATGACGCCCGAACAAAAGGAGGCGATCCGCATTGGTGTGATGCGCACCTTCAGCCCGAGCGGGATGCTCGAGCAGGACGATGGCGAGAACTGGCTCGAAATCCAACGCGTGCTGCGCGGCTATATGGCGCGCCGCAACACTTTGAACGTGCAGATGGGCCTCGGCCACGAACGCAACGATGATCCGCGCTTTCCCGGCAAGGTCAATCACGTTTATGCCGAGACCGCCGCGCGAGGCTTCTATCGCCGCTGGGCCGAG
Organism: Binataceae bacterium (SeqCode); assembly: GCA_035524095.1. Classification (GTDB taxonomy): domain Bacteria; phylum Desulfobacterota; class Binatia; order Binatales; family Binataceae; genus DATJUF01. The sequence goes on along the minus strand of DATKPK010000253.1, from coordinate 4,864 downwards.
TTGATGAGTCAACCACGATGGTAGCCTGAACGAGAACGCCTATGGCATTGACGAAAGCATGCAAAATCTCAGACCTTAAACCCGGCGAAGCGATCCGCCTCAACCTCAAGCCGCCGATAGCCGTTTACCGCCTCGACGAGGGCTTCTATGCGACCGCCGATACCTGCAGCCATGCCGAGGCGTCACTGGCGGCGGGCGATATCGATCTCGAGGAATGCACCGTCGAATGTCCCTATCACGGTTCATTGTTCGAGGTTAAAACCGGCCGCGTCCTCTCGATGCCCGCGGTGAAACCCGTCCAAACCTACCCCGTCAAAATCATCGACGACGAAGTTTTTGTCGAAACCGAGGCCTAGTTGCGCAAGAGGCGACTAGTCACTAATTTGACTCTGCTACACTGCCTCGCCTCGAAGATGAATAGTGTCTACTGCGTCATCCTGACAGTATGTTTCTGCGCCTGTTTTGCAGCTCTCGCGCTGGCCGCAAATGCTTCGGAAATGAAACTGTTCTCCGGCCCCGCAGTCTCGGTTTGGGACCTTTTCCCAAACTTACAAAACGCTTTCTGGAAAAAAGGCACGCAGGTCCAAGTGCCCGCTCCCAAGGGTAAAGAGAGACTGGAATTTCCCAGTGGTTGGGGTAGAAACAGCGGTGACGAATACACTTTCTTCGCCGTCGTTATGGGGCGTAAATACCCCATCAAAATTGATGGCTATGTGCAGCCTCATGTCATTTGGGCCAATGATTCCTCCGGCGCTCTTCTTTTCTACAGCGATGGAGGACTACGGTGGCTATGAGACGAAGTTTATCTCCTTTGCCGGAGATCGCGTCACCGCCACCGATCCGACTCAGCAGGTCGCTCAAGACTTCGTGGCCTACCGGGAAAAGTTAGGCATTAGATGTGATGAGGATCCTAATCTCTATCCGATTGGCTTTCTCGATCGGTCCCATGCATTCATCGCGGCCGAAACTGTGCATCATTCCGTCTGCGCTTGCTATGGCTCGATTCGGGCTTATGAAATAGACCTGCCCTCAGGCAAGATCGTTCAGGCTTACAATCAAGCTGCCGCAAAAAAGATGTTTGGTGGCAATCTACCGTGGGACTTGTCGAAGGCACCTAATGACAACTGGGATACCGATCCGAAATCGTGCTCTTAAGTGCCTGAGCAATTGTCGTAGTCAGTACTAAGTCCCCCTCCCGCTCAATTCAGCTCAGGCCAAATCCTTGGCCGCAAGTTTAAGCGCCGGCCGCCCCTTCCGCGATTTCCCCCGATGCCGCTTCGAGCGACAGCCCGCGCGTCTCGTCGATAAACAAGCCCCAAATCAGCGCCGACGGAATCCACAGCAGCCCGATCCATCCCACCACGTTCGATAGTCCGCCCAGTTGCTTCGCCAGAATCGCGATCGCCGCCTGCGCGCCAATCGCTGCAAACGCGATCGTTAACGTCAGCCATCCCAGAATCGTCCCGCGCAGCGCCGTCGGAAAAAGCTCCGTTACGGCCGCATTCGCCGCCACTTGCGACGCCCGCCCAGTGGTCGCGAACCACGTATGCGCCACTATCAGCCACAGCACCGGCCAGCCGCAATGCGCCGGAGGTCCCCAGTAGAACGCTAGCACCCCTACCGTACCAGTTAGACCCATCGCCAGCACTGTGCGCACTCGCCCAACCCACTCGGCCATCCGCACTCCGATCACGAGCCCCGCCGTGCTCAGCGTTCCGCCCACCAGTAGAATTATCGATCCCTGGGTCGGCGTCAGTCCGGTCACGGTCACCGCATGGTAGTAAATCCAGGTCGAGACCGCCGCCCCGCTCGCCTCACCCAACAGCGTAGTAAAGATTAGAGGAACCGTCCGCCCGCGATAGCGGCGTCTGAACACATCGTAGATATGGCTTCCCTTGGCCATCCCGCGCTCCGCCGCCTCCTCCCATGTGCGGCTCTCCGGTAATCGCCGGAGCATAATCGGCGTCAGCACGATTCCGGCTCCGGCCAGCGCCGGCAGCCATCGCCAGGACATCCCAGCTCGCGCGAGCGCGGGCGCCAGCACCACGCATATGCCCCCGCCACTCGCGATCGCGAGATTCGCCCACCCCTGCCCTTCCGACCGCTTCTCGATCGGCAACGCCTCCGCCACCATCACGATCGCGCTTCCAAAGGTCGCAAGGATCGCCGAGTAGGCCGCTACCTCGAAAAAGATAAACCATGCCGCTTTGGTCGCGAGTGCCGCACCGACCGAACATAGCGGTGTCATGATCAAGCCCAGCGTTACGATCCGCCGCCGCCCAACGCGATCAGCCATCCGCGACAGGATCAGTGCCCCAATCGAGTTGAGGGAAATCCAGGCATACATTTTCGCGATTCCGCTCTGATCGAGCGCAAAGGTCTTGGCGATGAAAGGCGCGCCGACCCCCAGAATTGCAAACGCATAGCCTTGGCAGGCCAGGATCGCGAACAGTGCCCGCACCGTCCTCTCGCCATGCGATCGAACACCCGCTTCCGCGCCCCCGCCGGTCGCCTCTTCAAGACTTTTCGCCTCGTCCAAGTTCGCCTCCTGCCGCGCGACATTCTGCGCAGGAGAATTACGCGAACCGCCCAGCCTGTCATTAGTGAAAATGATTTCTTTCTAGTTGACTTACCCGGACTTTACTCAGACGCAGCACTTGTCAAGGGGCAGCATGGAATTTACCCGGTAGTTTACAAGCTATCGCAAAGCGTAAGCGGGAGCATTGCTACTCCCGCCCAGTTTAATCGGTCCTTGGACTCAGCCTGACCTTCGCCGTTAAGCCATCGATCACGGAATTCCAGTCGCGGACCCTCCGCCGCCAAACGTGACGCGATTCATCGTGCAGGTTTCCGGATCGCCCACCACATCATGCTGCGAGTAGATGTGCGAGGCCTTGCACTGCTTGCCCGGCTTGGACGACGCAGCGGCCGTGTCCTTGAAAACCGACTTCAGAATGCTGGGCAGCGAGTTGCCTTCCGGATTGGACACCGTCGCGGTGACACCCGTGACCGCACCCTTCGAATCAGCGGACCAAGCTGGGGCGCTAATCCCAATAAGCAGACCTACGGAAAGTAGAGCTGCCGTCGCTTTCCGAATATCCATCGCCTTTCTCCTTTTGGAGCCTCGTTTGAGAGGTTCTCATTGAGAAAGGCGTTACGATCGGCTGAACCAATGTTCAAAGCCCGTGAACCCAAGATCGCGTTTTGACTGGGTTAGTGTACCGCATGTACCCGACGACGCGTTTGACGTAGGCATTTCGTAGGCGTGTAATGGAAGAGTAAGGCTCCATAGGGTAACGTCAGGTCGATTAAGCTGAGCCCCATAGTCGAGATCCGCTCTCGCTTCGTTCATCCGGGGGATACATTGTCAGACACACTCCGCGAAATCTCAGGGCCTAAGGATGACGTCCAGAGCACTCCCCTTGCGGTGGTAGGAACATTCGTTCGTACCGGCGATTACTGGACTATCGGTTATGGGAATCTCGGCTTCGCGCTGCGCGATCTAAAGGGACTCAGGTACATTCAGCGCTTGCTACAGCATCCGGGCGAGGAATTTGGCGCTATTGACCTGATACGGATAGACGGCGCTGTCGTCGATACCAGTATCGACATAGGCTCAATCTTCGATGATCCCGCCATCAGCATCGGAGGCCTCGGCGATTCCGGCGAAATGCTGGATTCCACAGCAATCCTGAATTACAAGCGGCGGCTTCCCGAACTCAAGGAAGAACTCGAAGATCTTCGCGAACGTGGCGCCGATGAGCGGGCGGAAAAGGTAGAAACTGAGATCGATTTTCTGGAGCGCGAGCTCGTTCGCGCTGTCGGCTTCGGCGGGCGCGATCGTCGTGCGGGATCTGCTTCCGAGCGTGCCCGGCTCAACGTCACCCGCGCGATCAAGGCAGGGTTGCGGAAAATTACTGAAAATCACGCTGCCCTCGGCCAACTGCTCGCTCGATCAATCAGAACGGGCTCATTTTGTTCTTACATCCCCGATCCTCGAACGCGCGTCACGTGGCAATTTTCCGCAGACCCTAATTTTTCCACAGACCCTAATAGAGACAGTCACCAGCCCTTCGATGAAATTGATACGCTTGCATCTGTTGTCAACGATGTAATGACCGTGCCGGTTATGCCGGAACACAAGCAGCAGCTAGTTGAGGAACTTAAAGCGCAGCCGCTGATTCAAGCGCAGGATGATCTGGCGAACCAAATCGCGCGCAATATCAAGCCGGAGGCAGTCCCGCGCGGTGCCGTCCTGATAGAGCAGGGCGCTTCGGATACCGACCTCTTCATGATCTTGCGTGGAACGTTCTCAGTGGCCGTCGACGGGCGGGTGATAGCTAGACTTGGCGCCGGGCAGCACGTGGGCGAAATGGCTGCCCTCACAGATTCTCGCCGCTCGGCAACCGTCGTCGCCCTGGAGGACGCTGTGGTCGCGCGGTTCGGCAAAAGCGAATTCTTCGCTTTGGCGGGCCGATTTCCAGACTTATGGCGGCGCGTTGCGGCCCAACTTGCGAGCCGTTTGAATGCCTGTGATGTCATCGAGAAGCGCCGTGAGGACATTAATGTAGGGGAAGCTAGCGTCAACGACGCCATTACCGTCCCAGCGATCGCGAAAATAGAAAAATCCGAAGGCCAGTGCTCGCGAGCGCCTCGTCTCTCGATCGTTGTTCTCCCTTTTGCGAATATCAGCGGCGAGCCAGAACAGGATTATTTTGTCGATGGCGTCACTGAGAGCTTGATCACAGATTTGTCTCGGGTAACTGGCGGCTTCGTGATCGCGCGCAATACCTCGTTCTTCTACAAAGATAAGTCACCGGATGTACGGCAACTCGGTCGCGAACTTGACGTGCGTTACGTACTC
>DATKPK010000252.1:0-15059 GCA_035524095.1 Binataceae bacterium (SeqCode) | reverse complement strand
AAGCTGTCAACCGCGACGCTGGCCCTTGCTGCCCTTCTCCTGCTCGCTCCGCGCCTGAGCCGCGCCGATAGCGATCAGAATTGTTACAATCACCCCGAGGACCATTCGGATTTCTGTTACTGCTATCGTCATCCGAAACAGTGCAACGGCAAATGGCGCAAGCAACATCCGGATTGGAATCATCACCCGAATTGGTATCACGAGGCTCACAACGAACATCCCAACGATTACAAGGGCGAGCATTACCAAGGGCCACCGCCGAACGGTTACAACAATGAGCATCATCACGGTCCGCCGCCCAACGGCTATAATGGTGAGCACCCTCACGGTCCGCCGCCTAATCAGGGCAACACCTACCAGCAGCAATATCATTAGATCGATCGCGGCCAGCGTTTGCCGAACCTGTATCCGCGCTCGGCAGCGCTTGACGCGGCTACCTCTTAGATTTCCCGGCCACCCTGCCGATTGACACTAGATCCGGGTGGGTATAGGGATTTTTAAGATGTCGCCATCCCGTCGCAGACTTGCTATCTGGATCGTGGCCGGGTTCACCACGGGAGCGGTCGCATTTGGTATCGCAACCCGGCCATTCCACTCGGACGCCGGCTTCACCGTGCTTGCCGGTTCGGACGTCATTAACATTCCCACTTCCGCGATCGCACGCGGCCAGGTGCGCTTTTTCGTCTATCGCAGTCGTGCCGGCAACTACATACGTTTGATCATCGCACGCGACGATCACGGCAACGTTGAGGCTGCTTTCGACGCATGCGAGCGCTGCTATATGTACCATCGTGGTTACAAAGCCTCGCGCGGCGTCATAACCTGTCGATGGTGTGGTACGCACTACAAAGTCTCGTCAATGAGCGAAGGGTTGTCCGGTTGTGAACCAATCAAAGTACCCTTCCGGACTGTGGGGCAAACTATTCGTATCCGGACAGCTGACCTCGAACACCAAAGCAAGTTGTTCTAATCCCGCACCCACGCTCAGTCTCTATGCTGTGAAAACTCGCTCGTCGTCGGTTTGAATTTCGATCGTTGCTGCTGCGATACTTCGCGGAGCACTAGCCCCTTCAAGTCGATCGCAAATCAGGAGAACGCCGATGCCCGAAGCGCACTTTTTTGCCGATAGCCCCGCCGAACTCGGCCTCAATTCAGACAAGGTGCAGGCCCTCTTCGACCGCGCCGAACGCGAGGTCAAGGAAGGCCTGTTGCCCGCTTGCCAGTTCGCGATCGCGCGTAACGGCAAGATCGGCCTGATGCATACCTTTGGCGAAGCCGTACAGGGCGGCGTCAAGCAGCCGGCTACCAATGACACGATCTTCGTCATCATGTCCGCGACCAAGGCCGTCACCGCCTCGGCGCTATGGTTGTTGATTCAGGAAGGCAAGGTGCGGCCACAAGATCGGGTTGCCGATTACATCCCGCAGTACGGCACCCACGGTAAGGAAACCACTACGATCGACCATCTTCTGACCCATCTTGCAGGGATCCCTTTCGCCCCTTTCGCACCCAAAGAATGGAGTGATCGTGCACGGCGTCTCGAGCGTTTTTCACAATGGCGTCCGCAAAATCCGCCCGGCGAGAAGTTCATTTACCACGTCGCTGCCAACTATCTACCGATTGCCGAGATCATCGAGCAGATTAGCGGCAAGGACGTACGCGATTTCATTCGCGAGCGCATCGCGGAGCCACTCGGCCTGCCCGATCTCCGTCTCGGCATCGACTCAGTAACCGCGAAGCGCGCCGCGGATCTTTCTTGGGTTGGCGAAGCGGCCAAAGACGAAGACTACCGCAAGCTGGGCGTAACACCGCCACGGGCCGGGATGGCCACGATCGATGAAGATGCCATCCTCGATTTCAACGATAACGTGACTCGCGCCGCTGGCTTCCCGGCCGGCGGATGCATAACGACAGCCGGCGATATCGCTCTCTTCTATCAAGCACTGCTCAATCAAGGCCGGTCCTACGACGGCAAGCAGATCTGGCAACCCGCTATGCTCGACGAGGCGCGCAAAATCCGTACGGGCAAGATGCTTGATCCCGTGCGCGGGATGCCTGCGAATCGCGCGCTCGGTATCGTCATCGCCGGTGACGACGGTAAGGCCAACTTGCGCGGCTTCGGCAAGACCAACTCCGCCACGGCCTTCGGCCATCCTGGGTTTGGCGGGCAAATCGGATGGGCCGATCCCGTGACCGGTATTTCTTTCGGCTATTTGACTAACGGTTTCGACCGCAACGATTTGCGCGAAGGCAGGCGGAGCGTCGCGTTGTGTAGCCTCGCCGCCTCATGCATATAGCATAGTCGTTATAAGACGGGCGGTCGTCATGGTGGATTAATTGTGGGGGCCAGCGTGATGACCGCCCCCTCCGAGGACTAATCTCACTACGTTCAGTTCTTGGCTCTCAATCGCTAATTCCTGATATTGGACAAACATTTGCTTCGCCTAGTAGGGGAGCGAATCATCAGCCTCAGCCGAGGAATCTGCTTCAGCACCGGTCCGATGCCGATCGCCGGCTGGATTTGTGGTTCAATGATTCCAGCGTCCGCCGATGCGTATCGCCTTCGCCACCGCCAGTGCCCGTATAATCGGCGGCGCCGAGTCGTATCTCGACGTCGTAATCCCGTTGCTGCATGACGCCGGTCATCAGACGGCACTGCTCTGCGAGTACGACTCTCCAACGCACCGCCGTAGGATCAATACCGATCAAGCTTCACCGCTTTGGCTGGTCATCGAATCAGGCGTGACTCAAGCGCTCGAAGCACTCGAGCGCTGGCATCCCGACGTGATTTTTTCGCAGTGCTTGCCCACTGTTGCTCTCGAGCGGCAAATGCAAACGATCGCGCCAGTCGTCGATTTTGTCCATAGTTACAATGGCCTATGCATCAGCGAGTCTAAGATGTTCAGTTTTCCGGTCCGGCTGACTTGCCAGCGTCCGCTTGGAAAACTCTGTCTCGCACATTTCTATCCCCATCGCTGTGGCGGCCTGAATCCGCTGACCATGCTCCGCGACTACCGCGATCAGAACACTAGACTCGACACTTTTCGCACATCGCGCTCGATTGTCACCGCCTCGGAATATATGCGCCTCGAACTTCTGCGCAACGGCGTTGCCCCGGATCGTGTGCACACTGTCGGTCTTCCGGTGCTCGACTCGACCAACGCCTACCCACTAAAGCCGAGTGACGGATCCGACGGCTCATCTTCTGATAATGATCGCAACGATGGCCTGCCCCATAGGGTCCTATTCATCGGCCGGATTGAAAAGCCCAAAGGCGCAGCTCTCTTGATCGACGCGATGGTCTCAACCGTCGGCTTGATCAAACGGCGGCTCAGCTTGACCATCGCCGGCGACGGCCGCGAACGCATCGCTCTGGAAGATAAGGTTCGCTCCCTGCCCCGCTTCGACCCGTTAGTGGAAGTCATTTTTGCCGGATGGCTCGACCGTGAGCAGTTATGCGCATCGATCGACCGATCCGATCTACTCGCTGTGCCCAGCATCTGGCCCGAGCCATTCGGAGTGGCCGGCGTCGAAGCCGGCCTGCGCGGATTGCCGGCCGTAGCCTTTGACACCGGTGGCATCTCGGGATGGCTCAAAGATGGCGTCAACGGCCAACTGGTTCGGAGCCGACCGCCCAACCCGCAGGCTTTCGCGTCTATACTGGCCGACTGCCTTGGCGATCCGGTAAAGCTTGCCCGCCTTCGCCGAGGCGCCCGCACCTCAGCTCTGCGCTTTAGCCCTCAAGCACATCTGGCCAAGCTGCTCGCCGTCTTGGATTCGGCAGCTAGGCGATGATCGGCCTGGGTCGTCTATCGATTTCCAGCATAGCGATCTTGATGATCCCAATTCCAAATTGCCAGCGGCTTATCATGGCGCATCGTTATCTGGCGATACCGTTTCAGTCTCATCACTCGACCCAGAGGGAATATCCGAAGTCGTGCAAGTGCCTCCACTAATACCAGTAGTTGGCCCGAACGAGCTCACCGCGTCACCCGTGATCGTTTGGCCGGCCACCGATCCAGTTTGGTCGGGAAGCGACAAGGTAACGGCGTCGATCTCGAAAAAGGGGGCTGACACTCCCGAGGTCGTGAGCGTGAACGACAAGGTCGTGCCGTCTGACGATGTGCACGCAGTCCCTGATGTTGGCCAATCGGCATTATCCGGTTCTGAATTGAAACCGTTGAACGGCGTGCACTTTCCCTTACCTGGGATCTTGAAGTTGAGTCCAACGAGCTTGTACGACGGGTCAGGAAATCCGGAAATACAATAGTTCTTCGCCGCCAGGGCCACGCCGGGCGCGACAATGGAAAGGCTCGCGATCGTAATAATTGCTGTTTTAAGCTTATGCATCGTTCAACCTCCGCGCGTTGTCGATGCAACTCTTAAGCCTCCGTCTGATTACGCCGATTTGCTTCGGATTGGTATGCTGAGAGCCGCGGGTCCGGCGAGCCGTCATCCCGCTTCAACTCAAGGCAGCTGTTTCTTTTCGAAGCTAACCGATGCTCTACACGCTCGCTCCCCGCAAATTCACCGCTCCGTCAGGAATTCCGGGACGATCAGTGCAAGGTCGTCTGATAGCCTGAAACCCGCTCCGGCTCGAAACGCGCAGACTTCGCGGTGACTATTCTGAATTATTTTCCAACCGGCAGGTTTCACGGCACCAGCAGACCGACATTCTAGCGTGTCTGTCTTTGGTGGGCGGTGCTGGTTTCGAACCAGCGACCCCCGGCTTGTAAGGCCGATGCTCTACCGCTGAGCTAACCGCCCTCGATGGTTCACCCCTGCCGCCTCGACCGACAGGTCGGCTAAATCCGGTGCCGCCGAGCCCGCCCGATCATTCGCGCTGATCATCACCATTGGCCGCAATCCGACTCTTTCAGCGTGCGGCTAACTTCCCGCATCTGTCAGGAAATCGTCGAGGCCGTATCTACTGCTCCCATGCTATCGTTGAGGGAATCCTTCAGCTGCTTGCCGGGTTTGAACTTGGCCGATCGGCTGGCCGAAATCTCGATAGTCTCCCCGGTCTTTGGATTCCGGCCGGTACGCGCATGGCGATCCGACACCGAAAATGTACCAAACCCCGAGATATTCACCCGCTCCCCTTGTTTCAATGCGGTAATTATATCGTCAAGGACGAAATTGACCGCCTTTTCCGCGTCAATCCGGTTGAGGCCAAGCTTGTTCGCCAAGCCCTCAATAAGATCAGCCTTCGTCATAGATTCCCGCTCCGGCGAACTCCCCTCAAGTGTGTATCAGGCAATAATCCGGCGGACCGTCACATGACAGCCCGCCGGATTAGGTTAGCGGATTTATTAGAAATTGTCAGGAAAGATTGGGCGAGACTACTGGATTTTCCTGACCGTCGTCCTCGTCCGCAAGTGGCGTTTTGTCATCCTGCTCTACCTTCAGCAATGCTAGCGCATCTGCCTGCCGCTGCTTGAAGAAGGCGTCGTGATCCGACAAAACCAAGGCGTGCCGTAGAATCTCGTCCATGTGCTCAACTTTGATAATCTCCACGTTCTTGAGCACCTGCGCCGGGATTTCCTCGACGTCTTTCTCGTTCTCCTTCGGAATCACGATCGTCTTGATACCACCGCGATGAGCTGCCATGACCTTCTCTTTCAGGCCGCCAATCGGCAGCACCCGTCCCCGCAGCGTTATCTCACCCGTCATCGCCAGGTCGTTGCGGATCTGCACACGGCATAGCGCCGAAACCAATGCTGTGGCCAGCGTGATACCCGCCGAAGGACCATCCTTCGGAATTGCTCCTTCCGGTATATGAATGTGAATGTCGATCTTCTGATAGAAGCTCGGCGTCAGTCCCAGGGCATCCGCTCGCGACCGGACATAGCTCATCGCCGCGTGGGCGCTCTCACGCATCACGTCGCCTAATTGACCAGTGATCGTCAGCTTGCCGCGTCCTGGCACAATCGTAACTTCGACGCTCAGCAGTTCGCCGCCAAGCTCTGTCCATGCCAGGCCCGTGGCGACCCCTACCTGCGGCTCGATCTCCGCGATGCCGTAGCGGAACTTCGCCGGTCCGAGATATTTCGCCAGCGCCGACGCTGACACTCGGACATGGGCGTTACGATCGTTCTTGACCACCTCGACCGCGATCTTGCGGCATACCGCCGCCACTTCGCGTTCCAGGTTACGCACACCCGCCTCGCGCGTGTAGTTGCGGATAATCCCGAGCAGCGCCTTGTCCGAGAACTCTATGTTCTCTTCCTTCAGCCCATTGGCCTCGCGCTGCTTGCGAATCAGATACTTCTTCGCTATCTGGAGCTTCTCTGACTCCGTATACCCCGGCAGCCGGATGATCTCCATACGATCCTGCAACGGCCGCGGAATGCGGTCTAGCGTATTCGCTGTCGTAATAAACATCACCTTCGACAAATCGTAGTCGCAATCCAGATAGTGATCGTTGAAAGTGTTGTTCTGCTCCGGATCGAGCACTTCGAGCAGCGCCGATGATGGATCGCCACGGAAGTCGGTCGACATCTTGTCGACTTCATCCAGCAGCACTACCGGATTCCCCGACCCCGCCTTGCGCATCGACTGGATTACCTTGCCCGGCAATGCGCCAATATATGTCCGCCGATGGCCACGTATTTCAGCCTCATCCCGCACACCGCCGAGTGATACGCGCACGAACTTGCGGCCAGTCGCCCGCGCCACTGACTTACCGAGCGAAGTCTTGCCGACCCCTGGCGGTCCGACGAGACACAGGATCGGTCCCTTCAACTGACCAACCAGAGTTTGTACAGCCAAGTATTCGAGGATTCGCTGTTTGACCTTTTCGAGCCCGAAATGATCCTCCTCGAGCACTCGCTCCGCTTCATGGATATCCAACTTGTCTTCCGTGTACTCGAACCACGGCAGCGCCAGGAACCAGTCGAGATAGTTGCGGACGACTGTCGCCTCGGCCGACATCGGTGACATCATCTTGAGTTTCTTGATCTCGCGCTCGCACTTCTCACGCGCCTCAGCCGGCATCTTCTTCTGCCGCAGCTTCTCTTCCAGCTCCTGAATCTCGTTCTTGAACTCGTCCTTCTCGCCGAGCTCCTTCTGGATCGCGCGCATCTGCTCGTTGAGGTAATACTCCTTCTGGGTCTTCTCCATTTGCTTCTTGACCCGGGAGCGGATGCGTTTTTCGACTTCCAGTATTTCTAGCTCTGAACGCATATAGCCAAGGATTCGCTCAAGGCGCTCCGCGGCATTAGTGCATTCGAGCAGTGACTGCTTGTCTTCGAGTTTAATCCCGAGATGGCCCACCAGCTTGTCCGCCAGATACGCCGGATCATCCACCGCCGCTATCGACGTGACCATTTCGGGAGGAATCTTTTTATTCAGGCGGACGTAATTATCGAAGGTAGCGTTCACCGAACGCATCAGAGCTTCTACTTCGGTGGTGCGCTCACAAACCTCTTCGATCTCTTCAACTTCAACTTTGAAGAATTCGTCCTCTGGTACGTAGCGCAGAACACGCGCACGCCGCTTGCCTTCGAGCAGCGCCTTGACCGTTCCGTCAGGAAGCCGCAGAAGCTGTACTACCACACCCAAGGTGCCAACTGCGTAAATATCGTCAGGACCGGGCTCGGACACGCGTGCATCCTTTTGCGCGGCAAGCAGAATTGGCTTTTTCTGGGCTTCGGCTGTCTCCAGCGCTTTGATCGACTTCTGCCGGCCGACAAAGATTGGATAAACTTCGTGAGGGAAAACGATCAGTTCGCGCAATGGCAGCAGCGCAACCTGTTCATTGGGCGAAGCGTCGCGATTGTCTTTTTTATCGTTGCGGAAAAGCATTTCCGTGGATCCCGATCTCCTGGCTTTAAGCCGTTTCAGCGGTCTTCTGGTAGACCAGCAGGGGCTGCTCCTTCTGAGTCACAACCTCCTCTGAGATCATCACCTCCTTGATATTGGGCTGCGACGGTATTTCGTACATCAGGTCCACCATGATGGCTTCCATTATAGCACGTAAGCCACGCGCACCTGACTTGCGCTTGAGCGCCTCGCGCGCGATCGCCTTCAACGCCCCAGGCGTGAATTTAAGGTGGACATTCTCCATGTCGAACAATTTCTGATATTGGCGCACCAGCGCATTCTTGGGCTCAGTGAGAATCCGCACCAGCGCGTCTTCATCGAGCTCGCCGAGCGTCGCGATAACGGGTAGGCGTCCGACAAATTCGGGAATCAATCCGAATTTTAGCAGGTCCTCCGGCTGCACCAGATTAAGCAGTTCAGATACGGTGCGCGGATCGCGATGGCTCAAGTCCGCGCGAAAGCCCATCGTCTTGCCGGCGATCCGCCGCCGGATAATATCATCCAGACCGACAAAAGCGCCGCCACAAATGAACAGGATGTTCGTCGTGTCTACCTGCAGGAATTCTTGCTGCGGATGCTTCCGGCCACCCTTCGGCGGCACACTCGCCATCGTCCCTTCGACAATCTTTAGGAGCGCCTGCTGGACACCTTCGCCCGACACGTCTCGCGTAATCGATGGGTTGTCGCCCTTGCGTGCGATCTTGTCGATCTCGTCGATGTAAACGATCCCTCGCTGGCACCGCTCGATGTCGTAATCGGCATTCTGCAGCAACGACAGAATTATATTTTCGACGTCCTCACCAACGTACCCCGCTTCCGTCAGCGAGGTCGCATCGGCGATCGTGAATGGCACCTGCAGAAAGCGCGCGAGCGTTTGCGCCAGCAGGGTCTTGCCGACGCCGGTAGGTCCGATCAGAAGAATGTTGGATTTTTGCAGTTCGACATCGCCAGTAACCATCTGCGAGTCGATTCGCTTGTAGTGGTTATGGACGGCCACTGAGAGGATTTTTTTGGCCCGTTCTTGGCCAATCACGTATTGGTCGAGTACGCGCTTGATTTCGGCCGGCTTCGGTACCGCCGAGCTTTGGCTGAAGGCTTCTTCGTTATCAGTCTCCTCTGCAATTATGTCGTTGCAGAGGTCTATACATTCGTCACAAATATAGACGGTGGGCCCGGCTATAAGCTTGCGTACTTCGTCCTGGCTCTTGCCGCAGAACGAGCACACAAGATTCCCCGAGCGGTCGTCATGTTTGGCCATAATCCCTCCCGCGGTTCATCTGGAGGACCTCCGGCTTACGATTACCTCATCAATCAAGCCGTATTCAACTGCTTGTGCCGGATTGAGAAACATATCGCGCTCGGTGTCCTTTTCGATCTTTCGGAGCTGCTGGCCCGTATGCCGCATGATGATATTGTTCAACGTCTCGCGTGCGCGCAAAATCTCGCGCGCCTGGATTTCGATGTCTGTCGCTTGCCCCTGCGCACCGCCAAGCGGCTGATGAATCATTATCCGCGAATGCGGCAGCGCATAGCGCCGCCCCTTCGTCCCCGCCAGCAACAGCACCGCCGCCATACTGGCCGCCTGCCCCAGGCATAGCGTCGAAACCGACGGGCGGATGAATTGCATCGTATCGTAGATCGCGAGTCCAGCGGTTACCGATCCACCGGGCGAGTTTACGTAAAAGCTGATCTCTTTCTCCGGGTCCTCCGACTCCAGAAAAAGAAATTGCGCGATGATCAGATTGGCGATGTCGTCATTGACCGGATGCCCCAAAAATATAATCCGGTCCTTTAGCAGCCGCGAATAGATATCGTAAGCGCGCTCGCCACGCCCGGTCTGCTCAACCACCATCGGAACCAGGTTACTCATGGTGCATGAAATCTCCCCGGCCGAAGCGGAATCCCAGGACCCCCGACGGGCTCCAGCAGGCTACGCGAGCCATAGCTTGCGCATTAAAGAAATCCTAACCGGTTTGTAAAATACGGGCAACCGCCTAACCCGTTCAGGCGGCCTTCCGCCGTAGCCAAATATCCTTCTCGATTTGCGGCTTTGCGGCTCAAGAGTCCGCCGCTTCGCCCGTCGTCGAAGGCGCGTTCTGCCCCGTCTCAGCTGACGCGCTTTCGTCAGTCTCCGCGCTCGCCTGCGCCCGCTTCAAAAGCTGATCGAGCGTCTTCTCGCGCCGCATAACTTGCTTAAGCGACGCGCGGTTTTCCTCATGTGAATAATGCTCCGCAACTCTGTCACGCGAACGACCCGCGCCAGTGACAATCATCCCCACGCGATCGCCCACTTCGTCATCTGTAACGTCGACACTCTCCTGGTCGGCGATCGCATCTACCACCATTGCCGCCCGTGCTCGTTTCTCCGCCTGTGTCTTGATCTCGTCTGGATTCTCACGAATCCTGGCGAGCGCCGCCTCATGCGGCACCCCGCCGGCCTCGTATGCGGACGCCAACTCATGCTCGATCAATCGCTGCTCGCGCGCGACGAGCGATTCCGGCACTTCCACCGTGTTACGCTCGATTATGAGGTCGAGCAGCCCCTGGCGCGCACGCGAATCGGCCTCGCGCTCGGCCGCCGCTTCCAGCTCTTTGCGGACGGTCACTCGCAACGCCGCGAGATCTTCGGCGCCTTCGTCTTTGGCAAACTCATCATCAAGCTGCGGCAGCACGCGCTCGTAGATCTCTTTGACTGTCGCGCGCCACTCGATTTTCTTGCCCGCCAGATCTTTTTCGGCGTAGTCCGCTGGATAGTCACGCTCTTTGCGCGCTTCCGCTCCGATTTCCGCCCCAGCCAAGACCTCGTCCAGCCCGTGCGCCAGGCTGTCCTTTGCTACCCGCAGCAGGCGCTCATCGAACTTGGTGCCCGTTACCGGTTCGCCGTCCGCATAGCCCTCGAAGGCCGCGATCACAAAGTCATTCGGTTCGACAATCGTGCGTCCTTCGACCTTGCGCAGCACGCCGCGCCGCTCACGCATCCGTTCGAGCGTGTTATCCACGTCGCTCTCCGGCACTTCCGGCGTTGCTCGCTGCACCTTCAGGTCCTGATAGTCCTTCACCACGAACTCGGGCTTGAGGTCGAAGACGGCGCTGAACTTGAGCGCGGCGTTCTTGAGGTCCGTCTCCTCAGTGACGATCTCCGGATCGACGATAGGCGTTAGATCGTTCTCTTCGAGCGCCTTGCCGGTGTATTCCTTGACCAGCTTTTGGATCACGTCGCCGCGGATCTGGTCGCCGAAGAACCGCTCCAGCAGGTTGCGCGGCGCATGCCCCGGACGAAAGCCCTTGAGCACCACCGATCGCTTCAACTCATTGTAAGCGCGGTCCAATTCCCGATTGATCTCGCCGCTCTCCAGCTCGATCGTCATCTTGCGCCGCAGCGCGGAAGTAGTTTCGATATTTACATTCATCGCAGTGGTCTCAGCTAAACATAAGCACGCCGCCACAATCAACAATGCAACCCGCCGGCCTAACCTCTAATCGACGATGCTCAGCGCCTCGCGACGCCCCAGCCTCCCTGCTTGGTTACTTTTTTCGATTGACACAAGTTATCCCGTGCTATCCTGACCGTACCCGCCACCACGGATTGAAGGTCCGCGGCGGGCTGTTTGGAAGGCCATAGATAAGCTGGACTTCATGCCGTGGAAAACCTAAACTGCGCCAGTTAATCAGCTAGCCTCAAGGGGATTGTTCGAGGCAAAGCAGCGACAGCCCGCGAACACCGCCAGCGTCGCATTTCACTGTACTCAGGAGACAGTAGGTCGATGAGCGAAGCAAAGATCGTTCTTCCAGCCCTGACCGGCTCGCAGCTCACAATTCTGTGGTGCGTACTCGGCACGGCCTTGGTGTCGCTAGCCTATGGATGGTGGCTAGTACGAGTCGTCTTAAATGCCGACCCCGGACCCAAATCGATGACCGACGTGGCTGACGCGGTCTACGAGGGTTCGATGGCTTACCTCAAGCGCCAGGTGAAGACGATGATTTTCTTCGTCGTCATCATCGCCGTTGCCCTCTTTCTGATGTACCGTAACGTTTACCCTGACAACCTCGGGCTTTCGTTCGGTATCGCCTTCGCTTTCATCCTCGGCGTCAGCGCGTCTTATGGTGCGGGCTTCGTCGGGATGTGGCTCGCGGTTCGCGGTAACGTCCGCAGCGCCAACGCCGCTATCACCAGCTTCAAGGACGCGATGGAACTGGCTTTCAAGGCAGGCGGCGTCTCCGGCATGTTTACCGTCGGACTCGGCCTGCTCGGCGCTACCGTCATCTTCTTGATCTTCCAGCAGAACGCGATGAAGGTTCTGGTTGGCTTCGGCTTCGGTGGCTCGCTAGCCGCACTCTTCATGCGTGTCGGCGGCGGTATCTTCACTAAAGCCGCGGACGTCGGCGGCGACCTCGTCGGTAAAATCGAGGCCGGTATCCCCGAAGACGATCCACGCAACGCCGCCACCATCGCCGACAACGTCGGCGACAACGTTGGCGATTGCGCCGGCATGGCGGCAGACGTCTTCGAGTCCTACGAAGTTACCTTAGTCGCCGCGATCATCCTCGCCGCCTACGCCCTTGAAGATCCTGGTTTCATCTCTGCCTACGGCGGTATCGCGGGCGCCAGCGCCTTCGCGATGAAGCTCATTATCTTCGCTCTCATTTTGCGTGGTGTCGGCGTCTTCTCCTCGATTCTCGGTATCATGGCTGTCCGCGTTCCCGTCGGCTCCGAGATGCGCGATCCGATGCGCCCGATCAACGCCGGCTATTACACCTCGTCATTCGCCTCGATTATCGGCTTTTTCATCGTCAATTATTTCTACATGACCGGCCCCGACGGCCGCCCCGATTGGCGTTTCGGCATCACCGCTTCACTCGGCATTGTCCTTTCGATTCTTACGCTCTGGCTGACGAACTATTTCACACATCCCGATAAAGGTCCCGTGACCGAAACCGCCAACTCCGCACGCACCGGCCCAGCTACCCTGATCCTCTCCGGTCTCGGCGAGGGCCTTGAATCATCGGTCTGGGCCCTGATGGTGATCGTCGCCGTGATTATCGGCGCGGTCGTAATCTTCCACGAATCCACCGCGCTGCAGTTCTACGGCATCGCTCTCACCGGTCTCGGGCTGCTGACCACCACTGGCTTCATCCTCGCGATGGATACCTACGGACCCATCACCGATAACGCCCACGGCATCTTCGAGATGGGCGGCGTGCATCAGGAAGAAGCCTCACGGACCCTCTCCTGGATGGACGCAATCGGCAACACCACCAAGGCGTTGACCAAGGGCTTGGCAATCGCGACCGCCGTCATCGCAGCCGTCTCGCTCTTCCGCTCTTTCATCGACGAAGCCCGTTTGAGCGACATCGGCGTGCAGATCAATTCACCCAGTGTCTTCGTCGGCCTGCTGATCGGCGGCGCGGTGCCCTTCCTGTTCAGCTCGTTCGCGATCAAAGCGGTCGGACGCGCGGCCTATCAGGTCGTCTTCGAGGTCCGCCGCCAGTTCCGCGAGCATCCCGGCATCATGGAAGGCAAAGAACTGCCCGACTATGGCCGCTGCGTCGATATCGTTACCGCCACGGCCCAGAAAGAGCTGATGAGCCCTGCCATCCTCGCCGTCTTCGCACCGCTGTTGGTCGGCTTTGGCCTCGGTGCCGGAGCGCTGGGTGGCTTCCTCGGCGGCACGATTCTCACTGGTCAGCTCCTCGCGGTCTTTATGTCCAACGCGGGCGCTAACTGGGATAACGCCAAGAAAAAGGTCGAGGACGGCTTCCTCGGCGGCAAGGGCACTGACGTCCACAAAGCGACCGTCGTCGGCGACACCGTCGGCGATCCTTTTAAGGACACGGCCGGCCCCGCTCTCAACCCGATGATCAAGGTGATGAACTTGGTGGGGATCCTCGCGGCCCCGTTCACTACCGTCGCGGTCGGCGCATTGACCGGCACAGCTCTAGCCGTGACGATCTTCGCGGCTATCATGCTCGCGATCGCTGTGATTCTCTCCAAGCGTGGTTCGATCGCCGAGGAGGAAACCGGGGCCAAGACGGCCAAGGCAGCCGCCTAGCGCCACCCAAACTCGCTTGCCAAGGCCGGACGCTCTCATGCGCCGGCCTTTATTTTTTTGGGATGTAGCTCGCGATTCAGTCGGTTGTAAATCCACGAGATTTCTCTCGGATAGCCGTACGAATCCTCGAGGGGGCCGGTTCATGAAGTGGCTGCCATTTGGCGAGATTCTCGTCTTCGTCGGAGTTGGATGCCTCGCGGCGTGCCGGTTTGACGTTGTAATCGCCAACTCACTACTTGACGATTTCCTGATTGGGCTTGCTTGTCTGGTCGCCGGACTCGCGATTTCTTTGCGACAGCGGTAGATGCTGGCGCCTTCCTCAACGCTACTCGGTTTGCGTTAGCATCCGCCCCCCACATGATCGTATTTTCTAATCCATCGACATAACTGATTATCGAAAAAGCTCACACCCGAGGTGTTCCCATGCCCATCGCGATGCCTACCAAGCAAGACCTCCAACGCCTCGCCGAAGAAAATCACTTCACGCTTACCGACAACGAGGCTGAATCAATTAAGTCAGCGATGACTCCGATCGTCGCATTCCTCGATCGTATCGATCGGATCCCGGCACCCACCAGCCTTTCGGTCCAGCGCTATCGCGAACGCGACGCGGGCCGCCGCCCGACCCCTGAGGAAGATCCTCTCAACGCCGTCGTTCGCAAAATTCAGGTCAAAGGCGCCGCCACCGGCAAGCTCAAGGGCAAACGCATCGCGGTCAAGGACAGCGTCTCCATCGCGGGGATTCCCATCTGCGGCGGCTCACATATTCTCGAAGGTTTCGTTCCCGCCGACGATGCCACCATCGTCACCCGGATGCTCGACGCGGGCGCCGAAATAGTTGCGACGCTCGTGATGGACGACTTCGCCCTCTCCGGCGAAGGTATCAGCAGCGCCCACGGCCCGACCCTCAATCCCCACCGACCCGAGTATTGCACAGGCGGCTCATCGTGCGGCTCGGGCGCGGCGCTCTTCTACGATTGGATCGACATCACGATCGGCACCGATCAGGGCGGTTCGATTCGCATGCCCTCATCATGGTGCGGTGTCGCGGGCATCAAGCCGACCTACGGACTCGTGCCGTACACCGGCGTGATGAGCATCGACCCGTCCCTCGACCACGTTGGCCCGATGGCCCGTAACGTCAGTGATCTCGCCCTTGCTCTCGAAGTCATCGCCGGTAAGGAT
>DATKPK010000251.1:0-21925 GCA_035524095.1 Binataceae bacterium (SeqCode) | reverse complement strand
TCGATCCCACTGGCCGCGGATTAAGCCGATGCGATTGTGCGCAGCAGTGTGGAACGTTTTCGCGGGCGTCTTGCTATTAGCGGGCATGGCCTTGCCGGCGCTGGCGCAGGGGATTCAACAGGTCCAGCACATCATCTTCATCGTCAAAGAAAATCACACCTACGATAACTACTTCGGCCAGTTTCCCGGCGGTAATGGCGTAACTGAGGGACTCTATCGCGGCCGAACAATTCACCTGGCGCACGCGCCCGACGCACAACCTGACATCTGCCATTCGCAAGCGTGCGCATGGCAGGCCTACGATCACGGCCGGATGGATAACTTTGCCTTCGGTAACGCCACGGGTCTGCCCAGTTACCAGCAATACGATCAAGACGACCTTGCGGGCTACTGGAATCTCGCCAGCGAATATGTGCTCGCGGATAATTTCTTCAGTTCGACGCTCGGGCCTTCATTCCCGAATCACTTGCTAACAGTGGGCGCCTTTACCGGGGCAGCCGATAATCCCAATAATCTGCCTAATCCGTCGAGCGGTGAAGGCTGGGGTTGCGACGCCGGTTTTACGGAGGAAGTCGATATCATCGAGTTTGGGTTTCGTTTCTCAGCGGAGCCCTGTTTTGATGTTAAGACCATCCCCGATGAACTCGACGCGGCGGGAGTGTCGTGGAAATACTATGCGCCATCAAGCGAGACCGCCGGATACCAATGGTCGGCACTCGATGCGATCGGGCATATTCGCAATGGCTCAGATTGGCGGAAAGTGGTGCCATACCAGCAATTTGTAAAAGATGTCGCAAGCGGAAATCTGCCCGCAGTTAGCTGGCTCATCGCGCCCTATCAATTTAGCGAACATCCCCCATACAGCGTGCGGGCCGGCATGCAGTGGACGCTGCAACAGTTACAGGCGCTGATCGGCAGTTCCTACTGGCCGAGTACCGTGGTCTTCATCACCTGGGATGATTTCGGCGGCTGGTATGACCATGTAGCGCCGCCAGAGATTGACTCCGTCGGCCTGGGATTCCGTGTGCCGCTACTGGTGGTAAGCCCGTTCGCCAAGCAGGGCTACATCCTTCACGATCAGGCAGACTTCGTATCGGTAGTTAAATTCATTGAAGAGCGTTTCGGCTTGCCGCCACTCACCACTCGCGACGCGAACGTTTCGGACCTGGCGAACGCATTCAACTTCGCCAATTGAGTTCAAATCAGACTGGTCTCGAGAAAATGATGAGCGGCTTTGCCTCGGTCGCCCTCAAGAGTTGATCGATAGTCCGAAGCAATCTGATTCGCATTCGAATGAACAGGATTAGCGTGAGTATCGAACTGGCTCTGGCCAGTATGGCCACGATCGTGTTGAAACGTCGGCCATATCTCAGAGGATAGAGCAGGCCGAGCCTTGGGAGTCTCGGCGCCTGGCGCGGCTCTGCCGTTCACGGCGAGAAGAATAAAGACTACTCCGGCCAAGCTGAGTGACCGCGCAATAGTGGCAGGGTAGTGGCGAATGGGCGTGCTTGACACTGTGCGAGACGGCTGACTTAAGTATTTCACACCCATGTTGATTAGAAATCTATGCTGTCGCCGACGGCTGAGTTGCATCCTGGCCGCTGCCGCGCTGATTTGGCTTGGTATCAGTGCGAGCGCGCAGGCTGGAATCGCAGACGCCGTAAAGTATCAAATGCTGTCGAACGGATTGCAGGTGATTGTGCTGGAGAATCACAAGTCGCCGGTGGCGACCCTCAACGTCTTCTATCATGTCGGTTCACGTAATGAGCAGTTTGGCAAGACCGGCCTGTCGCATCTATGCGAGCATCTGATGTTCCGCGGGACGAAGAAGCTCGCGCCGGAAGAGTTCTCGAACATTATCGCGGAGAACGGCGGCGAGGATAACGCGTTCACCACCGCCGATTACACGGATTATTTTGAGGTCATTAACCACGACCATCTGACGGTGCCGATTTCGCTCGAAGCCGATCGCATGGCGAATTTCGATCCGAAGGGCTTCGATTCGGAAAAGGCTGTGGTGATGGAAGAGCGGCGGATGCGGACCGAGGATAATCCCGAGGACGCGCTTGAAGAACAGGTCGAGGCGGCGGCGTTCGTGGCCCATCCGTATCATTGGCCGGTGATCGGCTGGATGCACGATGTGCAGGGGCTGACGCTCGAGGACGCGCTGGCCTACCATGCGATTCATTATTCGCCACGCAACGCGATCGTCGTGGTGGTTGGCGATATCGACGGTGACACTGTCATGAAGCAGATTACCGAGGCGTTCGGCGGGGTTACGAATGGCCCCAAAGCGCCGCTGGTGACGGAAGTCGAACCGCCGCAGGAAGGCGAACGGCGAGTGGAGCTGCATCATGCGGCGAATCTGCCGGCGGTCATCGAGGCGTATCACGTGCCGAACTTCACCAATCCGCGTGATGCATACGCACTGGAAATCGCATCGGAAATACTGTCGGACGGCAAGAGCTCGCGGCTGTACCGCGACCTCGTGGTGGACAAGCAGATGGTGGTCGATGCGGGCGCCGACTATGACATGACGTCCTTCGATCCGGGACTGTTTGAGATATCGGCGCAACTGCGGCCGGGAATCAAAACCGACGACGCGCTTGCGGAATTCGACAAGCAGATCGCGGCGTTGGCATCCACGCCGGTCGGTGCGGAGGAGTTGCAAAAGGCCAAGAACCTGGAGCAGGCGAGCTTTGTTTACGGGCAGGATTCGGTTTTTCAGGAAGCGATGCTCCTCGGCCTTTACCAGATGCTTGGCAACTATCGCATGATCGATGAATACATCCCGAATATCGACAAGGTGACGGCGGCAGACGTACAGCGCGTGACGAAGACCTATTTAATCAAGAGCAATTGCACGATTGGTGTGCTGGTCCCGACCGGCGTGCTGCCGCATCAAGAAGAGGGAATGGGCGGACCGATACGTCATGCGTCCCCGCTGGCAGGCTCGGAGCTATCTGAGGTGCTGCCATGAGGAGGGCCGGGGAGAAGGATCAGCGGGTGCCGGTATTGCGTCGAACGGTCATTGCAGCCGTGGGTTTGATGATCGCTGTGAGTACAGCGGTCACTTCGGCGCCGCGCGCATGGGCGCTCGAAATCAAGCGGATGACGCTCAACAACGGTGCGATCCTGCTGGTCTCGGAGCAGCATCAACTGCCGATGGTAACGGCGGCGATCGCCTTCGACGCGGGTTCGCGGCGCGATCCTCCGGGAAAGGAAGGACTAGCGGCGCTTACGGCAAACTCATTGACGGAAGGGACGTCGAAGCTGACCAGTGCCGAGTTCAACCAGAAAACTGATTTCATGGGTAGCTCGGTCGACGTCAGTGCGAGCAGGGATTACAGCGAAGCGAGGTTCACGTCGCTCAAGAAATACGAGCACGAGACGCTCCATCTGTTGGCGCAGACGCTCCAGGATCCCGCTCTGCGCGATGAAGATATCAAGCGCAAGCAGGGCGAGCAGCTTGCGGCGATCAGTGCGGCGCAGGAGCAGCCCGAATATACGGCAAATCTGGCGATGACCAAGGCGCTGTTCGGCGATACGCCGTATGGTCATCAGGTGGAAGGCACGAGCGCGTCGGTAAGCAAACTGACGCCGGCTGATGTGCACGCGTTTTACCATGCGCAATACAAAATGGCGAGCGCGGTAATCGCGGTTGCCGGGGACGTTGACGCGGATGCGGTCCGCGACGAACTCAATCATGAATTCACTGGACTGAGGGGAAGTGTGCCGCCGCAAGCCGTGCCGCCCGCGCCGTCGGTAGCGAGAGGGATTCATGCACAACTGATCGATCGCAACGTTGCGCAGGCGACCTTGATACTCGGCTCGGGCGGGGTCGCGCGGCTGAATCCCGATTACTACAAGCTACAGGTGATGAACTATATTCTGGGCGGCGGCGGGTTTGCGTCGCGTTTGATGAAGGTTGTTCGCAGCAAGGCGGGACTCGCGTACGGTATCGATAGTGAATTCGCGGCGGGGAAATTTCCGGGCGCGTTTCTGATCTCGTTGCAAACCAAAAATGTGAGCGCGAACGAAGCGCTGAAACTCATTTTGCAGCAGATGCGCGAGATGCAGGAGACGCCGGTGACGGCGGCGGAACTGCAGGGAGCCAAACGTTTCTTAATCGGGAGTTTTCCGCTGAAAATTGATCGGCAGAGTGAGATCGTCAACTTCATACTACAGGTTGAGATTTACGGACTTGGCCTCGACTATGCAGATCGCTATCCTGGGATAATCCAGGCGATTACGGTGGCTGACGTGCAGAAAGTGGCGCAGGAGTACCTGCATCCAGACGCGCTCGACCTGGTGGCGGTCGCGAATCAAGGGGTCGCGAAAATCGATGTGGCGGCGCTGCAGCCGCCTGCGAAGACCGCGTCGCAATGATTAGCTAGTTGCATTGGCAGAAATCATTACGGCGCGCATCTGCCGAATAGCTATACTCGTTGATGCTCAGGAGCACGGATGGCGGTGATGCATACGATTGGCCATTCGACGCATCCGATCGAAGATTTCCTCGGATTACTCGGACAGCATCGAATTGCGTTACTAGCAGATGTGCGATCGTATCCGTCGTCGAAGCGCTGGCCGCAGTTCAATCAAGCGACACTGCGAGAATCAGTGGAACACTATAGGATCGAATACCGTTGGCTGAAGGGCTTGGGCGGACGCCGTCGTTTAGCTGGCGAATCGTTTAATGACGGGTGGGAGCATTCGGCGTTTCGTGCGTATGCCGATTATATCGCAGGCACGGATGGCCAAGCTGCCCTGATTGAACTGATCGATCAGGCGAGCGAGAAGCGGAGCGCGATCATGTGTTCGGAAGGACTGTGGTGGCAGTGCCATCGGCGGATCATTTCCGACTATATGACTGTGCGCGGATGGGAGGTTGTGCATATCATGCCGGACGGTAAGCTCGCGCCCCATCGTCTGACGCCATTTGCTGCAGAGCGCAACGGAATAATTGAGTATCGTGCTGCCGTGAATCCAATAGCCAGTAACTAGCAGTCCATCGAGTGGCTATTGAGGCTGAGAGGCGTTGCGTTCGAGGTAGGTGAGGATCGTTTGCTTGTCGGCGGGAGATAGCGGCGGCATGCCGGCGGCGGTGATCTTCAATTGCATCGCATCCACCTGAAGTTCCCACATCGCAGGCGTCAGTGTCGAAGGCTGATAGGCGCGATGACAAGTACCGCAGCGCTGAGCGTAAAGTTGTTCAGTGGGAGTCCCAGCTTCGGGCAGTGGTTTGCGGGCACATCCGGAGAGCATCAGCAAAGCGGCGGCGCCGATTAGGCATGAGCGGATTCGCTTATGGCCGTATCGTCTGGGATGAACACCGGAGGATGCTGGCGCAGCCGCAACAAACAGAAGCCGCATCAATCAGCTATAACGGCCGGCGGGGATGAGGCGGGCGAGCTCGCTTCGTAATGAAACGATGAGAGCACGCCGATCATCGTCGGGCAAAACGAGTTTGCGTTCGGACTCGGGACGGAGCCATACGGGCGCGAGCCGCATCGGGTCTTCCAGGGAACGCGGAAAGATGTGCCAGTGGACGTGCGGTTCCTGATTGCCGAGACATTCGTAATTGAGCTTGTGCGGCTGGACCACGGCGCTGAGCGCCTTGCCGACAGCGATCAGTTCGTCGAGCAGTTCGTGCGCCTCTCCGCGGGGCATCAAGTGGATTTCGTTGACGGGGCGCTTGGCGAGCAGAACGGTGTAGCCGCGATAGAACTGCGCATCGCCGAGAATCAGCCAAGAGCGCGGAAGTTCGGCGATGAAGTCGTCGAAGCGGGCCGTGGCGCGCTCGATCAGCCTGCAAATACCACAGGGACGCGGGTGGATCGCATCAGACGCCATTGCCGTGACTCTCTTGCGGAGGGATGACCTGAACGAGCTGGATTTTCGCGTAGCTGAGAAGTTCGGCGACCGTGTCCAGCTTGTAGGGGCGGTCGTAATAGACAGTGCGGATGCCGGTGTTGATCAGGACTTTCATGCAATGGATACAGGGCGTGTGAGTGACGTAGATAACGGCGTCCTGAATCGCACTGCCGTTACGGGCGGCCTGGGTGATGGCGTTGATTTCGGCGTGAATCGTGCGGTAGCAATTCTGCTCGATATCGCCATTTGGGGTGCGCGATTCGTAGATAAGGCAACCGGCGTCGAGGCAATGCGGTAGTCCGGCGGGCGAGCCGTTATAGCCGGTCGCGAGGATGCTGCGATCGCGGACGATAACCGCACCAACCTTGGCGCGCAGACAGGTCGAGCGCTCGGCGACCTGCCGCGTGATCGTCATGAAGTACTGGTCCCAGGTTGGGCGTTCCATTAGTTGGCGTTCCAAATTGGCCGGTGAGGGCGCGATGCGTTGCCGTCAGATATGCAGGTCCGAATGATGCGCTGAATGATGGCCGATGCGCGGCAGATGGCGCATCACGTCGCGAGTTTGGCCGCCGACAGGCGGCAGCGGCTGATCCTGTGGCGGAACGATGGAAATCGGCACCGGGCTGAAGGTCAGGACAAAGAGCACGACGGTTGCCCATGCGGTTAAGCGTCTGCGGCCGGCGAGCGGCGTATCGGCGTCGAGGGTCGAAGGATGGCCGAGGCCGAGAAACAGTACGAGGACGAACCACAGCCCCCATCCGTACCAGAACGGCTGATGCATTGCCCACGGCACGACGACCATCAGGAGACATCCGGCAGCGAAGAGCCGGGAGATTAGGCGATGCCAGCGACCCCCGAGGAGGGAATAGACAACGTGCCCGCCGTCGAGCTGACCGATGGGGAGAAGGTTGAGCGTCGTGACGAACAGCCCGAGCCATCCGGCGAACGCGATCGGATGGAGTTCGATGTTCACACTGTTGGGATTCACGCCGAGAACCAGGCGTGAGATAGACCAGAAGATGAGAGAGTTACCGAGTTGCAGGCCGCCGGCGGAATTATCGAGCGGCGCCACGGTAGAGAGATGCAAACCGATTACGATCGCGGCCATCGCGACGATGAAGCCGGCCCACGGACCAGCGGCGCCGATATCGAACATCGCGCGCCGGGTCCGCGCTGGCGCGCGCATCCGGATGAAAGCGCCAAAGGTGCCAATGAAAAAGATGGAAGGCATCGGCGCTGGGATGAAATAGGGCAGCGAGGTATCGACGCCATAGCGGCGGGCGAAGCTGTAATGGCCCATCTCGTGCGCGAGCAGGATCAGCATCAGGGGGATCGAGAAGCTTAGGCCCGCGGTCAGATTAAGGAGGTTATCACGCAGGGGGATGGCTAAGGTAATCGGGGCGCTGGCAGCGTCAGCCCCGGCCATCGTGGTGGTCAGCAACGTCAGTAGAAAAAGTACCAGATTGATGGCCGGGATGCGGAAAGGGGTGCGCTCGGGCCGATAGCTGCTGGCGGGTGCACTTGCGGTTCCGTCATGGCGCGCGAAGTCGGTTACGACCGGGGAGATTTGCCTATAGGCGCTGGATTCATCCATCGGATGACTGTGGGACCACCTTTATCGAGACGCGGGTGCCTATGGCAGCGGCGAAATGAGCGGCAGCACTGCCGTCGCGAATCGCGAGTTCGAGCAAGCCGAAGCTGCCGAAAGTTGCGAGGGGCGCGCCGGGAGCCGCATCGCCGTAGGACTTGAGTATTGAAATCGGCGCGCCACGTCTGATCCTAACTAAAAGGCGGCGGCCACGAAAGCGGGCTGCGAAGCTGTTGACGCGTGGATAGCCGAGGTTGGTGATGAGGTTGCCGAAGCCATCGATGTAGATGACTGAGCCGCACAGCGTAGCGCCAACCTCTTCCGCACCGGCGGTAGGATCCAGACGGATGACGGAGCCGACCGGCGGGCCGAAGGAGCTCAGGCGAACGCCGGAGGACAGGTATGCCGCAGCGGGGGCGAAGATGTCGCGGCCGTGAAAGGTCGAGCTGACGCTCGCGAGGCGATAGCACGGATCGCGCAATTCGACGGCGCGCTTAATACCCGCCTCGTCGGCGGCGAGAGTCAAAAGGCCGTTGTCGGGCCCGATGAAGCGGGCCCCCGAAGCAGTCTCAATCGCTAGTGAGAGACGATCGGTGCCGACGCCGGGATCGACGACGCCGACAAAAATCGTACGCGGAGGGAAGTACCGCCAGCTTTGTGTGAGAGCGATCGCGCCGGCGACGACTGATTGGGGTGGGATGCCGTGGGTGAGATCGATGACGCGGGCGGCGGGTGCGATCGTCGCGATAACCCCGCGCATCACGCCGGCGTAATGGTCACGATAGCCGAAGTCGGTGAGCAGTACGATCGGAGGGTCGGCGGAGCCTGAGGCGGATCGGCGTGGAGGCATCAGGGTCGTGGCTAACGTTCGGATCTACGCCGCCGGGCACGCGCAGGAGGGTTAGCCAGTTCTTCACGGACGGCGGCAACGAGTAAGGGGAACATCAGCTCGTGATGGCCAGTCAGGCTAATGCCGTGGCCACTGCCAATCGTAGGCCGCTCGACCACGTTCATGCGCGGACGGTACTGGCGGACGAAATCCATATCGGCGGCGGTGAAATCATCGACACGATGGCCGAGATTACGCGCCAGGTTGAGGGCCTTGAGGAACACTTCAGGCATGACCACGGCTGAGCCGAGGTTCAGCACGACGCCGCGCGACAGGCCGGAGACGACGGTGGCCAGACGATGGAAATCGGTGAAGGTCGACTGGCCGAGCGCGGCGCCGTCAGCCGAGGGATGCATGTGAATAATGTCCGCGCCAAGCGTGACGTGGACCGTCGCAGGGATACCGGCGTCGCAGGCGGCGGCGAAGATACTAGCGTCGCGGAACTTGAGGTTCCCATCGGAAATCGCACGGCCGACTGCTGCCCCCAAGCCGATACCGTCGCGCGCGGCGTCAATCGCGGCCTGATTAAGGAAAGCACCCGTTTCCTCGGCCATCCCAAAGCTGCCGTCGAGCAACTGCGCCGCTACGTCTTCGGAGGTGCGTCCGATCATCGCGAGCTCGAAGTCGTGAATGATCGCGGCGCCGTTGGTAGCGAGCGCGGTGATGACGCCGTCGTGGATCAGATCGCGAATCAACGGTCCAAGACCGACTTTCAGTGGATGCCCGCCTGTCATCAGGAGGAAAGTGCGGCGGTTGCGATGGGTGTCGGCGATAGCGCGGGCAAGTTGGCGGAATTGGCTAGCCGCCAGGACATCGGGCAGAGCTGCGAAAAACTCGCCAATCGAAGCGCCGGACGCGAGCGGAGTCGCGAACTGGCTGCGAGTCACCTTGCGAGCGAGGCGTTTCAGGCTGCTGGTGCGTGCCCGCGAGGGATCGAGCGGCGGCGGCTTCATTGCGCTGAGGAGTCGCCGAACGCGATCATCGGGCCAGACAGGAGAGACGCTCGCATCGGAGTTGAAAGTAGCGGAAGGGAGGGGTTCGGAATAGGCGGGGGTAGCGGAATTGTAAATTGAAATTGATAACGATTTTCATTTACATCTGTACGCAGCCTTGCTAGGGTCTTGGATCGTTGGCCGCCACGAGGTCTAAGCGGGCGGATCAGCAGGAAGGATCGCCGATGTTTATCTGCCTATGCAACGGTTTCACGGACGGCAAAGTCCGGATGGTCGCGCGTAAGGGCGAATGCTCGGTGTCGGAAGTTTACCGGGCGCTGGGATGCAAGCCGCAATGCGGCAAATGCGTACCCTTCGTACGCGACCTGATTCGCGCGGAAGCCAGCACGGCTGCGGCTTCATCGGCGATGATGATAGCGTCCGATGCCCTTCTAATCGCGGACGCGGGCTGCTAACTTTCCTCCAGGGCGGAGGAAGGTCATGCGCGGCGATCCGACAGTCATTCATCATCTCAACAAAATCCTCAAGAACGAACTTACCGCGATAAATCAGTATTTTCTGCACGCGCGGACGCTGCGCCATTGGGGCGTAACCAAGCTTGGTAGCTACGAGTACAAAGAGTCGCTCGAGGAGATGAAGCACGCCGACGAACTGATCGAGCGTATCCTGTTCCTCGAAGGCCTGCCGAACTTGCAGGATCTCGGCAAACTTCTGATCGGTGAGACAGTCAAGGAAATCCTCGAGTCTGATCTCAAGCTGGAACAGATGGGACTGCCTGATCTGCGCGAGGCGATCGGCTTTTGCGAGGGCGTCCGCGACTTCGTTACGCGCGATATGCTCACTGAGATTCTCGAAAAAGAAGAGGATTCCGTGGACTTTATCGAGACCCAGCTAGGGCTTATCGAAAAGATCGGAATCGAGAACTATATCCAGCTCGAATCCAGCAGCGCTGAATAGACAGTCGGATATTCCAATCAATGGGCGGAGACGCCGGCTGACGGCTTCGCGCCGCCCATCAGCAGAAACAGCGGTATCGCGATCACTGTCGCGGCGGCGAGCGAACGATAGATATCGTTGAACGCGAGCATCGAGGCCTGCTGTTGAATCATCCCATACACCAAGCCGAGCGATTGAGCGTGACCGGGACCAATGAGGAAAGTTGGGGAACCGGGCATCGGAGGCGCGGCCTTGGTCAGGCGCCAGGCATCAAACACAGAGAAATGCTCGGTAAGCCGCGCCTGATAGATCTGCTGGCGGGCGACCAGGGTCGCGGTCATGTAGGCGATACCGATCGCCGCGCCCGAATTGCGCATCATATTGTAGAGGCTGGAGGCATAACCGATGCGTTCGGGGTTGACGGTCGAGAAGCTCAGCGCGGAGACCGTTGGAAAAATCAAGCCGAGGCCCAGACCCATTAAGGCGTTGGGCCAGATCACATTCCACATTCCGACCTGCAGATTCCATCCGGACATCACCCACAGTGAAATTGCCATCAGGGTGAAGCCTACGCCGATCAGCGGCCGCGTATTGACGCGAGTGCGGCCGAGCTGTCCGATGATCATCATCGACAACATCGAGCCGAGGCCGCGTGGCGCCTGCACCGTCCCCGCTCCCCATGCTGTATAGCCCATCAATTCCTGCAGAAAGATCGGATTGAGCAACAGCGTGCCGAATAGGACTGCGCTAAACCACACCATAAGCGTAACGGCGACGCTAAACACACGGTTCTTGAAAATGCGCAGGTCGATAATCGGGTCGCTGAAGGAGAGTTCGCGCCAGATCAGCAGGAGGCCAGCGCCAGCCGATGCGATGGTCGCGTAGATCACCCATGGTGAGTTGAACCAATCGGCGCGCTGGCCACGATCGAGAACGATCTGCATCAGGCCGAGCGAACCGGCGAGCAGGCTGATACCAATATAATCGACGTGACCGCCACGGGCGCGGCGTTCGCGCAAATACGACGGATCGTGAACGAATGCGGAAACCATCAGGAAGGCGACGATGCCGATTGGAATATTGATGTAAAAGTTCCAGCGCCAGTTCCAATTATCGGTTATCCAGCCGCCAAGGGTCGGGCCCAGAATCGGTGCGACCATCAGGCCGACGCCCCAGACGGCCATCCCCATCTGCTGCTCCTCGGGCGGGAAGGTCTCCATTAGGATGGCTTGCGAGGAAGGAATCATCGCAGCGCCGGCGGCCCCTTGAATAAGGCGGAACAAGACCATCTGATCGAGTGTGTGGGCAGCTCCGCATAGCGCAGAGGCGGCTACGAAGACGAACACGGAAGTCAGAAAATAGCGTTTGCGGCCGAAGCGGCTGGAGATCCAACCGGTCATCGGGATCATCACTCCGTTGGCGACCAGGTAGCTGGTCAGTACCCAGGCAATTTCATCGACACTCGCGGAGAAGCTGCCCTGCATATGTGGTAGCGCGACGTTGACAATCGAGGTGTCGAGGACTTCGAGAGTGGTGCCGAGCATCACAGCGAGCGCGATCAGCCATTTGTGAGAATGGAGATCGTATTCGGCGTGCGGAGCAGCGGTGGCAATAGCGGCGTCGGCTTCCATAGCGCAAGAAAATAGACCTTATCTGAGGTTGGCGCGCGGAGGCCAGCGGAACCGTCGGGCGAGCGGTAGGGGATTATCAGGCGGGCAAGATTGGCAATCAGCAGGCGGTCAATGTGATTTGACAGTGCGAGGGAGGGGCCATAGACTCAACAGTGGGCGGGTGTAATTCAGTGGTAGAATGCCAGCTTCCCAAGCTGGACGTCGCCGGTTCGACCCCGGTCGCCCGCTCCACGTTTTCCCCTTGTAGAATCGGCGGTTTGCGACGATCGGCGGCTCGCGCCGCGGACGCTGGGAGCGTCCGCGGCACCCATTTTCTGGCATTTTTCTGGCAAAATTTGCGGGAACTTGGCGGAAAGCTGGTGAGCTAGAGTGCCAACGCGCTCCGGCTTGCGCGAGCATCGCGCGTAGTGCCGGATGATCATTTCGAGATTGGTGTGGCCCATCTGGTGCGCGACATATTGTGGATTTCCTCCGCGCGAAAGTTGTAGTGCGGCGAAGGTGTGACGGCATTGATAGATCGTGCGGGCTCGCAGACGCGCCCTGATCAGAATTCGTTTCCAGTTTCGATCTCTGAAGTTCGTGAGATCGACCGGGCCGCCAACATCGTTCAGGAAAACGAGCCCGCCGCGCATCTGCGTGCGTGCTCGCTGCTCCTCGAGCTCCACGATTACTGGATCGAGCGTGTCAACGTCGCGCTCACTCGACGCCGTCTTCGGCAATCCGATTCCGCCGAAGCGATGAATCGTTCGACGGATTTTTAGTATGCGCCGGCCGAAATCCACGTCTTGCCAACGAAGCGGGTCCGAGTCGGCCAAAGCTGATCCAATTATACAGCGTCTTCACGGCTAGGCGCGAACGATCCGCTGTCTCTGCGATGTTGAGGTAGTCGCGCGTCTCTACGGTCGGGGAAATCTGAACATCCGGCATTGCGGAGTCCTCCTGGATTGGTGTGTCCACCTCCACTCCGCCACACCTCTGCCGGTTCGCGTATGGTGCAAGTCAGGGACCTTCGGGGATGTGGACGATCGCGGCTCGCGGGGCGACGGACCGAGAGCGAAAAGTGCGCAGTGTGCAGATTTCGCACACACACTTTCGCGTCGAGTTCCCGCGTTTTTTGAAACCGACGCACTGCGGCTGTGCCGCGGCTCCGCATCTCGCGGCGTCTGGAGCGTGCCAACTCGGCGTTCGTCGGCCCGGAGCAGTTTGGTATAATTCGTCGAGACGGTGCGCAGCGGGCTTACGTGTGAAGAAACCGACTACCTCGAGACATCCAAAACGACAGACCACGAGTCGAACCGGTGGCGCCGCCACTGGCCGGGGCGTCGAATATCAGACGCAGTATTCTGTCTATCGAGCGCTTCTGCTGTTGCAGGATGGTTTATGCATTCCTGATGCGCGCGCGACTATCGGAATTGAGCCGCGCGTCCCTTCCTCAGGCGCAGTAACCGCCTGGGACACCCTCGTGAGCGGCGGCGCGGTTCTCGAAGAACTGATCGAGGCGAAAGCCTCGCCCAAGCACTCAGATGTGGTGGAATGGCTGGATCGCGTGGCGCGAGGAAATCAGGAGCATCGCGATCGCACATTTCAGTTTGTGTACGGCAGGGAAACGCGCTTGTTGCTGTCGCTCGACCGACTGATCCGGATAGCGGCTGAGTCTGGAGACGACCAGCAGAAATTCTCACGATTGATTGAAATTGAGCGCAAGCCGGAGTTCGAAGAGGCATTGAGCCGACTCGGAGGAGAGGCACTCGGAATCTTGAGAAAAATGAGCGTCCGGCTATTGCCCGAAGAATTCCTTTCCGAAGGAGTTAGCTTCAGGTCACGGGCGCTGGCCGGAGCGGGTGGCACGGCTATTACTGATCATTTGTATACCAAGTTCTCGAGGGCGATGTCGGCGCGGGCCAGCTTTGATATCAACGACTTGCTCACCGAGATACGGGACCTCGGTCTTGAGCTGCAGGTTCCTCCCGATGCCGGTGCGATGCCGGAGCCGGCGGCATCCGCAGCATTCGTCCTTCAGTACCTTCATTCTCCGATTGCGATTCCGGTGCTGGCGGTAGGACTGGGAGCGACGGTGGATAACCTTCAGTCGTCGCTGAAATCCGAAACATTCGTAATTCGGGGAGAAGTCTGCGAGCCCACCATTTTTTCACGCAAGGTATACCATCCACAGGGCAGGCTGTTGCTCGCTTCCGTTTTGGAGGCACTGCTCGGTCACATTGCGAACCACAAAACGGATCGATCGGGTCTCGAACAGATCCGCAACGCAATGGATCTCGCTAGAGAGTGCGTCGAGGCGAAGCCCGGGCTCGTAACCAGGATGTATGATGTTCTGGACAAACCGGCGAAGCGGTTGGGAGACAAGCGACTGGTCCTCAAGGCGGCCGAGCTTTGCATCAGTGCGGCGCGTCGTTCAAATCGAGAGCAAGCTGACGTTCAGCTCGAAGCGAAAGCGCTCATCTGCGGGCGATCGTGGGTGCGTCAACGAACTGGCGAACTCGCTGAAGCAGGAGTTGCGGCCGATGAAAGTATTCGACTCGGTGATAGCGTCAACGACGACAAAAACACTGCCTTCTGCAAAAAATGCATCGGCAGGTTAAAGAGAATGCAGGCCGAAAGCGCCATCGATGAAAGTATACGTAAGGAACTTCTCGTGGAAAGCGAGTCGCTCCTGCGCGAAGCCATCGAGCGGTTCAGCGCCCTTAGCGGTCACGGCCCCACGCATCCCGAGGTTGGCGATTGCCACAGCCTATTAGGTAGAACTTTCTTGGTCGGTGGACAATTCGAGAACGCGCGAGCGGCGATAAAGCGGGCCTACGAGCTGATTTCCGACACAAACAGTAAAGATTATTTGGATCTCGAGATTCTCGCGGGCGACCTCGAAGCTGCGCACGGCAGGCGCGATGAGGCGCAAGGACACTACGATACGGCGCTTGCGATGCAATTCGGCGATAACCAGGAGGTATCCGAGATTTTTGCCCGCGGCTATTTTCAACGGGGGAGCAACGCGGTTCATAAAGGTGACGTTCGGGCGGCGGTCGATGATTTGAGGAGAGCTGGAAACATATGGAAGGGTCTTGAGGAACATGAGCTTTCGGCAAGGGCTGAGTTTCGAGCGCGCCAACTGGAGGGAACGGTTCCAGCGCTCCTTCCGAGGGAGTGGCAGGCGGAAAGCTTCGCAATCCGGCTAATGGCACTCGACATCCATCAAGAGAGGCTCGCTGCTCGCGGCCGGAGCGCTTCAGCGCGACGTGACGATCCTGGAGTGCAATACTGGCGCGAGCTGCTTCCTCATGCGAGGACCCGTTGCGCCATCGACCATTTCAGATGGTGATCAGAAGCTTCAAGGGTGAGAAGAAATGGCGCAGTGCTGCTGCGCGCGTGGTTGTTGGACTCTCAGGGGGAGAGAGTCCTCCGGAAACAGCGGTCGAAAAAATTGCGAGCGAGCTTCTAGTGAATATCTCGCATCCTCCAACTGATCTCGACGCTCTCGCCCAGAAACTCGGAGTTAGCGAGGTCGTTGCTGAGGATATCCCTTTTTCCGGGGAGCTCCGACGCGAGCGATCTGAGTTGATCCTTAGGTATGGATTGCATCTTCCTCAGGGGCGAAAACGCTTCACCATTGCCCATGAACTTGGGCATGCGGTCCTTTTGCGAGCCGGATTGTCGTTACCACATAAGGGAACCGAGGTTGAGCGTTTGTGCGATTTGCTCGCGAGCGCCCTGCTAATGCCGCCTGAGGTTTTTGTGAGATCGGCGCAACCGATCTGCCTTTCAGGGGTGTTTGATGTCGCTCGCCAGTTTGACGTTTCACTCGCCGCCGCCGCCGTGAGGTTCGCAAGCCTTCTCGATGTTTCCCTGTTTCAGATTTCAGGCGACCGAATTCAGTGGGGGTACGGAAAATATCGCAGAGGTCCGTTGTCGGTCTTGCATCCGAAATTGAGGTTTCTGGACGCACGATCCGCCCATCACGGACAGGAGCTGATACTGATGGACGCCGTTCTCTGGCGGGTTGAGTGGACTCTTCGCGAGAAAGACGATTCTCTCCTCGTTCTGCTTTCGCCTAAGTCGAAAACCCCGTCGAAGGCCGCGGCCCAGATGTTGTCTTAGCCCGCTACTTACCAAGAGTCCGAAATCCGAAGGGCCGTCCAAGGCATCAGCTCTCGGAGGTCGTTGAGCGCCCATTCGACCGATCCGAGCGTCTTGAATCATAATGCCATTATTGCGTCTTATCCTCTGAGGATAAGCTTCCTAAACTCCCTATAATTCGATCCCCGCAAGAATCCTCACGCGACTGGTTGGCAGTGAAGAGCTGATCGAGCGCGCCGAGATTGCGCTCGTATAATCCTGGCAGTCCTGCTGCGGAGTCTCATCCTGTGTGCGGGGCCAGGAATCGTCTTGTTGTGTTGCGGTCGCCCTGGTCCTTGCGCCCAAATTCACATTTTCGAGGTAGACAAATTGTACACGATTTGCATCCTTTAACGTCGCAGACCGTGGCAAGGCATTCCCAGATTCACGGCTGCGACACGGGCGGTACTACTGGTCGGCTTCGACTACCGGTCCACCCTACCTAGGGACTTTAGTGCCGTCCGCAGACTGCGGCGCGTGATTGGAGAGTAGTGAGAGGGCGTTAGAGGTACTCGACCTGAGGTGGTGGTGGACGCGGTAGCGGAGAGACTCTGATGCTTGCGTCCAATGTTTGTTGGCGGATCGCAAGCGATTCTCCGCGTGCAGGAGCTGATCGACAAGGCTGCTCGATCAGGCTCCACAGTTCTAATCATTGGCGAGAGCGGCGTCGGCAAGGATGTCGCCTCGAACGAGATTCATGCTCGCTCGAAGCGGAGCGGACGATTTCTTGCGGTAAACTGCGCCGCGATTCCTGGCGATCTAATCGAAAGCGAATTGTTCGGGCACGAACGCGGTGCGTTCACCAGCGCAGCGGCTCGGCGCCTCGGAATCTTCGAGCAGGCCAATGGCGGCACTGTTTTCCTCGACGAAATAACCGAGATGAAGCCCGAGCTTCAGCCGAAACTCCTTCGCGTTCTCGAAGACCACAAGATCAGAAGGGTTGGCGGGGAAGAAAGCATCCAAGTTAACGTTCGCGTGATCGCCGCCACTAACCGCCCGCTTCGCGAAGCTCTCGAAAGCAGGAAACTGCGGGAGGACTTGTTCTACCGCCTTAACGTTTTCAAGATCGCGATCCCTCCATTGCGCGAGCGACTTGAGGACCTCGATTTGCTGGTTGCCCACTTCGTCGAGGAACTCAATCAGGAGCACGGAAAGGATGTTGACGGCCTCGACGCCGAATCACTGGCCGCGTTCAGGGCGTACGATTGGCCCGGCAACGTGCGGGAGCTTCGGAACGCGATCGAGCGGGCCGTCGTCACGCGAGAGCAAGGCCGGATAGCGCTTCACAATCTTCCCGAGGAATTTTACGAGGTCAGGCACAGCGAAGATCAGTTCGTCGTCCGCGTTGGATCGACGCTGGAAGCGGTAGAGCACGAACTCATCCGGAGGACGTTGGAGGCGACGGGTAACAACCGCAGTCGCGCCGCGGACATTCTTGGAGTTTCGAGGCGCTCACTCTACGTCATGCTCCACAGAAACGGTTTCGAGCCGCGCGGCAAGAAGTCCGGGCGATCTGGCGGTCGCGATTCGCAGACATGAGCGTCACGCAGGCCGCTTGGAAAGCGACCGTTGAAAATCATCGTGGCCGCTGTGATGGCGCAGAAGTATTTGAAACGTTATTGATTATCGTAGTTCAAATGCGATTGTACTGATAATATCAAATGTGGCGCGAGTTTCGAAATATGCTTATAATCGTAGCGTGGCTACGACTCATAGAAACAAATTAAATCGGCTCTATACCCGCTTCGCGCCGGGGACGCCGCTGACCTCGGAGGATTTGGCCGCCTTGGGGATATCGGCCGACCTCGCCGTCCACTATGTCCGCACGGGCTGGCTTCAGCGGTTGGCGCGCGGTGTCTATTGTCGGCCGAACGATCCGCCGGCATTACACCCGAGCCTGGTCCTGTTGCAGCGTCGGTTCGAAGGGTTGCATGTCGGGGGGAAATCGGCGCTCGATTGGCATGGCGTGCGCCACTATTTGGCTCAACGGCCGGTCCTGCATCTCTACGGCTGGAAGGCCGCGAGCCTGCCGCATTGGTTCACGGAGCGCTTTCCGGCTGAGTATCACCGTAAGCGAATGTTCGAGGAGCGACCCGATGCGCTTCTTCACGTCCAGCCCTTCGAGAAGCTCAAAAATGCTCCGCTGGTCTCTGCGCCGGAGCGCGCATTGCTGGAGGTGTTGAGCGAAGTCGGCGTGCGGCAGCCACAGCAGGAAGCACGCGAACTGGTCGAGAGCACCTATAATTTACGCGCCAACGTACTGCGCGAGTTGCTGCGGCGATGTACCAGCATCAAGACCGTGCGATTATGTCTGCAGCTCGGCCGGGAAAAGTCGCTGCCCTGGGTTGCTAAGCTCAACCCGGCCCGCTTGCCTACCGGAAGCGACCGGCCGTGGGTGTCGCGCTCGGCAGACGGTGTTCTCGTGCTTAACCCATGAATCAGGTGTATCTCGACAGCGCGCGCCTTATGACGCGGGTGGCGCCGCTCGTGTTCGTCGACGACACATTCGCGCTCAAGGGCGGAACAGCGATCAACCTGTTCGTGCGCGACATGCCGCGGCTATCAGTCGATCTCGATCTTGTATTCCCGACTACACTCTGCCGCGAGATCAGGCGCTCCGGCGGATCAACGCGGCGATCCGCCAGTCCGTTGCACGTCTCAAGAAGCAAGGCTTCCAGA
Organism: Binataceae bacterium (SeqCode); assembly: GCA_035524095.1. Lineage (GTDB taxonomy): Bacteria > Desulfobacterota > Binatia > Binatales > Binataceae > DATJUF01. The sequence goes on along the minus strand of DATKPK010000251.1, from coordinate 3,244 downwards.
CACATGCCTTGGCCGCGGCTGATGCGGGCGAGACCAAGCTGTTCGTGCGACGCGATCGCATCGAAGTCAAAATCGAGGTCAATTTCGTGATGCGCGGCACCGTCCATCCGGTTGGGGTCGCGTCGTTGAAACCGAGTGCGCGTGAGACGTTGCAAGCAGACCTCGAAATTCCGGTAGTGTCGCTGGAGGACATATACGGCGGCAAGCTGGTTGCGGCGATGGACAGGCAGCATCCCCGTGATCTGTTCGACGTGATGCAACTGTTTGCGCATGAAGGAATCACGGCCGGCATCCGTCGCGCCTTCGTGATCTACCTCGCAAGCCACAACCGACCGGTGCATGAGGTCCTCTTTCCATCGCTACGCGACATCCGGAAGGAGTACGAAGATGACTTTGAGGGGATGACCGAGGAACCTGTGGCGCTCAAGACCCTGGTTGCGGCCCGCGCACGGATGGTGCGCGAACTTCAGGCCGGGCTCAGCGCGGCCGAGCGCCGCTTTCTACTATCATTGGTCGCGGGAGAGCCCGAATGGTCGCTGTTAGGAGTGGAGCACCTGGAACAACTCCCCGGCCTGCGATGGAAGCTGCAAAATATTGAGCAAATTCGGCAGGCCAATCCTAAGAAGTTCGCGACACAGTCCGATGAACTCGCGCGGCTGCTGGCCTAGGGTGTCAGGCTCACCAGGCAGAACGGTCTGTCGCGGCATTGTTGAAGTCTAACAAAGACAGCAGTGGGCGTAGGTATGGTGGCGCGGCTCGCTACGGGAAACTTTATTATCCCGCTTCGCCGCTCTAGAGTGGGATTGTTTTCGGAATGTTTCGCGGCTTTTTGTTATTCTAAGCTTGTGGCACTCGAAGTATTCATCGACGAATCGGGCTATACGGGCGAGCGTCATCTTGATCCCGATCAGCCCGTTTTCGTGCTTTCCTCGAACAACCTGACCGACGAAATGACATTCGAACTTCTCGCGCGGCATTTCACAGGAGTTCAGGCCGGAGAGCTGAAGCATTCCCGGCTGGCCAAGCGCGCAAACGGGCAGAAGCGAATCCTGGACTTATCCGCAGCGTCTCATCGATGGGCCGCCCGGATGGGATTCCGGTGGCCACGCTGTTCAACGCTCACAAGAAGTTCCAGCTCTTGACTCTGCTTGTCGACCTCTGGGTCGAGCCGGCCATGCTAAAGGACGGAATCGACCTGTACGAAGATGGTGCAAATCTCGGTCTCTCCAATATGGCCTTCTACGTGCTCAGTTTGGTGCCGGAATTTCTCGAAGAGCTGCTGAAACTCTTCCAGTCGATGATGCGCGAGCGAATTCGCGGCGCCTGGAAGGCGTTCTGGTGGTTCCTTTATCGTGCCTTTGACGACCCGAGCGAGATTTCACCGGGTAAGCAGACACGGAAGATGATCAGCGACGTTCTCGTTTATTTTCTGGGCGGCGAGAGAGCACTCGGAGCGCGGCACCTTGCGAAGCCGCCGGAACATTCGCTCGACGTAGCGTCTCGACCGTTGACTTGACCGCCCATTACTGGGACGACCGAGCAGGCCAGCCCTTGCGCTTCACCCTAGACGAGTCAAAGTATTTCGCCGAATCGAGATGGATTTGGGATGCGTTAACGCGGTCGGACTTGCCGGAAGTGACCTTCGATGGCGGTGGCAGCCCGATTCATTATCCCCTGAATGTCGAGGCCACCCGGACGGCGAATTCGAAACAGGTGCGGCAGCTTCAGTTCGCCGATCTTCTCGCCGGAGCAATGGGCGAATTCTGTGCTAGTCGCGCGGATCCGAGCATCCGTTCCGCCTACATAGATGCGCTCATCGATACTGGGATAGTAACCTTGGCGATTGGCGGCATTTGGCCTTCGACGGATGTAACCCCCGAGGAAATGGGAACGACAGGAATGTCAGGTGCGCACCTCGATTATATCGAAGCTCAATTGAGGAAAGCTCGACGTTGAGGACTGGTGTACCGGGGGCTTGTGAGAGGCGAAGAACGGGTGGGCGGTGCGAGATAGAACGCGAGCCGTTTGGACCGTGCTGTCGCAACCTGCTTTGATCCGCGAGGTTAAGCAAAATATCAAACGAGCGTTCGAGATCGAGTGTGTCGCGGGTTGGCAACGCGACCTAATTAAGCTTCTGCACGAGAACTACGAAGTTCTGCGTGACTATGAGTTGGAAGAGCAGCGCATCGACAAACTCGCACGATCGGATTGGAGACTCAGAGTTTACCGACCGCCGAACGCCTTGAGGGAGCAAAGGACAGCGCTCATCTCAAAGATAGAGGAAGCGGTCCAGCATCTCGACATAATCGGATTCCACTGCACGCGATTGGAAGACCATGAAGTGGAAGTAATCAAGCGAGACGGCTTAGTTCCGCTCTCGCGAGCTACTTTGGACGCACGGGTTAGCAGCCTAGTCGACAAGAAAATCATCGGTGAGGAGTTGGCAAACCGTCTCATCCAAGCGAATTACTCAGACGATGAGAAACCGACGGGGCATGATATGGTTCGTGAGCTCTCGGTCAGCGCTCCTCGATCAAGGTGGGGTCGGGTCGCTGCTTGGATATTGGGGTGGTGAAGCTCTCTACATGCCACATATGGGCGAAGACTCATCGGGAACGGCGGAGATTTTGTGCCGGATCGGAAGCCCGCGAATCGTGGTGACGCTTACCCATCAACGAATTCGATATCATTTGGTCGATCGGAGAAAAAATCGTAAACGGCTTGCTCCGAAAGAACGGCATTCAGACCCAGCACTCGCCGGATATAGAAGGCCATATGACCAGACCCGTCGAACCGGACCGAATCAAACGAATTGTGACGCACGGCGAGCCGGAATTCGAAAACCTCACGCAGTCGCGCTCTTGGGTGTTTCGGCTCGATTGAAGCGGAGCTTCGGAGGGCTCAACCTCAATTGATAGTTGGTTTCGGTCGGTGATAATTTTCAACTGCTTGGCCGATCTTAATTGCGCCGCATGAGGCGTCGCGAGAGGGTGTCAATGATTCTCCGCCTTCGCTGCGGCTGCATCAGCGAGCAACTTCTGAAATAAAGGCGGAAAGCATGCCCAGAGAGTAAGACACCAGAAGTAAAGCGCTTCGGGCGAAACTGTCAGTGCCAGAGCTAGATGTCGGTAGAGTGCCGAGGCGAAAAGTCAGTTGATTGCCGAGACGAGATGTCCCTCTTAACCGGCACGAGCTAGGTTCCAAGCAGACCATCACGAAAGCTTGGAGGTAGCGGTGCTGCGGC